>CALFUU010000148.1 GCA_937929835.1 uncultured Saprospiraceae bacterium | reverse complement strand
AGTCACTTAAAAGTAAGTACAATGAAAATTACACATTGACTCAACATTGCCGTGTGGTGTAACTGAAAGCATCTGCGACTACGGATCGCAAGGTATGGGTTTGAGTCCTATCACGGTAGCAAAAAAATTGAAAGCTCCAGTAGCCCAATTGGCAGAGGCAATGGTCTTAAACACCATACAGGTCCAAGTTCGAGTCTTGGTTGGAGTACTTAATATTGACTAAAATGGTGGACTTAGTTTAACAGGTAAAACATCTCGTTGTGACCGAGAAGAAAAGAGTTCGAGTCTCAAGTTCACCCTGAGCAAACCCAAAGGTCCTAAACGGACCTTGGGGTTTGCGAACCGAAGCGTATAGCTGAGGCGTACCCTCAATTACTTTTTAATTCACTTTCTACAAAGGCAGAGAGAAAATCATTAAAAGAAGAAGGTTCTAAACGGACTTTTGGGCTTGCGAACCGAAGCGTATAGCTGAAGCTACCCTCAATTACTTTTTAATTCACCCTACAACGGTAGAGTGAAAAATTTAAATAACATCACCTTATGATATGGGCTATGCGCCGCTACTGATGTTGCGGTTCTCTCACTACCGAAGTCTATTTAAGACTTCGGTTCCTGCCAATGGGCAGGACATATCTAAATGGTGAAGAAAATTATAAATAGTTGCTTCTTATGATGTGGGTTATGCGCCGCAACTGATGTTGCGGTTCTCTCACTACCGAAGTCTATTTAAGACTTCGGTTCCTGCCAATGGGCAGGACCGTTCGTTCATTCCCTTGGTGTAAATGGTTAGCATAACAGACTTTGACTCTGTTGGTGCAGGTTCGAATCCTGCTGGGAATACAAAAAACTAAGTTCAAAGAGCTTACAAAGGTCGGCTCCTATTTTTTTAACATCAATTATTTAGGGTTATGGAAAGGAGAAGTAGAAATAAGCTTCTCCATTCAAAAATTAACTTAAGTAATAACAACCAAAAGATAAAACAAACAAACTACGCAATAACATTGCGCAATGGGCTTTCATCTTTGAGTCATCAAACAGAAATACAATGAATAACTTTTTAAAAATGCTATACAGAAAGAACACCTTTACAGAAAATGGTGCTCTATCTAACTCGACTACAGGTTCGGCCTTATTGGATTACTTCTCCAAATGTGGCACCTATAGAAACAGACCTCTAGAAGAAGTGTTTGCAGATATATCACAGATGTGGGATGAATCTCCACTAGATACGATTAAGATCATCTTCTACAACAGAATCGTCACTAGAAAGAGCAAAGGATTTCATCAAGGTGAAGCTGTCCAAAAAGGACAAGGGAATAGAGATGAATTTCGCAAAGCCTTGATCTGGCTGGCTAGATATCAGCCTGATACTTTGTCCAAGAACTTATGGTTGATTCCATTAGTGGGTAGCTGGAAAGACTTGTGGCATCAAGATACTCTAGGAGAAATAGATAAGACAGAGGTCTACAATCTGATACTGAGAGGCATCTATTGCGAGTACAATTCTAACTTATTATCAAAGTATCTTCCTAGAATAAGATCTAAATCCAACATTTCAAATGAAAGACATATAGCGTTGAATGCCTTTGCCTTAGGACTCTGTAAATTTTTGAATTGGACACCTGTGCAGTATCGGAAATTCAAGTCCTCAGGTACAGCTCACCAGTTTCAGCAGCAGATCAGTAATCGATTGTTTGATCAAATCGACTTCAAGAAAGTGCCTGGGAAAGCGTTGCACCAAATGGTCAATGTCACTAGAGAGGATGGCAGCACATTCATTGAGAGACACAACATAGATATGAAGTATCTCAAGTGGATCAAGAGTCAGCCCGTCGCAAAGTTTACTGGCTATGTGTATGAGCTTATGAAGACAGTATCGGCATCTATGTCCTTAGCGCAGAAGCACACTGTCGATAAGCAGTTTGAGGGATTGATACGACTAGCGGAAGCAGAAGAGACACAACAAGAGAATGTCTGGTGTGCCTTAGATACTTCAGGCTCTATGCAGGCAGCTGTAGCAGATACAACAGCCTTTGATATCTGCATCAGTTTGGGTGTCTATTTCTCTACTTTGATCAAAGGCGCCTTTCAGGATCACGTGATCATGTTTGACAATGTTTCTAGAGCAAAGAAATTGAGTGGCACCTTCAGTGATAAAGTTCTACAGTTGACCAAGGAGCAGACAGCTTGGGGCAGTACAAATTTTCAATCGGTTATAGATACTATAGTCAAGATGAGAAGAATACAGCCAGACATTCCTATAGCAGATTATCCTACAACGCTGGTCGTGGTATCGGATATGCAGTTTAATCCTGCAGGGAGTATGAAGACCAACTACGAGACAGCGATGCGGAAACTGAAACAAGTAGGCCTATCAGAGATAAGAATCGTTTGGTGGTGGGTGACTGGAAGAGGACAAGACTTTCCGAGCACTCTTGATGACAAAGGTACTATCCTCATTGGTGGATTTGACGGTACGATTATCAGTCGATTGATTGGCAAAGACGTGCAGTCCAGCAAACAGGATGGACAGATAGGTAAAGTGCAGTCTGGCCCTTATGAGGCAATGCTGCGTGCCCTAGACCAGGAAGTTCTTAACCTTCTAGAATACGAATAGAAATAAGTTGAAAGATCTCTTCAGCAATTTAACATTGACACATTAACAATTAATGAGATCTGTAACAAGAAGCAAAAGAAGACTACAGCACTTATAAAAGTTTCCACTAACAATATGTCTTCTGTATATCAAAGTTCACGACAGCACTACAGCAATTCAAAACTGAGAGGCGGGATATATCTGCGCATCAGAGACCAAGGGTGATCTGTAATAATGAATTAGCAATTATGGATTTACTATTAAGCAATAGCACCTCTAATACATAAGACAGCCAAGAAGACTTCAGCACTTAATAAATTGGTTACTGTGGGTTCGAATCCCGTTATTATAGTCTTCTGTCAACTGTCATTGACCTGACTGTTTGCCTACCCTCTTAGCTTCCGTGCTTTACTAAAGCTGCCTGTAGTCCAGATAATCTGTACATTGGCAACGTATGTTGTCTACCTTTGAAATGTTGTTAGAATCTTGTGGTTATCTTGCCACCTTTGTAGGTGTTATGATGGAAGGTGAGGTATCCCTTGTCAGCTCAGTAATAGGCGCCAAATCAGGATTATATAATTTTTGGGTGGCAGCATTTCTGGCGTGGCTCGGGGCCTGGACAGCAGATTGGTTCAAATTTCTAGTGGCTAGGAAAAAAGGAACGCAATTACTGCTCAAAAAACCGAAACTCCAAGCAAAATTAGATAAGATCTCCATCTGGTATGACAAGCACCCTGAAGCCATACTACTTGTATACAAAATGTTTTTTGGACTAACGACCCTCATCCTCATACTGACAGGACTAAGAAAAATCAGTTATCTAAAATTTGCTATCTATAGTGGTATTTCAGTTGCGATCTGGACAGGAACTCTTGCAGGTCTCGCTTATTACTTTGCAGAGACTTTACTGGAAAATATCCAATTGGTCTCTGACAACATCCTACCGACGATGGGTATCCTCTTTGTGGTTGCATTTCTTATCTGGTTGTTTGTCAAGCGCCCTTATCAGAAAGCCTGTCTAGACTGCCCAGAATTAGAGGCTTAGACACAATACCCCAACACCACTCGGCAACGCCAACCTTTCAATTATGGTCTTAGCTCTAAGACATAGACAGTATTAGGGGCTAAGTCCATACTTTCCTTTAATTCTCCTTGCTGTTCTCGGAGTACATCGTAATAGGATCCAAAGCCATTCAGACGTTCCTCAAATCTATTTAAACTCATTACATTGGTTTCCTCATTCTTATTAATAACGACCATTACAGATTCTGCCTCATTGTATCTAAAATATACATAGACACCATCCTCAGGCACGAAATGCATAAGTCTACCATGGTGTATTACAGTTTGGTCTTGTCTCCATCGCAATAATCTTCTACAAAAATCCTGAGCTTCTTTTTGTTGGGTTCCGATTCCTCTATTCTCAACAACTGAAATAGTATCACCAGCCCACCCCCCAGGAAAATCTGATCTGATACGGCCATGGCTTCCATCTTTACCAGTGTTCATTAATATCTCCGTACCATAATACAACTGAGGAATGCCCCTTGTCGTCAGAAGAAGCGCTATAGCCATTTTGAATCTAACTATGTCTTCTCCTAACTGAACAAACGTCCGCTTCATATCATGATTATCTGCAAAGATTACAAGCTGGGATGGATCCGAATAATGATAGTCCGTTGCTAAGGATTGATATATACGTATTAATCCAGTGTTCCATGATTCTTCTTCTGATAACGCTTTATTAAGTGCAAAGCAAAGTGGAAAATCCATCAAGGAAGGCAAACACGAGTTGTTACTATCTGTGTTATCTTGCCCCGCTTGCCAATATGCTATCATTGCAGGCTCTTCTACCCACTCCTCACCAACAATGAAAAAATTTGGATATTCGTTTTTGATCGCACAAGTCCAGTCTGTCATAAATTCTTTGAATGGATAGGAATAAGTGTCTTGTCGAATAGCATTAAGATGAGCATATTCAATCCACCAAATAGAATTTTGAATCAAATAGGTGGACATAAATTTATTTCTCTGATTGAGGTCTGGCATAGTCGGTACAAACCATCCTTCAACCATATTTTTTCTATCCAATGCAGAAGCATACGGATCCCGTAAGGTTTCCTTTCTGTGATTGGTTTGTACATAATCATCTGTATTGGGAACATTTATCCAATCATCAAATGGCAGGTCCTCCATCCACCAGTGATGGCTCCCGCAATGATTGACTATTATGTCCATCACCAATCCCAACCCACTATCTGCTGCTTTCTCAGCAAGCCGTACATAAGTCTCATTGCTACCAAATCGAGGGTCTACATTATAATAATCTGTTGTCGAGTAGCCATGATAAGACCATTGCGGCTGATCATTCTCCAACACAGGATTGAGCCATATAGCAGTGAAACCTAAATTACTTATATAAGGAATATGATTCTCTATTCCTCGTAAGTCTCCTCCGTGCCTGCCATACTCTTTAGCTCTATTGAGGCCCTCTTTAAGACCTGCAACTTCATCATTGTTCTTATCCCCGTTAGAGAATCGATCTGGTGTTATAAGGTAGACCACATCAGCACTAGAAAGACCTTGGCGGTGGGCCGAATTATCCTTTCGCTTTTTAAGCTGATACCTGATTACATGTATCGTCTTAGACCCATCATCTAGTGTAATAGTATATTCACCTGGAGTTGCTTTACTGATATCTAAATCAATAAAAATATAGTGAGGACTATCACCATAGTGAGTATTTGTAATTAAAAAAGTACTGTCTCGTGAGCTGGCCTTGAGCTTTCCTAGATTTTTTCCGTGGACTAACAGCTGTAACTTAGGGTTATACATTCCTGCCCACCAAAAGGGTGGCTCTACTCGATTGACATCCTGTGCACTAACGGTCATTACAGACACGATAAAAATCATAAGAAATAAAATCTTATCAACCAATTTTAATGCTTTATAAGAGATTGCCATATTTGCTTATTATCTGTAGTGAGTTTAACAAAGTAGAAACCACACAATATGTTATCTACCGATATAACTTTAGGGCTGCTATCTTTAACTAAAACCCTCTTACCAGCTATATCAAATAACTCAATGGAATAGTTGGCACTAGAAAAGTCTATTGTCAAATCAGAATAGCAAGGATTAGGAAAAACAAAATATTCTTGTTCCTCCGCGCCAAAAACAACCGAAGGCCATTCATTATTGGTGCCAAAAGTCAACTGTTCTGCTTCTCTAAACTCTCCAAGACCATTAGGCCATCTAGCACTGCTCTGGTCAGAATTCTGCACACCAAAACTAAAAGTATCCACAGGAAAATAACCTCCACGTTGTAATGCAAAAAGTCCTAAAAACTCACCCTCCTTATCCAATTTAAAATTAGTATGATGATGGCTTTGCTCTGGATTATCATCTGCCCATAAGACCAAATATTCTCCTGGGTAAAGATACTCTGATGGAAGCCGCCATTTATTGGGATTGCTGCGAGCATCTGTTAGATAATAACGAGATAGATCCTCTCTGTTTCCACCCACATTATAGATCTCTATCCAATCCGCATGCTCACCACTATCGTTCTGTTGACTCTCTTTATTGCTTGCTAGAAACTCATTTATGACCAAATCTTGCTCCAACTGAGTTGCAAGTGGAATAGCAGCATTTTTACAAAATGGATAATTTCGCACCAGCCCCGGTCCATAACTCATAGACACGTAATAAGTCAACGTCTGAGCATTAGGCTGTTTTGGTATACCCAACTTGGTGTTTTCGGAAATAAAATCCAAAGGCACTGTCTGTTCCAATCCAGAATCAAAACTGTAATGAAATTCTGCTTTATTCAAGATAGCTTCTCTCACAAATTTAATCTCAAAGTGAATACTGTCGCTATCTATTTCCTCATGAACAATACTAACTGCAGGCAGTTCTGATATAGTATTTAGATTGTCGTCTATATAGTTTTGTCTCTCTTCTAGATATTCTAAGATTCCATACAGCACATGTCCACCAAAGCCTGCTGCAATACTTTGCACAAAATCATCATAACTAAATCCGAAATCTATGTCCGAAAAAACATCATCTCTCCTTGAAGCCTCTAACAAACTCAACTTCTCCAATAAATAAATAGAAACAGTATCCTTATTAAGAAAACCATTACTTATATATTCTAGATAATAACTGAATCTATTACTGTACTCCGGAATCCTCATAATGCTTTCATAAAGAGGTCTAGCCTCACCTGACAACTCTGACCAAGTATATATAGATGCTCGCGTCCAGTCAATTCCTAACCAGTCAATTCCAAAAGTATTATCTAAATCAAACGGTATAAAAGTAAACAGGCTTGTGATAGGGTCCTTGTACAGATAAAAATTATTTTTATTGAGAAAGGCACCATCCCAATTGCCCATATACACATCTGCTGCCATACACCTGACAAGTAGGTCTACATTCAAGATTTGTTCTAATTCGCAAAGTTGATCAATGCCTTCATAATTGTTGAGGACATCTATCAGGTGAGCGAGGTCTTCATAATCATCTTGAAGTGGGTTGGTTTTGAGTTCGTAAGCTTGTCTGCCGAAAAACGATTCTTTATAGAGTTCCGCATCCGTGCCCTTATATCGCATATCGGCTGGCCATAGACATTTGTACAAATTACCATCGGGCGAAGCAAATCGTTTTTCCAAAAACTCTTCATCGATATGTTCTACATTACTATAAATACCTCTATAAGTATTGTTGATATACAGTTCTATGTGATTACATCTTGAAGCAGGTACTTCTAGAAATCTAAATAGATCCCAACCTAATTTTGATCTCATCAAACTCGGATCATTGGCTTCACCATTTAGATTCATTTTATCTAAACCTGCCCACTTTTGTCCCTTAACAAATGAATTGAAAGCTACTTTAAATGATTTTTTTGCTTTCTGCCTAGATGTATTACCGCGCAATCTAAATCCTACTTCTAATATAGTATCGCGAGAATAACTTGTTGCATATATGAACTCTGCAGGATATTCTTCATCACTTTCTAGATCTCCAAAAAGAATTCTTTCTAAATCCGCTTCATCTAGAGTAATAAATACTTTAGGCACTTCCGAATCATCAAAAGCTTTACCCAGCTGAGGATTGACCATTTGAGCCTTAACAATCCCTGAGAAAAAAAATAGAAATATTATGAAATAACTTCTTCTCAAACTTTGCTATTGATTTACAACTACAAATTTGATAGTTCTAACTTCTCCCTCATCAGATAACCTTAAAAAATACAGACCCGCTTGTAATTCAGATGGAAGTGTTATGCGCAATAGCTCTTTGTCATACTGAGCAGAGAAAGAAATCTTCATTCCTTGTCCATCTACAATTGTTACATCTGCACTTTGCTTATCAAGAAGAACTAATTCAGTCCCAGGCAAAATAGGGTTAGGATATAATCGTAATTGAGTTGTCTCTAGCTCTTCTATATTCGTAAAAAATCCATCTGGAGGCTGGACCTCCCTGGATGTATAGATTCTAACTTCGCCTGGCTTAAGATTAAGTGTCATATCAACATCTGAAACGGACAACTGCTCACCAGTAAGATACTCGAACCAAATACCAGTATGTTGAAATTCTCCAGAAACTGTCATAGAATTTATATCAAAATTAGCTAGCGTTACAACATTCATATCCGCTCCATTAAGCTTAACACGCTTAAAGTGATCATCATCTAGCAGACCAAAATTTGGTGTGTGAAAAACTTGATAGTTAGATCTGAGAAAAAGAAGTGCCGCCAGCCTATCATACGTGTGCCGTCTATTATCGATTGCTAAATCAGACCATCTTATAGGCTTTGAAGACAGCCTACAATTATCACTGACAGTGCCATCTTCGCAGCGATTGATGGACTCATCGTATCCTAACTCTCCGAACTGCCACAGCATCTTAGGTCCTGGGATAGAAAGATAAACTGCTGCAGCTGCAACAATCCGATCCGAAAAAGTCCATGGATCTTTAGTACTATAGCCTGAATTGGAGTTGCCCCAAGTCTTAATCTTATAACCCAACCGCTCTTCATCGTGCGACTCCATATAGGCAATAAGGGATGGCTGAGCGAAACCTCTACTTTTGTAACTGGCTGCTGTTAAGTCACTAACGTATCCCATCGCAGCCTCTGCAAACTGAAAGGTTGTATTAGACCATAACAACATACCCTTACTCGCCAGCTCTCTCTCCTCACTAACATCAGCAAAGTGTTCTAGAACAACATACAGATCATTATCAAAACCCCATATATGATTGGCATAGTCCGTGATGATATCAATTCTACTCTGATCATAACGAGACATAAGACTGGCATTCCCTCCAGAATTAAATTGTGTCAAACCCTTAGATAGGTCGAATCGGAAACCATCCACATTGAGCTCTTCGATAAGTCTACGTAGAGATTCCTTCACCCAATCTTTAGTGAATTCGGATTCGTGATTGAAATCATAACCTACATTAAATGGATGTCGAGCGGTGACATTGAGCCAAGGATTATCAGCTGTAGGCCTGAATGCAATAGGATCCCAATACATCTGACACAAGGGGCTCTGAGAAAAGGCATGATTATACACCACATCTATAATTACCGCAATACCTAATTGATGACAGCGATCAACAACCCTTTGAAGCTGTTCTTTGCTCCCATAATACTTATCAATAGCGCAATGGAAAGAAGGATTGTAACCCCATGAGTTATTCCCTTCGAATTCTTGTATCGGCATTAGTTCAATTGCATTAATGCCTAGTCGCGAAAGATAATCGAGAGTATCTAATAACGTTTCATAACTTTTATCTTCTAAAAAATCACGCATCAATAGCTCGTAGATAACGAGCTCCTCTTTCGCTGGCCTCTCAAAATCAGTGACTTCCCAAGGATAAGATTTTTGCTCTAAATCAAATACAGTAACAAAACCAGTCGTTCTACCTGTAGGATAAGTTGGGAAAAAGTCTTGGTCAATTATATGCTCATCATTCCAAGGATCGAGGACAAGTTCAGAATAGGGATCAGCAATGACAATCTCACCGTCAACTAAGAACTGGTACAAACCTGTCTCCTGAGTAAAATTTCCTTTCGGAATCTCTATCCAGAAAGTGTTGCCGTCTAGGTCCCTATTTAATCTATAATCTAAATCGACAGAATAGTCATTGTCATCACACAAGAGAAAAACATAATCTTTTCCAGGAGCAACTAGGGCAAAACCATAAGCATCTGTGTTATACGTCATACCAAAAGGTGACAACCAATCAGGCTTAGGTAGTCTATTGTCTTGATCGTCCAACACAAAATAGTTGCGCTCTAGTTCAATAAACTCTGCGTCATCGGTGATCCTTATGTCAAGTAGATGGGCCCCCAGCTGGTCCCCTACAACTTGTAGCTCTACAGCAGCGCTACTTTGATTATATATCTCGCTTCCATTATCAGTTATAGTGACTAAGGCGTCCTTGTTCACCAAAAGATCAACATCTAATACCTCTCCTTGCCTCACTATTGTATTGGGAGTAGGAGAATTTACAGTAACTCTTAATCCATCATCAGGCGGAAATACTTCTAGATAAATATCGGAACCATCACTTGCTCTTCCCGAGCGACTGCCATCTCCATTTCTAAACACAAAAGCCAATTGCTCTACAGTATCTCCTGGTACTACGTCGTGAAAAGCTTCAATATTATAAGCAAGACTATATAGGTTTGGGGACACTCTCGTCATTAAAGTCCTCACGTCCTCTGTACCCCATACACCTACTACATACTTCCAATCAGAAGGGCTGTCACTGTTATTGGTAATAAGCCCCATATGCGCATACACCTCACCCGTAAAGTCCAATAATCCAGCATTACCTTCTGTGGCATCAAAAAACAAAACAACATCATCGCTCTGCGTGGGGAAAGCAGGTTCCGTATATACAACTTGTGCCGACAGACCAATTCCCAAAAAGACAAGTATATAAAAAAGGATCAGTCTAATCTTATGCATATCGATTGTTTAGTATCCAGGATTTTGAACCAAATTTGGATTAGCCAGCAGGTCGGAAGCTGGAATCGGAAAAATATCTCTATGTGGCTCTGTCAGTCGTCCTTCTTTCACGTTTCCTTTCCATGGCCAGATACCATTATCTGTAAACTGTCCATATCTAACCAAGTCAATACGTCTAGATGCCTCCCAGTATAATTCTCTGCTGCGTTCATCTAGTATAAAATCTAAATCAACTTCAGAAACATCCACATCACCACTATTATTTCCATATGCTCTTTCTCTAAGATCATTAATCAAAGTCACTGCAGTAGTTATATTTCCATTAGTAGCACCTCGCAGCGTTGCTTCCGCATACATCAGATATGCATCCGCTAATCTGAACATAGGGTAATCTGTATCTACGTGAGTCGGATCAGACCCTACTTGTCCAGCACTATTAATGTTTTTAAATTTAGGCACAGCTATACCCTGCTCAAATACACCTATATCATCAATATCTACTGATTGACCATCTGTAAAAAAGATAGCTCTTCTATCCGTATCTCCTGTAAGATCAGGAAATCTTTCTATTAAATTTCTTGTCGTACGGAGTCCTGCCCATCCCCCCATAACACCTGAGTCACTATCTACCATACTGCCTCCAATGGCTGCTTGTACCAAAAAAGTGGTACAGCCCCAACTCTGAGATTGTTTTCCGTCTGATGGCAGAGAAAAAATAATCTCATTGGACAAATGATTGTCTTTCATAAACAGTTCCTCATAATTCTCTTCTAAACTATAGCGTTCTAAAAGCACCTTGTTTAAAGCAGACACACAGTCATCATATCTTATTTGTCCAGTCATGGCTTCAGCATTCAGATAGAGCTTGGCCTGAAGCATCCAGAGCCCTCCTTGGTCTATTCTTCCATACTCATTGGCCATCGGCGCAGCCAATTCGTCTTCGATTTCTCTAAGCTCTGTTTCAATAAACTCAAATAATTCTTGGGGTGAAGATTGCGAAGGCGGATCTGCTGTAATCTCTGTAACAAGTGCAATATTCCTAAACAGATCTAGCGCATGCCAATACGCCATAGCTCTCAAAAATCTTGCTTCTGCTCTGTATACTTGGATCTCGGCTCTATCCTCCATAGGTATGCCATTTCTATCGAGGCGGTCGTCAGAAGATTGTAATAAAAAATCATTCGTGATAGAAATTATCAAAGCTATTCTATAGTAGAGTACTCTTACAAATTGATTTTCTGAAGACCAAGAATGCTCATGTAAGTTTCTTATACCTGCGTCTGTCCAGCCCACTACAGCTTCGTCTGTCGTCAACTCTTGTGCTTTCCAGTAGGCTCTTATGTAACTGGTAAATCCCTCATCATTGACTATGGATATATCAGAATCACCGGATGGACCGTCTTGGCCTGTCAAACTATAACTGGCATAGGCCTTTGCCAAGTACGACTTATAAGCGTTAAGATCAGTAAATATTTCCTCTTCAGAGGCCGCATCTTCTGGAGCTATATCGAGGTCTGTACAACTGACCATCACTAGCACTAATAAGAACCAGAGTGTTAGAAATTTTTTCATTTCGACTTAAATTTTGCTGATTTTAAAAAGAAGTACTGAGACCAACTAAGAAATTTCTAGAAGCTGGATAGACATTATTATCTATACCGCCTGCTATCTGCGGCAGCTCTGGATCTTGCCCAGAATACCCTGTCAAAACTGCAAGATTATTACCAGTTAAGAACAATCTCATATTTTTCAATATTCCAGATCCTCCAATATTATATCCTATCGTCAAGTTATCTAATCTTACAAAAGAGGCATCCTCTATATAATAATCTGACTTAAGTTGACGACGTGAGATATTGAGATCAAAAGCTGAGCGATGTATATTATTTGTAACTCTATCTGTCAGTCGATCAAAGTAACCTGTACTAGAAGCATTATTATTATACACATAGTTTCCCGTATTGGCTCTAATTGTGATCCCTGCGTCCCACTTCTTCCATCTTACATTGGAACTTAATCCAAAAATAAAATCAGGCAAGGCAGAAGGACCCGTCACCAAATCACTTTCGTTGATGAGTCCATCTTGATTGATATCTTCATATATGTCGAGTAAATCGATAAGGCCGTCGCTATTATGATCTTCAGTATCTGTAAGTGGCTGACCACTTGCATCACGTATATGGATATAAGTTCTAAATGTCTCTATGCTCTCTCCTACTTTGAGTATCTGTATGGTCTGTCCGACATCCCCAGAAATACCTCCGGTCTCATAGCCCTGGAAATCGGCAAGTACCTCATCACTCGCGTTATCTAGCTTGGTTATTTCGTTTTTGTTGTAGGCCACATTAAAACCAATATTCCAGTCAAAATCTGATCTATCTGACACAACATAATTTAGCGTTAGTTCCACCCCTTTATTTTCCATCTCACCGATATTGGTAACGATCTGATCACTCAGATTGGTGAAAGCTGGCGCTGCTACTCTAGACAAAAGATCGTCGGTATTCTTTTGATATAAGTCTACAGACCCACTCACTCTATTATTATAGAACCCAAAGTCAACACCTAAGTTGATCGAAGTTGTTTGTTCCCACTTGATACCTGGATCTACACCTGTACCTCTGAGCGTCTGTTGAAAAGTATCACCAAACTGATAACTCGCATCAGCAGTACCAAAACTGTAGAAAGTCTTGAATAAGAAGTCCGTAATATCTTCATTCCCCGTTATACCCCAACTGGCTCTTAGTTTTAAATCTGAGAATGTATTACTTAATCCAGCGCCAAAATCTTCTTGTAGAACTCTCCAGGCAAACGCGACACCTGGGAAATATCCCCACTTGTTATCTGGACCAAAACGACTTGATCCGTCCTGCCTGTAATTAAGTGTCAACAAATATTTATTTTGAAATTCTAAATTGACTCTTCCAAAGAATGAAATCAATCTGTTCTTTACCAAGAAAGAATCTTGTCTGATATCAGTAGTATAATTGTAAATACCCGCAGCATCTTGCACTAGACCATTGCCCTCTTCCCATCTATTTTCTTGGTCAAACTCTTGCCAAGAATGTCCTGCTGTTATAGAAATTTTATTGGATTCATTGAGGTCCTTGGTATAGGTTGCATATGTTTCTTGTAACAGAGAATAGTTTCGTAATTCTTCATTGAACAATCGACCACCACGATCAAAATTGGGTTTATCCAAGGGATCATTAAAATCTCTTTTTGTACCTGTCGTATAATCGTAGCTACTATTGGACGTAAGGCTCAAACCTTCGACAAATGGGAGATCAAGTGTCATCGTCACATTGTTGAGTAGACGTGTCGTTATTCCTGTATTATCCGTAAGGGCTATAGTGGCGACGGGATTAGCTGTAGCAAGTGGATCTCTCCACTGAAAATACCCTCCAAATTTAGATTCGGAATCGAGTATCGGCCTAGTCGGATCAAACGCAAGCGCAGCACCTATGACATTAGGCGTCAATACATCATTAGAACGGCCTAGTTTTCCTTTGTAAGAAATCTCAAGTGCATCGAATAACTTAGTAGATAACTTAGCCGAAAGCGTAGCGTTTTCATGCGCAGAAGTTCTGAGCACACCATTGCTTTTAAGATACCCTCCACTGAGATAATAGTTTAGATTTTTAAGTCCGCCAGACAGAGATAGGTTGTGTTCTGTACTTCGAGCAAGTTGCGTGACTTCATTGACCCAATTGGTATTGACATCTCCTAAGAACTCTATTTCTTGAGGGGCCTTTGCAAAAATGGCTTCTCTAAAAGAGTTTGGTCTTAAGTTACCAAAGCTACCTCCTAAGACTGACACATTGGCGTTTCCAGAATAACTTATTCTTGGCTTTCCAGTTTGCCCAGATTTAGTTGTAATAATGATAACACCATTGGCACCTCTAGATCCATATATTGCTGTTGCAGATGCATCTTTAAGTACAGTCATACTCTCAACATCTACTGAGTTGATAAAGTTGAGCGGATTACGAGAACTAGAAAATGATCTACTGTCTAGCGGCACACCGTCTACGACAATAAGGGGTGAGGATTCTGCAGTCAGAGAGGTAGAACCTCTTAGTCTTATTCTAGAGCCTCCACCAGGCTCTCCATTACTGCTGATTTGTAGACCAGCAACTTTCCCGTTGAGTAATTTTTCAGGTGAGGTGATGGAGCCTTGTATGAAATCCTTTTCATCAATTTTGGTCACAACACCCGTAAGATCATCCTTATCAACAGCTCCATAACCGACGACAACAATCTCATCTAGCAGAGCAGATTCTTCACCGAGTGTTACGTTCATTACTTCTCCTGCTGTTGCATTAAGCGTAACTGTCTCGTACCCTATATAGGAAAATTCTATCGGGTCACCATCTTGAACATTGAGAGAAAATGCACCATCTATATCCGTGATAGCGCCTTCTTTGGAGCTGGGAGCAAAAATATTTACCCCAATTAATGGCTCTCCATCAGCGTCGATAACAACACCAGAAACTTGCCCTGTTAAGTTATCAGCAGAGATAAAAAAAGCCACAAAAATGGCCATACAAAAAATAGATTTTACACTAAATACACTGAGCTTCATATCTTAATACTTCAACTAACTGATATAAAAAAAATGGGTTGGCTTTCGTATAGAAAACCAACCCTTTATAAATAACTTACTATTGTATCGTCGCTGAGTAAACTTCTCCATTGTAAGACAAGGTCACATCGTAGTTGCCAGCACCCACACTAATGTTGTCTCCATCTACAGTTAAGAATGTAACGTCTCCACCGATATTATGTGCCCAATCATCTCCAGCTCTGAACTTAACTTGCCCATCTACCAAGTCTATATTAATTGTGTATGTAGATGTACCTCCATCAAATCCTTGTGAAACCAGATCTGTATCTGTATCCCATCCACCTGGTGTTGCATCTCCGATGATACCCCATCCAACTTCTGTTACACTTGCAGACCAAGTCTCACCTTCATCAGCTGTAGACAAAATGATGTAGTAAGCGCCTGCGCCTGGCGTAGGAATATTGTCCCCACCATTGGTCAAAGAAGCCAAATC
Source organism: uncultured Saprospiraceae bacterium (assembly GCA_937929835.1). Taxonomy (GTDB): domain Bacteria; phylum Bacteroidota; class Bacteroidia; order Chitinophagales; family Saprospiraceae; genus RFSX01. The sequence continues at coordinate 20,656 of CALFUU010000148.1, read as the reverse complement.
GCCACCATAGTTAACGTCCCAAGCATCATTAGCTCTAAACTTGTACTCACCAGCATCCGCAAAAGTGACTACACCATACCAAGAATGCACACCGCCTTCTTCTTTATGAAATAAGTTTCTGTCTGCATCCCAAGCATTTGCTGTAGCATCTCCGATGACAGCCATCTGAAAATCATTAGGGTTAAATGTTATTGCTGGTGCATCACCTGTTCTATCTACTTCCATAAAGAAGCCATCACGAGGTGTCCAATTTATCGTCACAGTATACTCGCCATCTTCTGTCTGAGGAAAGTTAGATCCTCCTGGAAGAAGATTGTCTGGAGTTCCTCCAAAATTTGTAAACAACTGATAGCCATTGCTCACATCATTCAATGAGCCATTGGGATCTATTCTTCTGTTTATACCCCAGTTACAGTTAAATCTAGCTTTCCACTCGCCACTTCTCAGTATCACACCCTCAGCTGTCCAAGAACCTCCATCAGCATCAACTGAGCCTGTTAGCGGCGTATCTGCTGACCAACCTCCTGGTGTAGCACTACCGATGATACTTGCATCCTGAATGTTATACATCACTAACTCTTCAGTAGTTTGATCATGTGTAACTTTATATAAGCCCGTCGCAGCTACAGTAAATGCACCACCATCTGCCACAGTAGGAACTCTACTGATTGCTGTATGACCGCAATCTGAACTAGCACCATCATCGATTGTTTCTGCTGCTCCACCTATGGTTGCCACAATCTCCTTATCTGCTACTTGCACAATCTGATAACTACCTGCCTCTAGCCACATATAACCTGCAACAAATCCAGCTCTATCTTGTGTCTGAAAATCATTAGCTTCTACAACTTCTGCTACCATAACTGCGGTAGAAGATGGGTCTTCGCCTGCGATTGTCATAAAGAGACCATCTTGGACATTAATACCATCATCACCGCCACCACCTGGATTGATTACTGGATCATCATCATCTCCACATGAGACCATAATAAAGGCACTTACAAAGACAAGTAGTCCCCATTTTAATAAATTCATACTTTTCATAACTGTTTGTATATCTAGTTTAATAAAGATGTAAATTAATAATGTGTCAATCTGACACTAAGTGGACTAAAATTAGTAAAAAAAACAGTTTTGCTCTGAACCATTTGAGAATTGTTAAAGGAAAATGCTTCTTTTATCATTTCCCCTACTCTTCCTGACATATCCCTATGTAGTTATGGTGAGTTAGTCAACACATCAAAAGACCAAGGTCCTAATTCTATAAAGGGTTCTCCCTCCACATAACTGAGTTGGCCATCAAAGTGGGCGGCCCACTGGCCCTCGCGACCTACAGGAACTAAGTGAGACTTAGCACTCTTATTCATAACAAGGAGCACCTCCTGATCAAAGTATTGCCTGCTCAGCACCAAAGTTGTCTTGTCAAAACCAACAACTTCAGAATCTCCATAAGTCAAGGCCATATTATCCCTGCGTAATTGGGTTAGTTTCTGGACCACTTCCTTTGTCTGCATCTCTCTATCACTCAGTTCCTCAAATCGCATCATCCGCCGACTATCTGGATCCCCAGCGCCAGACATTCCTATTTCATCTCCATAATAAATGACTGGCACACCTGGAATAGTCATAATAAATGCCATCAGCATCTCCAGCTTATCATACCCGACGGCATCTGACACCTGGATGTCTCTATTAAAGCCTGCCATCTTATGGTCTTCATTAAAAGAAACATCTCCGCTCGCCAATGAGATAAATCTAGCTTGATCATGATTGCCAGAAATATAGCCCATACTCGAATGGTAACCATAATAAGAAAAGGACTCCTCCAAGGAGCTGACCAGCTTACTAAAAGGCACTTCACTTTTTGCAAATACTTCTCTGGCATCAAAGTATAGATTAAAATCAAACTGTGCATCCAGCATACCACTATTGATATAGCTTCTTATCAGATCTCGGCTGCCATAAGTCTCCCCTATCTGATATATAGATCGCCCCTCAGTAACCATTACCTCTTCCTTGAGTTGTCGTGTCAATGCTTTCCAAAAAGCGAGGGGTATGTGCTTTGTTGCATCGTGGCGATAACCATCTAGACCAAAATTTTTTAACCAATATATGGTGGAGTCTACCTGCACATCGATTACCTCAGGATTAGACAGATCCAGACTGGGCATAAAGGTGTCGAACCAAGTCGTCAGACGTTGTGCATCCCAAATTCGTAAATTTCTAGAACCATCAGGCAGCACCAAATCAGTAGCCCATTCTGGATGTTGCTTGTAGAGAGGATGCTCCTCATGGACATGATTGGTAACATAATCCAATAGGATATTGATTCCGTGGGCATGCGCCACATCTACAAGCTCTTGTAAGTCTGCATCATTTCCAAATCTATGGTCGACTTGACTAGAGGAGATCGGCCAGTAGCCATGATAACCAGAATAAAAATATTGTGGCTCTATATACTCTTGATATGCCTTGAGTGGATTCTGCGTTATCGGAGACAACCAAAGACTGTTGATATGCAAGGCCTTAAAGTATCCTGACTTTATTTTTTGCGTTATGCCTCTTATATCACCGCCTTCATAATTGGTCAAGGGCTTAAGTCGATCATCTCGAATTGGATCATCATTGTCCTTGTCGCCATTATTAAATCTATCTACTAAAGTGAAGTACATAATCTGTGCTTCCTTATCTGACCGACTAAGATCTTTAGCGTCAGAAACAACCTGACCATATTGCAACGGTATAAGCAAGTCATTGGATACACCACTCGTATTGTAAGCCCAGACCCTTATAAATGAGCGCCTGTGACTACTTGCCGCTTTAGGTATATCCAATACGATTTTATCTCTCTGTATTTGAGCATCTACTCTTAAGTTTTGCCAATACGCAAAAACTCTTATAGGCCTATTAGTATAACCAAGACTTAGACTAGATTCTGTATATTGCTGAGTTGATAACCAAGGTAAATCCTCTTTCTTTGGCTTGGCCAAACTCAATAGTGAATTGGTGCCACCGCTCCCATTGCTCACTGTCACCGAGTTATGTGGGTCATTAATATCTTGGCCATCGACTATATACTTGTACTGATAATCTCCAGCATCCAAATCTAACTTGGTCACCCATTCGCCATCTTGCAATCGAACCGTAGTAGCTGCGGGATTCCAAGCATTCATTTCTCCTTTGATCTTAACTTCCTTATAGCCATTATCAACCATCTTAAGTATTACTTCCTTTTTGGATGGACTCTTGACAAGTAGATCATAGTGACTAGCGCCTGCATACAAACTAAGATTCGTCAATGGTGCATCTATACTGACGGCATTTATTTCAAGAGTTTGCTTGGTCTTGTCTAGCACAAATGGTAGGCCTGCATCAGAAATTACTGAATCAAGATTGGCCTTTATAAAGTAATCTTGGAGATCAATGACATTGACACCTTTGGACAACTGGACAGGCGTACCCAATCCCAACAAGTCTACACCTCCTTGATAAGACATTTGCTGAGCAACTGGCTGCTCTGTCACTGCGGGATAGATAGATTTACTACAGCCAAAAAAGAGAAGCATAATGAGAGTAACATAACATATTGAGCAGCTCTTATTTTTCATCTCTTTTCGCTTATATCTTAATTTATTTTTAAGCCTTCTGATACTTGATCGCCTCAGGTTCTGTAATCAGAAGAGTAGACAATCCCGATACTATCAAGCAAGCACCTGATAGCAACATCGTATTGATAATAGCATCTCCAAAGAAGGTCTTGTAAGCAAAATTAATGCCTCCTAGTGCTGCTACTATCTGTGGTATGACGATAAACATATTGAACAAGCCCATATACATTCCCATCTTTTGGGGATTAATTGTACTGGACAACATGGCATATGGCATAGATAAAATACTGCCCCACGAAATGCCTATCAGTGCAAAGCAAACATTGAGTAAGGTAGCATCACTAGTCTTTAACATTATTATAAATCCAAGTCCACCCAGCACTAAACTGCCTAAGTGCACCCACTTCCTATTGATGTTGTATTGCCGCGTCACAAAAGTAAGAATCAAAGCAAATAGCATAGAGGTCAATCCATAGACACCCATAGCAGAACTGACTTGATCCGCAGCATTATTATAAGCTAAGTCTGCTACAGTATAAGCACTAGCCGACATAGCTGCAGCTTCGGGCTTGGGAGCGCTGAATACGTGCTCAGTTAATGCGGGAGTAGCCATACTCCACATCGTAAAAAATGCAAACCAACTAAAAAACTGTACAACCCCTAGCTTCTTCATAGTGCTCGGCATCGTACGAATACTCTCTAGAATCTCCGTTATAGCGTTCACAAAGCCAGAAGTCTCAGCTTTTTCTTTTTGGAAAACTTCTAAGTTTTCTGGCGGGTATTCCTTTGTGGTGAATATGGTATACAAGATAGAAACCATATAGACTACTCCACCCACAAGAAACGACATCTTGACATTATCTGGAACGACTTGTGCAGCCGCTTCATTGCTGTATCCCATAGCTGTCATTACTTTAGGCAACTGACTGGCCACCCAAGTGCCTATTCCTATGATCAAGGTCTGGACTACAAAGCCGTATGATCTTTGCGACTCAGGAAGGAGATCCGCAACCAAAGCTCTAAAAGGTTCCATACTGATATTGATAGAGGCGTCAAGAATCAACAAGCCGCCCACAGCCATCCACAACACAGAAGAGTGTGGCATAAATATCAAGGCAACAGACGCCAACACCGCCCCTATAAAGAAATAAGGCTTCCTTCTTCCCCAAGTAGGATGCCAAGTACGATCACTCAGGTACCCTATAATGGGCTGCACTATCAGACCTGCTAATGGTGCAAAAATCCACAACATCGGTATAGCATCCTTTTCAGCTCCTAATGTCTGAAATATGCGCGACATAGAACCTCCCTGCAGTGCAAAGGCAAACTGGATTCCTAAAAATCCAAAACTCATATTCCATATATTAAGAAAACTGAGTTTTTTCGTTGGCTGCATAGGAATTTATTAAAGTGGATATTGAGATTGTAGCTAGAAGTTAGTTGGATGAAATGATATAATACTGCCAAGGATATAAGCTTAGATTTGATCCAGATACTAAGTTTATCTTTTCTCCAGCCATTATATCTAGTCCACTTATTTCTGATGGCAGAGTCATCTGCTGAGGCTGATCTGACAGATTAAATATACCAGTTGCCGTATCACCATTATTTTCTCTAACAAAGGCGAAGATGTTTTTATCCTCTATAAGTTTTACGATATCGCCGCCATAGCTTCCATTCCAAACGGCTTGATTTCGTTTCTTAAGGTTATTTAGTTTCTGGTAAAAATCTGTGTAACTATATGCCTTGAAACCAATATCATCCTTTTCGAAGAAGGCTAATCGTTTCTTCAGTGGCTCTTCTTGACCACCATAGATCAGCGGCATACCATCCATCACAAAGGTTAGTGCTGCGAGTGTTTGATGTGCTGATCCCATTCTTTCAAATACAGTGCCTGCCCAAGTATTTTCGTCGTGGTTAGACGTAAAGTGCATGGCCATTCCTTTCGTAAACTTCTGCTTATCTTCTGCAAACCACTTATCCAATGCGTCTGCACTTTTTTCTCCTTTAGCTATTTCATTAAGTAAATGGTGAACGGTCCACCCATAACTCATATGAAAATTACCTGAGTTTCTATGAGCAGGCACTTCTGCTTCTGCTAGCATAAATATGTCTCTGTCTGCAGCAAATACGGCCTCTGCGACTTCATCCCAAAAAGTGTCTGGCACACCATGTGCGACGTCATCACGAAACCCATCCACTTGATGCTCATTTAGCCAAAAAAGTTTTTCTGCTATCATCGCTTCTCGCATCGACTTATTACCATAGTTGAGATCTGCAACATCTGTCCATCCCCAAGACTCTCCTGTACTTGGGTCTGTGGGATCAATGATTTCTCCTTTGTCATTTTGGGTATACCAGTCCGGGTGATCCTTAATCCATTGATGATCCCACCCTGTATGATTGGGCACCCAGTCGAGAATCAGATGCATACCTAAGTCGTGTATACGCTGCACCATCATATCAAAGTCCTCCATAGTACCAAACTCTGGATTGATAGCTCTGTAATCTGAGATAGCATAATATGAGCCTAAGGTGCCTTTTCGTTTTTCTACGCTTATCGGATGTATGGGCATAAACCATAGTATATCCACCCCTAATTTTTTGAGTCGAGGCAGATGTTCTACAAAGGCATTAAAAGTGCCCTCAGGCGTATACTGTCTGACGTTGACTTCATAGATGGTTGCATTCTTGGCCCAGTCTGGCAGTGCTCTTGGATCCTTGGAGACGACATCCTCGGCTTGATCAGCCTGCACTTGTGGGACAGCGGATTCTTTACAAGAAGAAAAAGATAAGCTGGTCATCGCCAGCCCAATTAAAATATACAATGAAATCATTCTTGTCCTCATATCATGAAACTTAATTTGTTGCCACTACTGATGGACTTATATTTAGAATAATCAAATCTGTACAACTTGGCAGGTCGGTGAGAGACATCACATTGTATTTCATCTACATCAATCAAGAGATTTTGATTCTTGAGCTTTCTTCGGAAATTTCTTTTATCAATCCCCACGCCAAGGACAACTTCATATAATTTTTGCAACTGATTGAGTGAAAATTTCTCTGGTAGTAGATCAAAAGCTATGGGACTTAAGCGCATCTGCTTTTTGAGCATCATATGGCATCTGCTGAGGATGAGCTTATGATCAAAAGCCAGTTCTGCAATATCCTCAAGATTTTGCCATTCTAATCTAATATGTGTAGGAGATACTATCTCATAGTCACTTGTATTAATCAAGGAGTAGTAGGCTAGTGTAACCACCCTACCTAGAGGGTGTCGATGGATACCACTAAAAGATTCCACTTGCTCTAAGTATACATTTTCCATTTGCGTATTCTGATATAGAATACGGTTGGCGGCATTATTTATCGTTTCGTTTTGCTTGAGTAGGTCTCCTACAAGGGACCACTTGCCTTTATAAGCTGGAAAATCACACTCCATCAGCAAGACCTTCAGCGCTTCTCCATTATAACCGAAGATGGCACAATCTACGGAGATGTGAAATTGGCTCTCAGAACTGAGATGGGTCATCCAAGTATTGATATTTTGAGCAGCAGCAGTCGTCATAGATGCTCTAAAATAACAAAACTATCAATGTGTCATAATGACACTAAGATGATTTATGTTTCTTTCGGTACAGCCGTGCCTCCCAGGGTTGCAGGACGGCTTCATTAGGATTATCCCTATTTTGTAAATCTAGATGCATATCTGTTATATCCATCTCTAGCTTTTGCTGGTTGTTACTGTGGTTCAGCACTATAATCAAGGTTTCCTCACCAACTCGCTGATAGACATAGAGGTCATCCGAAGCTGTAGAAATTTCTTGATAGGTGCCATAAACCAGCGTCTTATGATGCTTTCTGTATTGTAGCACCTCTTGATAAAAACCGAAGATGGAGTTAGACTTCTCTCTTTCGCGAGCTACATTTATTGTAGAATAGTTAGGATTTACATTTATCCAAGGCGTACCATTCGTAAATCCTCCGTGCGCGGAGGCATCCCACTGCATCGGTGTTCTAACATTATCCCGACCATTATCATGGACGAGGCTCAAAAATTCTGCAGGTGACATACCTCTATCTAGGTATTCTTTCTGGACATTAAACACTTCAATATCCCTATAGTCTTCTATCTTATCGAAGTGGACATTGGTCATCCCTATTTCAGAGCCTTGATAGATACACGGTGTGCCGCGCAACGTCAATATCAGTAAGGCGAGCAACTGAGCACTTTCTACTCTATACTCTTGGTCATTACCAAATCGCGAAACCATTCTAGGGAAGTCGTGATTGTCAAGGAAGATACTAATCCAGCCTGACTCACCAATGGCATCATCCCACCTCTGAAAAATGTCCTTGATATCTCTCCAGCTAAATGGGATCGGGTCAAACTTCCCTAAAGGTCCATGACCTAGAAACATGTGCTCTAAGTGAAAAACAAAATCCAATTCATTTCTGTCCTCTCCGATATAGAGCAAGCAGTTATGCGGCTTGATTCCCGGTCCTTCTCCCACAGTCATCACGTCATAATTCTTGATAACTTGCTCATACATCGCATTGATAAATTCATGTACGCGAGGACCATTGGCATAGACCTCTTCTATAACTCTATTGAAATCATCAAGCTCAGTATCTGCAAACTCTAGCCGCTTAGAGATACAGGGTATGACATCCATACGGAAGCCATCTATACCCTTCTCCAGCCAGTACCTGATGATTTTATAGACCTCATTTCTTAAGGCATCTGACTCCCAGTTGAGATCCGGTTGCTTTTTGGTAAACAGGTGTAGATAATACTCATCAGTAATCTCGTCATATTCCCAAGCACTCCCTCCGAAGATAGAATTGAAGTTGTTGGGTGGACCACCATTCTTACCTGGTTTCCAGAAGTAATAATCTCTATAAGGGTTGTCTTTGGATGCTCTAGATTTCTCAAACCACTCGTGCTCATCAGAGCTATGATTAAGCACGAGATCCATAATCAACCGCATACCACGACTATGTACCTCGTCTAGCAGTTGGTCAAAGTCGGCCATAGTCCCAAACTCAGGATGAATCTCATAATAATCACTGATGTCATAGCCATTATCATCATTAGGCGACATATATATAGGGCAGATCCAGATGATATCTATCCCTAAATCTTTGAGATGGTCAAGACGAGAGATGATGCCTTGTATATCGCCTATACCATCGCCAGTGCTATCTTGAAAACTTCGAGGGTAAATCTGATAGATTACCTCTTCTTTCCACCACTTCTTTGTTACAGCCATCTTTCTAGTAGATTCTTTTTTACGCTATTGAAATCACATAATAGTAAATTTTATAAATAGGTCTGAAATGTGACAACCATTATCATCAAAACAACAATACCTCTGTTGTCATCCAAATTGCCCACTACCTTATTAATCTTACCTTTATACCTATGGCAAAGATTAAAATCATAGGCTTTATTGATGAACTGGAAAGCGAACTCAAACAAGCACTCACCACCACCCTACGCAAGCATTTTGATCAAGATCTATATAACATCAAGGAGGTGTACAAGACCTTTGAGCAGGCGCTAGAAGACAAGTGCAACAGCTGGGAGCACCTCCCTAATAAGTATATCAAGAATGGATAAGTCCTAACTGATCCCTTAAAAGAAAACTACTACTAAGGGTCAATATTCACTGGGATTGGTCTTTCATCTACCATCTAGAGGACTTAGTCTATACTATATTGAGCCTTTGAAGTATTGTTATAGTTTCATTAAAGAAAATACATTCTACGAATACTTTCGTAATATTGAACTCACAACCTACCATTATGCTAGCTTTTAGATACATTCTTGTCCTTTGTCTAGGATTCTTCCTCATACAGCCTACCTATGCACAGACACCTAGCTATCAGATAGACGGTGTTGTAGAGGATACCTTGGGCAATTCGCTGATCTTCGCAACGGTACTCTTATTGGAAAAATCAGACTCTACTATGGTCGATTTTACGCGTACAGAGATGGACGGCTCCTTTAGATTTAAAGATGTACCCAGAGGCAATCATATCGTCAAAGCCACCTATATCGGCTATCTCCCACTCACGATTCCTGTCAATGCAGGACAGGAGAAAAAAATCAACCTCGGTACTGTGAAGATGTCAGAAATCGCCTCTGAGCTGATGGAGGTCGTCATCAAAGCGGCCAAAGCACCGATGAAAATGCGAGGAGACACCATAGAATATGACGCCTCTACCTTTAAGGTTCCAGAAGGGAGCACAGTAGAGGACTTGCTCAGACGATTACCAGGTATCGACATAGAATCAGATGGCTCTATCAATGCCGACGGGAAAGCCGTCGATGAAGTGACAGTGGATGGAAAATCATTTTTCGGTTCTGATCCTAAGGCAGCGACCAAAAATCTCCCAGCAGAAGGGATATCCAAGGTCCAAGTTTTTGACTCGAAATCTGAAGAAGAAGAAATAACGGGCTCGGTCGGAGAAGCAGAGACCAAGACGATGAATCTAGAACTCAAGGAAGACTTTAAGCGGGGAGGCTTTGGTAAAGTTGTCGCAGGCATAGGTGACGTCAACAGAAAGGAACTAAAAGGTAATTACAATAAATTCAATGATAAGATACAATTCAGTCTTGTCGGCGTCGGCAACAACACGGGACGAAATGGACTTTCCTGGGATGATTATCAAGATTTTATGGGTTCACAATCTTGGAATTTTGGTCAGGGTACAGATTATGGTTTTGGTGGCCGTGGGCGCTTTTATACTTTTGGAGGCGGCGGCAGTGGCAACAGCATAGAACAAAGTATCCAAAGTCTCTTTTTCAACTCTGGACAGAGAGGCTTTCCTGAAAACTATAATTCCGGCATCAACTTTAATTATGATCATAAGAAGACCAAGGTCAGCTCCGTCTACTACTTCAATCAGTCCAATCTTTCTGCCAGCACAACGACAGATGAAGATAAATTTTTCCAGAGCTTTACTCAAAATGAAACGAGCGCCGACAGTAGAGATGACAAGTCACAAGGCCATCGTGTAGAGCTTAGTTTTGAAAAAGAACTAGATTCCCTACACACTATCAAAGTAGATCTCAATGGTGCCTTTATCAACGAAAACAATATCGACGCAGGGACAATTAACCTATCGCGAGATGCCAACTTGACCAGTACCACAGATTATCAAAACAGAACTAACACCAGCGGTTACTTACTTAATGGTATAGCTGTATTTAGAAAGAAATTTAAGAAAAAAGGCAGGAACGCTGGGCTTAATGCGTCTTATCTGACGACCGAGCTTGAAGATGACTGGACGCAGCAATCTAACATCGACTTCTTTGAAAATCAAATGCTAGCGGACTCCTTAAATACAGATCAGATCAACAATGACTTAGCTACCAAAGCTGTATTCAAAGCCAACGCCTTATATGTAGAACCGATAGGAAAGAAATTTTTCTGGCAGACTTTTGTGAATCATAGAAATACATCTGAGGATGGAGAACGTGTCATCTCAGATGTGGCAGACAACAACGAACAAGTCAACGATTTTCTGAGTAGAATCTATGACAACTCGATCATCTATAATAGAGTCGGTTCCTTATTGAGATACTCCCACAAGGGGCTCAATATATCTATGGGTGCAGCTTACCAAAACTTTGATCTACTAGGAGATTTTTCTTCTTTTGTATCTGGCGAATCTTTAGGAACAGTCGACAAAAGTTTCTCGCAGTATATCCCGAATGTATCACTCAGGTACAGCATCAATAGGAATACAAATCTTAGCGCAAGCTATACTAGAGATGCCAATGAGCCATCAATAGATGATCTGCAACCGATAGTCGACAACTTAAATCCCCTCTTTGTAAGAGAAGGGAATCCAGAGCTTACCCCAGAAGTGTCTGATAGCTATAGACTCGGACTACGTAAAAACTTTCCGCTACACGATACGAGAATCAACATCAATCTGACTTATCAACTATATGATACACAATTCTCTACAGAAGAATCGGTCAATGAGCAACTGGTGACCACTTATAAGCCGATCAATATAGAAGGAGGCAGCAGCGCCAGTCTCTGGTCTAATCTTAGCTTTCCGATCAAGAAAAACAAACTCAAGGTTAGAGCCAACTATTCTCTACGAGTCAATGATAGAAATGCACTGATCAATGGGGAGCTCAATGCTACACAAGTTATTTCTCATTCTCCCTCCGTCAAGTTAGACATTACGCCTTCAGATGACTTTACCATCTATCTAGAAGGATCGTATGGCCTGTCCGATACGGAATTTGACTTGCGACCGAGCCAAAATCAAAAGACAGAAAACATAGGTGCCTCCATAGAAATCAACAGCAAGCTTTTTGCTGGGTTTTATTTCAATACCAATTTTTCTTATGAGAAATATACCAACAATCGATTTAACTTGACTACAACCATTCCTATCTGGGATAGCTCGATCTACAAGTTCTTCCTAGAAGGGAATAAGCTAGAGGTCAGACTCTCCTTGTATGATGCGCTGAATCAGAATCAAGGATTCAATCAATCTGCTTTTGGCATTAGTGTAAGACAATCGACAACAGAGACACTGGCGAGATATGCGATGGTGAGTGTAGCCTATAACATCAGAGGAATAAAATCTAGCGTAAAGAAAAGAGGTTGGTGGTAGTAGTGCCTTGTCAATTTAAGCAAATATTAACCCTTTGTGAGTGACGACTATCGTCATAACAGAGGTACAAGAAATAAAAATGAAAAGACTAACTATATTTTTACTCTTACTCAGCTATGGCCTGAGTGCACAGATAGAAGAAGGCACTATCACTTACAATAGGAAGACCGATTGGATTTCTATAATGTCTAAGTTACCTTATATCTCTCAAGAAGAAGTCGATAGAAGCACACTGACTTGGGGGAAAGAAGAGAATAAAGGTACCGACCTCACCCTCACCTTTAAGGACAACAAATCCGTCTATACCTACTCAGAAGAACAGACCGCTAACGAGTGGGGCTGGCGCCGTAATGAAATATTACTTATCAGAGATTACGCCAAGAAGGCTATAAAAGATCTCCGTGGTGAGATGGGAGTCACCTTTCTCGTAGAAGACGAGCTCAAAAGAACAAAGTGGAAAATCCTCAATGAAATCAAAGAGATAGAGGGTTATCTCTGTATGAAGGCAGAAACGACAGACCCCATTAAGGGCCAGACCATCCACGCTTGGTTTACAGATAGCATTACCTTCTCGGGAGGGCCAGAGGGCTTTGGCGGCTTGCCTGGTATGATTCTAGAAATCGATATCAATGAAGGAGACGCCGTGATAACTGCGACAAAAATTAATCTAGAAGCACCGGTAGAAAAACTACCAATTCCTAAAAAGATGAAAGGCAAAAAAATATCGAGAGCAGAACTCGACAACAGAATAGAGAAATATATTGCCGAAAGTATAGAGGGCAATAAAAACCCTTTCTGGAGGCTCCGATTCTAATTTTGCTCACCTAACGACCCATCGTTTATGTCTTTTGATTTTCATTCCCAACTTGTAGATAATTACAAGAAGCTAAAGTATAGCTTATTAGAGGCTCAGACCTTTAGCCCGCAACATTACGGCTTTCCACCTATCTACTATAAGATAATGGAAACAGATGCTGTCCGCGTAGGTGCTTTTCAGAAGGCCTTTGAGCAATACGACTTTACGGACAAGGTGGTATGTGAAGCAGGCGTCGGCACTCTAGCCTTAACACAACACTTTCTTGATAAGGTAGAAAAAGCCTATCTCATAGAAAACAACCCTGATCTCAGAGCATTCATAGAGCAAAAAATAAAAGAGAAAGGTTGGGAGGATAAAGTCGTTTTGCTTTTTGGTGATGCTATGCAAATAGAGTTACCCGAAAAAGTAGACTATATCGTCGGTGAGCTGATGAGCATCTATTGTGGCAATGAATATCAGGTACAGATATTTAAGCATCTAAGACAGTTCCTCAAGCCGGGCGGCAAGCTACTCCCCGAGCGCATCGTCAATGTAGGCCAACTCGCTTATGCCCAATTTGACAAATACAAACATTATCCTGTCAACTTCACGAGGCATCTCCCTGAGCAACTTTCACTCCAGACAGAAATCAATACGATAGACCTCTACACAGAAGAAACTTTGCGTATAGAAAAACAAATTGATCTTCTTCCTAATATGTCAGGCAAGGTCAATGCACTTTATATGCATTCATTTGTACAAGTAGCAGAGGGATGCAATTTCACGGGAACGGATAGTTTGATGCCACCAACCATCTGCAAACTGGAACAAGAAGTCAGCGTCAAGCAAGGCACCCCTGTTACGCTGCACGTGGATTATACTTACGGTACGGATTTGGATAGTGCAAAATTTTGGATCACTTAGAACTGAATTTATTCTAATCCTATACGATCTACTTCACATCAAAAGTGTCGTATTGATTCAATTTTCATAAAAATCTGATGATAATGTAACTTATAACCAATAAGAGTTGTTACCTTATTTAAGTAGAAACTAATTGTTCATTTCAATGTAGGAATTTGATTATTAGTCGTCATCATCAGAAGCTTTATAATTGCACACGACATCTCATCTTAGGTGCAATTATCTTGATGACAGGCAATACTTTTAGTCAAGACATCGGTATAAAAAACGGTGTCAATATACAAGCCTCCTATTATAATAATGGTCGTGTCAATATAGGCTGGGAGCTGATGCAAACCTATCCAGAGATAGAAGCTGTCCGCATAGAAATAGAGCCAGGCCTCGGTGTACAGGCAAGAAGATGGATCAGAGAAGCACACGAGAACGGCTATCAAGTTATAGCCACCTATCACAATTATAAAGTACTCGGCACCAATGATAGAGAGGAATTAATCAAAGCAGCCAATTGGTGGAAAAAGAATTACGCAGCCCTATCAAGTTCAGGTCCTATTGTCATCAACTTAATGAACGAGTGGGGTGATCATGATATCGATGTTCTGGATTATGCCGAAGCCTATAACGAAGCTATAGATATAATTAGGCCTTTCTACGCTGAGCCTATTATTGTCGACGTCCCAGGATTTGGTCAAGCGACAAAGATCGCTGCCGATGCTTATGAGCACTTCGGTGATCAAAACATTATCTACTCTATACACGTCTACACCAGTGCATTCAATATAGAGCAAAAGCGATGGCTCTCCCACAGTGACTTGGCTTATCTAGATGCTACAGGTGCAGATTGTATGGTGGGTGAATTTTGTGATAATGCGACTGGGGGCGCAGATTGGTGTTCTATAATTGATGAATGCTATATCAATGGCTGGCCACTATTCGGGTGGGCTTGGAATGGGGACGGAGCAGATATGAATATGGTAGAGCCCTTCTGGAGAAATGAACCCCTAGCGCAGACCTTTACACCTACCGAATTTATGGATGTTATTGTGGATAAACTCGCTGGACGACCTTGCTACACACAACCTGATGAGGCGTGCAACGACAGTCTCATCGGTGAGTCGTGTGATGATAACAATGACTACACCATCAATGATCGGTACAATGCCTACTGCCATTGCATAGGAATCTATACTTCAGAATTACAGAATAATACCACTGGATCGGATCTAATTCTCTACCCTAATCCGCTGACACCTGCTGAGTCGCTGACGGTAGAATTATTCAAAATAACTGGTAGCGGACAGCTCAGCATATATAACAGTATGGGTGCATTGCTGTGGTCAAGAGACGTCCATCATTCAGAGCAGAGGCTCTCTCTAGACCTCTCTCGATTTCAGAGCGGTGTGTACTGGGTTAGTTTCCATAACGAAGAACACAAGCTTGTGACCAAGAGCTTTATTCTTCATTAGAGCATTTATTTCCAAAAAACCTAAACCTTAGGCTCTATGATCTCAACGTCCAAGCCTATAATATCTCTCCACGATTCTTGACTAGGGTCGTCAACATAGAAGGGAGTCACATAATGCCACAAGTCATTGCCGTAGTGTTTTTCTTCACCTGTATCCGCTTGAAACAAAAACTCTCCTGGTTGCAACTCTCGTTCAAATATGGTGACCAACGTACCATCAGATAGTCTCTCCAAAACTTGACTCTTGGCACCTGTGATGTTATCTCTATTGATAACCAATGCAGAAACAATAAAATCTGCCCCATCCTCGTGCGCGCCTTCAGGAGAATTGTTGCCTGGCACCAACTGCCTAGCCTTGACACTCATAAAATGTGCCGTCAGCCGCACCTTCTTGATGTCTATATGGGGTGTCACTTTCTGTGCTTGCTCTGCTATCTTGCTCACAAAGGACTGGAACAATGTATGATCAACCAACTCTGCTTCCGTCTGAGAAAAAATCCTAGGCAAAGACCTCATGTCTTCTGTATCTACAGCCTGTGCAAACGCCTCTGGATAGATACGTGTCAATGTCTGGGGCTGACCCGTTTGCATCTCAAAAGCGCAAACAGAGCGGCGACGCCAAGGCTTTATCGCCAAGCACTTCTGCACTAAAAGCTTATCGGTTGTCCATAGACCTAAAAACGCCTTGGCATCGATACTGCTCTCTGTATAATAGGCCTTAAACTCACTGAAAGGTATCTCAACTTGGTGGGCGAGCAGGAGTTCATATTGCTTACGCTTCACATCGTAAAGATCCCAGTCCATAGACTTAAACGCCTCTGTAAAGTGCTCTATAAAGGCGGCAGTATCTATATCAAGATGATCTAGCCGAGCACAGAGTATCGGTGAGTGTACAGGCACCTTTCGTCGGAGAGATATTTCTTTATGGGTGATAGGTAGCATTGCGTTATAATAAGGTAGACGACTACTTACGATCCCTCGCCTGCTGACTCATAAAGTAAGTCTCGAGTGCAGTGTAGACAAGGTAGGTGACCAAAAAAGGAATGAGAAAATTTCTATTAGCAGGAGGATTATACTTGGCGTACAAGGCTACAAAAACAAAAGAACCCACCAACTTTAGAAATACATTGGCGATAACTAGACCTATATAACCTGCCCCACCACTTCTTTGTATAGACAGCTCGCCAAAGATATAAGCTACAATGGCTAGAACCGAAAAGAAGAGAATGGACATCAACAGAAAGGGAAAATAACCTGTCAATGCTACAAAAACATTGATCAGAAAATAACTAATAACAGAAAGTAGAGCCGCTCCTAATAGCAGCTTTATAAAGTCAGATATAGACATATTATTTCTTCAAGACTGTCGTACTCAGCTTATACAGATAGGCGATTAGCACCACTAGGGAAGCCCCAGCAGTGATAAGTTTAGACTCATTGCCAAAGTACGCATCAGCTTTCAGTCCGAGCCATATCGTCACTCCCAACAAGCCAAAAATCTGGTAGGCCATACCCGAGTATTTGGTATAGGCCTTTACCTTTCTGATACCTTCTTGTCGCTTTTCTCTATCTAGGGACATCGTTAAGAAGCTTCTGCCGCAAGGTTATGGATCTTATGACCCATATCACAGTTGCCTGTAAAGGTCGCTCCATTCTGGACCAGTAGCTTTCCTGTTTTTATTTCGCCTGTGACATCAGCTGTCTCTCTCACATCGAGTACATCATGTACTTGCAAGTTGCCATCAAATCGTCCTTCGATAACCGCATTGTGTGCGACCACATCACCATTCACAAAGCCAGAACTGCCTATGATTAATTTTCCTTCACAATTGATAGTCCCATTGACCTGTCCATCTACACGGAGATCATTTTGTGTATTGATCGTACCTTCTACTTGGGTGCCCTCTACGAGTGTATTGATGGTCGACATACCTCCCGTAGGTGTAATTGCATCTTGTCCTGTTTTCTTATTTCCAAACATTATTTCAAAAGATTAGTAAGATAAAAGAATCCAATATTGAATTGAGTGAGTATATAATTAACGAAGGGGACTAAACTTTGCATGCCCAAAATACTCAATATTTTCAGCGCAACCCTACTCATTGGGTTAAAACAAAAAAATCCCTTGCACCAAAGAGGCGCAAGGGATTTAATTATTTATTCTTTAAGCTGTCTTAGAATCTAGGACAGTAGACTGATCTCTTTTCAGGACCACAGATAAGATAGTTAAGTGAAAACTCAAAGGCACCATTAAAGTTGCCCGCTTGTCTCAATTGAGAAACTGTCACATCATAACTGAATCCTATACCATAATTGCCATAGTCAAATCTTGTAGAGATGATCACTGCATCAGAGTGAATGCCTCCATCTACTTGATTACCCAATCTGTACCATCCACCCAACTGCCACGACTGACCGTCTGATCTAGATCCTAGATTGAATCTGATACTTGTACCCAAGTTAATTTCTAGATGCTCTCCTTGGCTCATATAGATGAAACCAGGAACGAAGCTCATGTCCTTATTCATCTCGAACTCTCCACCAGCGTGTAGTGTAAATCTACTCGTCAATGCCTCAGTAACATTACCTCCAAAGAAGGTAACATTGGGTTGGTTAAGGTGGTGGATCGCAGCCCCTATATAGTAACTGTTCTTATCATCCAAGACACTGAACCATACCAGTCCTGCAGATACGTCTGCATGTAAGAAATCAGAGTTAAAATCTTGACTAGGTGTTACGATTATAGACTCATCGAAACCTCCATTGCCATCATGCTGAGAAGGCCATCTCGCATTGGTCAAGTCCACTCTTCTCTGTGTGATCCCTGCATCTGCTCCGAATACAAGGTAGTGGGCTTTCTTTCTGTATCCTCCCATCTTCTTACTGTAAGAGAATGACATTCTTCCCTGAGTTGTACCATAGCTCAACTCACCCGCTCTATCTCCCCAGAAGGTTCCTCCTATACCGAAGTAGTCAGAACGACCAACTGCAATCTTCTGATCATAAGATACAGAGTACGTGTTGTAAGCATCTCCCCTTAGAACTTGAGACCATTGGTTTCTGTAGTTTCCAACGACTCTCGTGTTACAGTTCATCACACCTGTCAATGCCGGATTAAGGTTGAGAGGTGACATATAGAACTGTGAGAAATGGATATCCTGTGCCATTAGACTCGTACCAACAAACAAGGCAGCCAAGACAAGGAAGCTTTTAAAATATCTCATCAAATGTATTTTTTCTTCGTAGTTAATGTGAAAACCTTAGTAGTCTTCTAAGTTAGTGTATAAAAGTAGAAATATAAATGAAAAAACGAAGATTTGAGGCTATTTCCCATCTCTCTCTTTTAGAATTGTCGGGAGAAGGGACTTATAACCGCTTATCTTAAACAATCAATATGCCAAATTAATAGATTAACCCTTTAACTTACTGATTTGCAGCTTTTTATAAATATCATATGATAAATTTTACCCATATCAAAACCCCTGTTTTCCCCTTCAGTATCCATTATTCCGATACTATTCTCTCTCTAGGGTCTTGCTTTTCTGTCAATATGGCCAAGAAAATGGGTACGCTTGGATATAAGATCCATCAAAATCCTTCCGGTATTACCTTTAACGCCGCGAGCCTTTGTTCTGTAGTTAAGATGCTCCAATCGCCCGATTCGCTGCACACGGTTGACTCCCAGCAAATTGGAGACATCTGGAGTCACCCTGATTTTCACAGCACCTTTAACCATCCCAACCTAGCCCAGCACCGACAACTGATAGAAGACAGCCTGGCGGCCGCACGAGAGCAGACACCGGAACTTTCTGTGGTACTTATAACGCTCGGCACAGCTTATGTCTACCGCTCCACGACCACCGATCGTATCGTTAATAATTGTCATAAGCGCCCTAGTATAGAGTTTGAAAAAGAGCTGATGACTATCCCAGAAATCACAGCCGCACTCCAAGACATCAAAACAACCTTAGATGCCCTGAGCAACAAGAAAATCCAATATATACTCTCTGTCAGTCCTGTCCGACATATTAAAAACGGTCTTGTGGAGGATAGACTCAGTAAATCCCTACTGCTCGTTGCCGTACACCAATGGGTACAAGACCACTCCCAAGCACATTACTTTCCCGCTTATGAGATGCTCACGGATCAATTACGAGACTATCGCTACTATGGCAATGACCTGATCCATCCTAGCCCAAAAGCAGTAGATGCCGTCTTTGACTTATTAGAATCCACTCTCCTCGATCCAGATGAGGCCGACATACGATCAGCCGTACAACAGCTCGTCTCTAAAGAAAATCACAGAGCACTCTTTCCAGAGTCTGCCGCTCACCAGAGATTCTTGGCTCAAGTTGCAGAGGAGAGACGGGCGCTTGGGGAGAGGTATCCTTTTTTGGGGTTGTAAAGTAGTGAGTAATTGTTCCTTTTTCTTTCCGACTGCTGCTCAGCGAAACAGAGGAATCTCCGTTCTCGTAATGTGTACACTTGATATGAAAGACTTGTCTACAATGTACTTTCTAGTTATGTTTAAGTGAGAAATTGCAGACTCCAATCTGAACTTAGTAGTGACCGAGAACGAAGATCTCTCGGCGATGCTCGAGATGAAAAAAACTAGGACTAACCAATAGCAACCAACTTATTCTGCCCCCCTTTTTCTTTCCGACTGCAGCTAAGCGAAACAGAGGAATCTCCGTTCTCGTAATGTGTACACTTGATGTGAAAGACTTGTCTACAATGTACTTTCTAGTTATGTTTAAGTGAGAAATTGCAGACTCCAATCTGAACTTAGTAGTGAGCGATAAAGAAGATCTCTCGGCGATGCTCGAGATAAAATAAACTAGGAGTAACCAACAGCAACCAACTTATTCTACCCCACTTTTTCTTTCCGACTGCAGCGAAGCGAAACGGAGGAATCTCCGTACTCGTAATGTGTGCACTTGATACGAAAGACTTGTAATCAATATACTAACAAACTATGTCTTAGTGAGAAACTCCAGGGCTCCAATCTGAACTTAGTAGTGACCGAGAACGGAGATCTCTCGGCGGTGCTCGAGATGAAAATAGTGTGATTACATCCACTCCACCCTCTCTAATCCAACACTCCCGCATCTAGCTCCTGCTCCAGCCAGATTCCTAGCTTTCTGACCAATTTCTGTTTGTTTACTTGGTTTAGGTTTTTGATGCGGGCATCACCGTGAGATTTATCTTTCATAAAAA
>CALFUU010000147.1 GCA_937929835.1 uncultured Saprospiraceae bacterium | reverse complement strand
ACAAGTATTAATAACAGTATACATCAACGCTTATATTTTGGATGACAAGTTAGAATATATAAAACAAAAAGGGTTGTCTTCTGTAAAGACAACCCATAGATTTTTTAGAAGAGTTCTTTTAAGATATTATGCTTCAGTGATATCTTTTATTTCTGCGTCAGGAGCATTGGCGATGACAGAGGCTATACCATTTTCCATTGCTGACTCAGAAGCATACATTTGACTCTTACCTATAATCTGTCCATTTCCGGCCTTCATATTAAAGAAAGGAGAGCCATCCTTAGCAGTCTTTCTTTCAAAAGCACCATCGTTGGCATTTTTCATCACAGATTGGATACCATTACTGGCGCCTGATTTGTCTGCATAGGTCTGACTAGCTAGGATAATTTGTCCATTTCCAGCTTTGAGTCGGAAACCATATTTTCCAGTATCGTTTTTGTAAAGTTCAAAAGGCATTTTAAAGAGGTTTTTTTGTTAATAAATTCAATAACTCTTGTTTCACTGTGCTAGAAGCGTATAGCCCAAAGTTAAAAGACTTATTGTAATATTTTCTATTGCCTATACTTTAAGTATTAGGGGTTTGTGACTTGAATTTTTCTAGTAATGGATTCTGTTGCCAAATTCAGTTTGATGAAATAAGTACCCGGTGTCAAAGTTATCGGTAGGGTAGCTCTGAGCCCTAGATTAGAATGTCGTTCTACGACTTGACCCATAAGATTATGTATGGTCAACTCTTCTATTACTTGGTCCGACTCTATGTTTATATAGGTAATAGCAGGATTAGGATACAAGCGCAATGAACTCCTTGTCGGATCTGCAGTAGAGCTGAGCCCTTTGACTTCAAAATCAGGATCATCAAATTTTGCACAGTCGCCGCTCGCTGCAGGCATGTTCTCGTCGAGCCATCTCAGTCTTAACTCTATCCAGTCTTTGTATGCGCTCATCAAAGTAGCGTGGTCATCTGCAAAGGTATAGAAGCCTGCATTGGGCCATACATACAAGCCTAGAATCTCCCACCGCTGAAAATTTCTCAACTGTGCCTCTTCAATTCTTCTAGACCATTGATCTAGCTGTGCTTCTAGATTTGACAGCGATAATAGATTACTGCGCAAGCTATGGTATCTACAACCTAAGGCTTCGGTAAATGTCTCGTCACTCAAAAAATTGTCCCACCACGCCGGACTGTTACCGACGCAGTCATAGTACAACCAATTAGATGTACTGAGCACATTACAGAAATCAGCATTGCCAAATGATAGATTAAAATCCCAAACAGGCCCTGCATGCAATCTACCTCCTTTGCTGTCCTTTTCTTTATGGAAGTAGCTGGATAATCTATAGGCATCTACATTTTTGCTTAGCTCGTTTAAGATGAAATTGTCTACAAAACTTCTGAGATTAATATACTCGGTGTAGTGTCTGCCTTCACTATTGACGTAGTCTTCTGCAACCGCCGCCGCTTCAAAGGCATCCATATAATCCTGGATATAAGTTCTCTGCTCAGGCTGTAAGTCTTCTGGATCGGGGTAGTAGTATTGGTACTCAACAAATCTTCCTGGTCTGTCATATATATGTTGCTGCGAAGTCCAGTCTTCGTGTTCGCCTTTATCTATCCTAAAAATATAGCCTCCTGTAAGTTCGTCACCTTCTATGTCTTCTGCTCTTAGTTTGGATATGTCGACCCGGTTTTTATCTCGTTTGATCTTTTCCATTAAGACATAAAGACCCTCATAACTGTCGTTGAGGACAAGTTCTACATATTGGGTTCTGCTAGCATATTGACCCATCTCATTGGCTAGATGCATAACTAGGACATTGTTCATCAGAGACTTGTCAGGGTAGGGCCCATACAGTATAAAGTCTTCCTCCGCAGGGAAGCCTAGAAAACTCGTATCTACGTCTTGACCTAGTGAGGCCCAAGTCTCTATACTGTAAGATTTCTTTGGAAACGTCGCTGAAGATTCTCCTCTGATCTTGAGTCCACAGAGACCTTGATATTCTGTGGGTGGGTCAGTGACCTCATTGCGTAGGCCTTGAGAGTTGGCGATGATATTAAGCGAGGCAGCCACTTTCCCTTGATCATTGGGAGCACTCTGGCTATTGATGATGATAATGGGGAGATTGGAAGAGGTAAAATCTACTTGGTTATATGCCTTCGTAGCAAAGCAGATTACAAATAGGAGGACAGTACTATATTTCATCTCACACATTATATATCGCAAGATAGGCATTCGTCATTTTGGACGCTGCACAATTTGGGGAGTGATTGCATTATTTGACCTTTGTGTCGGGGTTATTTTTCCTTGGTTTTGATACGGTTTCTCCTTTCGCTAGGATTACATGCAGCTATAAGCACAGTCGCCCCGTCTATTTTCGTGAAGAAGGTTATTTTTATTATTATTGTATAAAACAGCTATACATTATGCACACAACTTCACTACTTCACTACTTGATCATTGCTTTAGTTTCAGCTAGCACTCTCGCCGCACAAGATGCTGGAGATAATTTTTACAAAAACGATGTTCTACATACTATCGAGTTAGAGTTTACACAATCTGATTATTGGGAACAGATGACGTCTAATTTCGAATCCAACTTTGGAGGCAGTGATCATATCTATATTTTGGGCAAAGTCACTATAGATGGGGCGATACTAGATTCAGTAGGTGTTAGATTTAAAGGATTTACCTCTTATCCCTTTGATAGCGACAAGAAACCTTTCAAGCTAGACTTTAATGAATATGTAGATGGTCAACGATATGATGGTCTGCGCAAGATGAATCTTAATAACGGCACTGGGGATCCTGCCTTTCATAGAGATGTATTGTGTTATAAGATGATGCGCGATATGGGTGTAAGGGCTCCGCGTACCTCTTGGGCTAGGGTATATATTAATGGAGAATATTGGGGATTGTATCAATCTATTGAGCAAGTAGACAAGGCGTTTCTTCAAAACAACTTTGCTGATGCTGAGGGCAATCTATTTAAGAACAAAGGTTGGAGTTTTCTTGATTGGCTAGGTCCGGATCAAGACGCCTATGCTTCCATATTTGAACTCAAAACCAATAGAGATGAAAACGATTGGAGTGGCTTTATCGAGTTGATGAATATCATTAATAATACGTCGGACGCTGACTTTATCTCAATGATAGAGAGTCATTTCAATGTAGATTTGTTTTTGCGAACCTTGGCGGTAGATGTAGCGACCAATAACTGGGATTCATTCATGGAACACGGTCGTAACTGGTATATGTACGAGGACACGAATGGTATCTTTCATTGGATACCTTGGGATTATAACTTTGCGCTTGGTGGTACTTTTGGTTTTGGAGGAGAAGAAGATTGTTTCTTTTCACCATTTTTTGCCTTTCTCACAAATGGAACTGGCGAAGTGGAATTTCGTTTCTCGGGATTCAAAACAGATGGCTGCGTCAATACAGAATATAAATGGGACTTTGGAGATGGGAATAGCTCCGACCTGGCGTCGCCTAGACATAGCTATGATACGCCAGGCATCTATAATGTCTGTCTTACAATGTCTGACGGTGGGCTCTCAATAACGGAGTGCCGTACAGTAGATACTACTTTTGACCCCGCTTTATGCTCGACAATTGTAGACAATACAGCAGGGCATCCTGTAGATATGGTTTTCCAAGAGGTCGTCGATAATAATCCTAATTGCTGTGATTTTTGGTCAGGGAATTGTGAAAATCTGTGGCAAGACTTTAATGACTTTCTAAATGGTGGCGATGGTAATAATTTTGATATAGATCAGAGCGATAATGAAAGAACTCTAATCCGTAGGCTTCTCAATGTTCAGGAATATAGAGCGCTTTATGAGAGTTATTTTTGTTCTATATCAGAGGAAGTTATGACTGAAGAAAGACTGTTCGCTCTAATGGATGGTAATCGATTGTTAATTGAAGACTCTGTGGAAGAGGATCCTAATAATCTATTTAGTTACCAAAGATTTCTAACAGATATAGGAGCAACTGACGAGACTGAGGGACTTAAGGGTTATATCAAAAACAGAATAACCACGCTCTCACAAGATGTAGCTGCCAATGTTAGTTGTCTTCCAAGGTCAGAACAGTTGTTCTATCAAGAGGTGGTCATCAATGAAGTTGTCGCTTCTAATGATTCTATCGGTGGGCACGCAGATCCAGATGGCGGGTATCCCGATTGGATAGAGTTTTATAATACAACTGATAGAGCACTTCATTTGTCAGGTATCTACTTGTCTGATGATAGAGATAACTTGAGGAAGTGGGAGTTTCCTATCAGCACATCCATTGCCGCAGATGATTACCTTATCGTCTGGGCCGACAATGACTTGATGCAGCAAGGTCTTCATGCTGCATTCAAATTAAAAAAAGAAGGCGAAGGTGTCTACTTGTCTAATGGTGATGGGTCGATAATAGATTCTGTATACTACGCAGAGCAGCAGACCAATATCGGTTGGGCCCGTATTCCAAATGGTAGCGGTGACTTTGAGTATTGGACAACTACTTTTAATGCTAATAATGAAAATGGTGTCTCTTCAACTGAAAATCCATCTGTAGATCAAGCTCTGAATATCTTTCCTAATCCTACAACAGGCTTGATCAATATTGAGAGCCTAGCAGGAGGTATCGAGCATATTCTAGTGCAAGATGCATCTGGGAAAATTTTACAACAACAGACAATAGGGGCAACCGCTCATGCATTGGATTTATCTACTAGGGCGGCTGGTTTGTATATTCTCCAAATACAGCTGGCTAATGGCCATATAATCCAAGAACGCATAATCAAAATAGAGTCCTAATATTTTAATCAATAATTCTCAATAGGATATGGCCTATGACGAATTCCTAGCGGATAGGATTAATAACATAATGAAAGAGCGCAATGCCAATTACTTCACCAAGAAGATGATGGGTGGCTTGATCTTTATGGTCAATGATAAGATGGCATGCGGCATCCATTACGATAAGAAAAAAGAAACCGACTTGCTGATGGCACGCATAGGGCCCGACGCCTCAGAAGTTGTCAAGGACAAGCCAGGTTGTCATCCTATGGACTTCACGGGCAGACCTATGAAGGGCTATGTCTTTATAACCCCTGACGCCTATGATATGGATGAGGACCTGGAGTACTGGTTGGATTTGTGCCTCGCCTACAATCCTTTGGCCAAAGCCAGTAAGAAGCGGAAGCCCAAGCCAAAAGGGTAGCGAAATACATGCTTATCTAACTATTGATTTTGAATAATCACTTTCGTGGTTCTAATGTTTTCTCCTTCACCTACTTTAAGGATGTATAGTCCAGGGATGAGTCCGTCTATTTTTATATGTTTGGAATTAGCAGTTCCTGATTGTACCACGGAACCATTTGTATCATATAACTCGAAATTTAATCCTTCTACATTTTCTTTTAGACTGATGTAGTCTGTCGTAGGATTAGGATAAGTTATCAGAGGTGGTATAGAATGGTCAATGATTGTGTTAGCAAAATCCATTTTATACAACTGGTTGCCGTGCGATGGACTGCTGGCTAGGAAGTAGGTTGTAGAGTCTTTGTCAAAAAAAGTTGTAGTTAGTGTACTGTATATATTGTCAAGCTCCAATACATTGCTTTTTCGATCTATACACACTAAATTGTTTCCGAGAATTGTTAGTCCATATTGACTAGATGACGATGAATTAGAAAATAGATCTAATACATCTTTTACTAAGTCTTGCGAGGTAAGGTCTGGTGATACAGCGTATAATGCAGATCTAGTTTGGTGATATAATTGTCCTTGAAAGTTAAATGCATTAGACCTAGGACTATCTAAGTTAGGAAGTTGTGTCAGTTGGTCTGTGTTGGGATTAAAGTGATACTGTACATTTTCATCTGCTACCAATATAAAGAAGGTGCCATCATCGTTCTTTCTTAAGAAGTTATAGTAACTCTCTAAGAGCGTAGTAGTTTGGGTTCCATCATAGATATGTGTGCCAATGTCATCTTGATAGAGTATTCTATCGCCATCATTGATCAGGTGATTTTGTACAGGAAGAGTATTGTCAGTCTCGATCACGCGTTCTGGATCTGTTATGCTGATCTTGTGTAGCCCGTTTCCTGACCACAAATAATTTTCGTTTTTAAACTGAAAGAGCCCTAGCCCTAGTACGCTATACTCATCAAACCACCTATACAGATCTTGACTTACTACTGATTTTGTGCCAGCACAATCTATCTTATTGAGATGTACTGTCCCGCTCGTACTTCTAAAGTAATAACACTCACCATCATGAGCAAAGAGATGGTTGCGCAGACTACTAGCTATGAACTTGTCGAGCTCAGTAATTTCTCTCGTCACTTTATCAAATCTATAAAGCCCACCTTCTTGGCCTAGAAAGTAGAGACATTCATCTAAGTCAGCGAAATCATATAAACTAGTCAATCTATGGTGCTCTTCTCCATCAAAATTGACTATAGACTCTTTTGTCTGACCATTGTAGGCAATGATCGTTCTTGACTCACTTTCTATCCAATATATAGCGCCATCTTCTATTCTTATCCTATCTGGAGAACGCGGCAGCAACATCAACGGACCTTCATTAAGCAGAATCAATTGATCATCTTCTATCCTATAAAAGTTGAGGTCATCCAGCAGATGTAATTTTCCTTTAAACGAAATTAGTCTTGAAAATTCTGTAAATCCATTTGTAAGATCTCTATCGTGTTGTATAACCTTGACCTCGTTATTTTTTACTGCGAGTAAGCGGGTAGCATCATCTCTGTAAAACAATTTTTGTTCTATTAAGGTGCCATCATTTAAGTTAGTAATTTTATGGGTAGCATCTATTTCAAAAAATGTAAATCCATCTAAAGGTTGGGGCTCTGAGTGCTGATCTATGCCAAGCTCTATCTTATGATAGCGGGAGTAGTGATGGCCATTATCATAGTACTCATATACTGGATATATCAAAGTGTTGTCATCCAGATGATCACCTAGACTATGATGATTTATGGGATGTCGGGTCTTTGATTGGTTCCAGTGGTTAGTTAACACAAGATTGGGTTCCTGAATGGTATTTTCTTCCATTATCAGATAATTGTCATGCAGTATATAATATTCGTAGCCTCTTTCAGGTTGTACCTCATAACTATGCGCTATCGTTTCTGTTTCAAGGTCCATTATTTCAACCCGCAGTGCATCTCTAAAGTTGTTTTCATTGATTATAAATAGCTTGTTTCCTCTGATAGTAAGTTTGATAAACTTATAGTTGTAGATGCGATCTGCAAGTTTTGTGCTTGATTCTGTTTCTAAATTGTACTTGTAAAGGCCGATCGAATCTGCGTAATACAAGTGCTCTTCTGTAAATGTCATAGTAATAAATCTGCTAGATGGGTCTACCAAACCATCTGTATGCCCAGTAAGCAGATTTTCAATACCATAAGTGTATTCCTCTCGTTCGTAATTGTAGTCTCTTGTAATGATGTGATCAGGGCCTACTAAAAGATT
>CALFUU010000146.1 GCA_937929835.1 uncultured Saprospiraceae bacterium | reverse complement strand
ACAAAAGTTGGTGGGGTCTATCAGATCCATCCTAATGACTTGAACCAGTTCATAGACAAATTTTATCTGAAGACGGCTGTTAGTAATAAGAAAGCAGCTGGCCACAGGTTATCCGCAAAATCTGATGAGGTCGAGTGGGTGGATATTTCTGGTGCTTGGGAGTCGCCGTCGGTTAGTGGATTGACTTCTGCAGATTTGTTTTGTGGGGCAGGGGGGATGGCGCTAGGATTTGAGATGGCCGGGTATAGGCCTGTCTGTGGTTTGGATTGGATGAAGGAAGCGGGGCTGACGTATAGAAACAATTTTAAGCATCCATTTATAGAAGGAGATATCCGATCTAAGCGCATCAAGAAAGCTTTTGTAGATACCGTCCAGAAAGAACTTGGAGGTGAAGAGCTGACCGTATTATCGGGTGGCTTTCCGTGTCAGGGTTTTAGTCTGTCGGGGAGTAGGGTGGTCGAAGATCCGCGCAACTCCCTATACAAGGATATGCTCCAAATTATCAAGCAACTGCAACCGCAGTTTATTGTTGCCGAAAACGTCAAAGGATTGAGATCTATGCTAAACGGTGCCGTCGAAGCTAAGATCACAAAAGATATCCAACGGCTCGGTTACAAAGTCAATGTCACGGTGCTCAATGCTGCGGATTATTATGTTCCTCAGAAAAGGGAAAGAGTGATATTTATCGCCAATAGAGTAGGCCGCACTAATTATCACCCCAAGCCTTTACTCCAAAAGGATGCTTACAGAACTACAAGAGAGGCCATCGAGGATCTGATGGACTTACCCGATGATGTCGCCTTCAATCACGTCCGGACAAAACATCGTCCAGATATGTGTACAAGGTTAGCCGCAGTACCTGAGGGCAAGAGCCTCTACGAGAATTATTCTGACTCTTGGAAGAAGTGCCCCTGGAATAAAGCGAGCTGCACCATCAAAGAAAATCACGGTGGTGTCAACATTCACCCGAAAAGACCACGCGTGATAACGGTACGTGAAATGGCCCGCCTACAGTCCTTTCCTGATGAGCACATCTTCTACGGTTCTAAAGCAAAGCAGATGGTGCAAATAGGGAATGCAGTACCGCCTTTGTTGGCGAAGGCGATAGGGTTGGGGATACGGGAGTCGATTGAGGGTGTGGGGTAGTATCTAATTATTACTATCTAGATTCTAGCCTACTTTTATTTCTATACAATTGAGTGAAAGTAATATCAGCTGTGCTAAAAAACTTGTTCTATTGTGTTAGCTCATACTGAATGACTACTTAGCAGAATGTTTTAAGTATAACACCAATGTTAATAATATTTACTTTATAGGGGATAAGAGTGTTATAACTTTCAGCTATTCAAAGTATTACATTCACAAATAGAATCAATATGAACATCATATAATATGTTAAATAACGACACTAAGAAAAAATAGCGTACTAAGTCTAGGTGTTCACAATAGAAAAAGAGATATTTAAGCAGATATAGTATTCAGATAAACAAAAATTCTACAATATTACTGCATTAATATGCGGTACAAAAAATTATTGTACTATACAAAAAGAAGGCCCACGTAACTGTCGTGACAGTATAGCAGACCTCCATCTCTCGACTAAAAGAGGCTGCAAAGATAAGTCTTCTTTTTCAGTATGGTCATATGACAAAAGTCATATTCGCGCTTATTAACTGATTTAAAAGAATCTAGCACAGTGCGCACGTGCAAAAGATTCTGAAGACTGGAGTCCTATCATTCGGTGATAGAGCTCAAAACCTTAACTTATTATGAAATATTTATTATTGGGTATCTTACTTATACCCATTTTTTCTTTCTCGCAGGATTGCAGCCCCTGCGGACAAAATTTGATACTTAACTCTGATTTTGAAGATTACGATTCTAATTGCCAAGTAATTCCTGCTGGCAACAACTTTCCACCCTTTTACACTGGAAATATGTTTTTTTCCAGCAACTGTGTAGACGATTGGTTTGATTTCGACACCACATCACCTGATCTCATAAATACAGAAATGAATACACCAGATTGTACAGTATCATTTCAAGATGAGATTAATTCTGCAATGTTAGCATTAGTTTTCGATAGTGCTCCGAGCCCCGGTAATCCATTGCTTGTTATTGACGAAACAGCAGCTACTAAGACCGAACATACTTTGGGTGATAATGATCTAATCTATAATCTAAAGCTTGATATGGGGGCTTTACAATATAGTCGTAATACTCCCAGTGCCGGTATTTCGTTTTCGTGTAATCTCACTCATCAAGATGTCATAACAAACAATGGAAGACTATATGTCGAAACATACATAGAAGAATTGGGTGCAATAGTTAGAAAAGAACGACCCTTTTTCCTCTCCGTTGACAACTCAAATAACTTAGTAGAAAATCAATGGACTCTAGATGAATATTGTACACAATTTAAACTAAATGAAGAAGCTGAATATATAGCTTTTAGTTCGGTTTCGCTTTGGGAAGGTCCTGGTATAGCAAATCCTGTTCACATCCTAGTAGACAATATAGTTCTCGACGCAGAAATTGACCCAGTATGTTATACAATCAACACTACTAACTTAGGTGATGGTAGGTATTCCTTTCGCTTTATAAATGACATAATATGCAATTCTTCTATAAATTTCTTTGAAACAGAATTTAGCTGGGATTTTGGAGATGGTAATACTCTCCAGCCTCCAATTGAAGACGATGGTTGGCTTGTTGAGCATCAATATACAAGTGGAGGAGAATATCGTGTCTGTGTATCTATCATAGATCATAGAGGATACTGTGGTGAAATCTGTATTGACCTGAGTGTACCTTGTTTTGGAGATGCTATACTGTCAGGATCTACAGATGTTCAGGACCTATATAATACCTTAGGAGTAACATCAGCTGGTCAAATTGTTCCTGGAACAACAGTAATTGTCGATGGAAATTTTTCAGTAAACGAAGATTTTTTGGATCCAGGAATCAACTTCGAACTTACTGGTGGTAGTGGGATAACAGTGCAACAAGGAATTCTCTTTGATAAGCAGGGTGGCTCAATTAGAGATTGTGGCGATCGGTGGAATTCTGTGCTAGTTAGAAATGGTGCAACAGTAGATTTTAGAGGGGTAGTTATCGAAAACGGTACTATAGGTATAAATGCATTAGACAATAGTAATGTTAGTATTACCAATGGTAGTCATATTCTAGATTGCTTATGGGGAATAATAATAAATGGAGATGCCGACTTATCTGTCAACTCTAGTACACTAGAAGATTGTACCAATATAGGCATTCAAATTCAAAATAATTCCACTTTATCATTCATTGGAATTAGTCAAACTAATATCCCTGAACCCAATAATTTTATCAATTGTAGTACAGGCATAGATATGAGAAACTCTGAAGCCTTTATCTCCTCTAACACATTCAATGGCAGCAGTTCAGGAATAATACTTTCTAGTGCAAGTACAGCTGTCATCGATGAAAATATATTTGAGAATACCGCATCAATAGGTATTACAAGTCAGGGTGGTAGTACAGCAATTTGTCAAAATAATACATTAGGAGGCTTCTTAGATCCTATCCCTAGAGGAATTAGGTCTACAGGAGGTACATTAACAGCAGCTGCTAATGATATTTTTACAAGTGCTCAAGCTATCAATTCGAATGCCCAAGGACAGCCAGTTAACATTAGAAACAATGACATTATTCTAATGGGTACCCAATTTGCAAAAATAGGAATTAGAACTTCTGGTGGTAACACGGATATTATTGGAAACGCCATATTTGATGCTCAAGTAGTCGGGTTAGGACAAACTCAGTTTATAACAGCTTCCATTTATTGTACTGATAACACTAATTCGAGTATTATAAGAAATACACTGAACAATGCAACAACTGCAGACTTTGGAATTTACGTAGGAGGTTCTGACGGGATGAGTATAGTTTCTAATAATATCCTAGGAAATAATGGATCTGCCTTGATGGTCAGTAATACAGGAAATTCCGATATTGAATGCAACAATATCGAAGGAACTCTTTATGGTGCTTTTATAACTATGAACTCAAATGATAACGAACTCTTAGGTAATGTTTTTTCCAATTCTGACTTAGACTTACTTTTACGATCCCGTCTTTTGATGCCTCAAGATTTTCACGGAAATATTGGTTGGACTAGAGCACTCGCAGAAGGATTGACACCAGCAGAAATAGATGATTCAAGATTCCTTGTGGAAGATCTAAACATCTGGGCTCCGCATCAGCCTGGACAACAAGCTATGCCTGGAATCGACTGGAGCCCTGCTGACTTATTTAGACTACAGAATGGAATATCGACTACTTGCTCTGCACCTAGTCCAGACCCAGAATCAAACCCAGAATCAAACCCAGATCCTAATCCAGACCCCGATCCAGATACAGATCCCACTGGACCTATATACTCAGAAAGACAAGAATGGATTGACGCCTATAAATTAATAGATCGAGAAGGAGAGAAACCAATTGAAAATTGGACATCCGAAGCCATAGATCTATATAATGCGCTTCAGATTGATGGACTTAAAGAACTACTTCAAAATCGATCTGAGCTCAGAATGTACTTCGCGGACCCAAGTATAACACAGAGTATGCGTCAGAAAAGTGATTTACTCATGGACACTGATGACTTTGTTACCAAAAAGCAATTGTTAGATGAAATTCATATACTGACCAATAATATGAATATCGAGTATAAATCGATATTAGAGAGACAACTAAATAATGTGGAATCAATAGAATGGAGCGATACATTTTCTTCTTTGCATTTTAACGTCTATACATCATACCTCAAGACACACCTTGATGTGGAGCTTTCGCCTGAGGAGATTAGTTACTTAACTGAAGTAAGTTCCTATTGTTATGAATACTACGGCGATGTCGTAATATGGGCCAATGATCTTATGAGTCTTGTAGATTCAGAGTTTGAACCAATATTTAATGTGACATGTGATGAGATTCAAACTAGAGAAGCAGATCTAGATGTGTCCTTATCATCGGAGATTACAGTATATCCCAATCCTGTCAAAGATATTCTGACACTAGACATAGGAAGCAATATCAATGAAAATTCCAACTACTCTATTTATAACCCAACTGGGGAAAAGGCCATTGTGAATCCAATTATTGATAGGATTACTCAGATAGATGTCTCTAACTTACCAGCAGGGGTATATTATTTACATGTAACTTTGGATGGCGAATCAACCTTTGTAGACAAAGTGATCAAAACAGATTAGTAATCGCTTTAATTGAGCATCAACAGAGCAGATCTGTTGATGCTCAATTTTAATATCATTATTATGAGATTAA
The DNA here is from genome assembly GCA_937929835.1 of uncultured Saprospiraceae bacterium. Lineage (GTDB taxonomy): Bacteria > Bacteroidota > Bacteroidia > Chitinophagales > Saprospiraceae > RFSX01. Next base: position 11,305 of record CALFUU010000146.1, on the reverse strand, counting down.
TTTCCTTCTTACTTCTTATCAGCTGGAGTTTGCTTTCCCAGGCACAAAAACATGATTACATCTGGTACTTTGGTACTGATTGGGATCAAACACAAGATGGTGTCCAAAACACCATGTTTGATTTTAATACCAGACCATTACAGCCAGACACAAGAAGTGGTACACTTCAGTTTGATCGATGCAATGCAGTTTATTGTGATGCAGAAGGTAAAATGCTCTGTTATACCAATGGCTGCGCAGTTGTCAATGCCGAAAATAGAATGATGCCCAATGGCGATAGCCTGAATTATACTTTATGGTTTGACAATCATTGGTTTGAAGGGTCTTGTGATGGAGGATATCCTGGTCGTCAAGATGTATTATTTCTACCTGATCCAGGAAATCCTAAAGGAATATACCTGTTTTCTAAGCCAAGGGATTTGGATGAGAATGGTAATCGACATAGGATACATGTTCCCAGAATATTGTCCTCATACATTGATTTGGAACAAGATGGTGGTTTAGGTGATCTAACTACTAAAAATGATACACTTTATGAAGGAAAGCTTTTGGGGTCCTATCTAACGGCAATGCGACATGCTAATCAAGAAGATTGGTGGTTGGTCAACCCTGATACTTTCAGTCGGTTTCTTGTCTTCTTGATAGATGATCAAGGAATAGAATTAGTTGACAGTACCCAATTAGAAGATATTACGCCTTTTTATGCTAGTGCTGGTGGTGATGCAAAGTTTTCTCCAGACGGCACAAAGTATGCCTATTTCAATGCAGTGGACGGCATGCGGGTCTATGACTTTGACAGAAGCACTGGGAAATTGTCTAATCTAAGATTAGTGCCTTATAATTTTAGTCCTCCAAGTGTAGTCTTCACAACCTGCGAATGGAGTCCTAATTCCAGATTTCTTTATATGGCCGATGGTAGGTCTTTATGGCAATTAGATACTTCAAATGATGATCTGGAATCAAGTAGGATTCTAATTGACAATTATAATGGCACTCTAGACCCTTTTCCGACTACCTTTTTTATAAGTGCTCTAGCTCCTGATTGTAAGATATACATCAGAGGAGGTAGTTCCGCTTTCAGCATGCATGTCATCCACTATCCAGACGAACTAGGGCAGGCTTGTGAGTTTGTACAAAATGGCGTTCAAATGCCTTTTGTCACTTCCACAGGTGGCTTCCCTAATGTCCCTAGGTATCGTGTAGATGCAGAAATGAAGTGTGATTCTACTATTACTAGTTTATTTGGTGAGGAGATTTTTTGGCGCTATGATCTTTCTACGTATCCTAATCCAACTAGCGATTACATCACTATAGAACTTCCAGAACAAATAGGTGAAGGACGACTATATATTCTTGATATGGAAGGACGACTCATATGGGAACATCAGGTATCGACAGGTATAGAAAATCTACAGGTGGATATGAGCGGCTATGATACGGGCACGTATAATGTGGAGTTTGTTCCGAGCGATAATAAGAAGCGAAGAGTTTGGACGAGCAGGGTAGTTAAGGTGGAGTAGATTTTAGATAGCTCCCTGTAATCAAGAATAACCAGGAATAATTCCAATCATCATAATAGGAAGACACAAATAATTTAAAAAATATTCTAATTTCCAAATTAAATTACTAGCTTAGAAGTATAACCCCATTTCTATGTTACAATTACGACTCCTAATAGTCTGTGTATTCTGCACACTATCTTCCTATTCTCAAACCATCTATGAAGTTTGTAATGAACTTCAAAAATTAGAAAATGAAGGTCCATTATTTTCATTCAAAAGTCAAAATGAAGCAAACCTTATCGCAAATTTAATAGATAAGATCGGTTTGTATGAAAGTCACATTGAACCAGAACTACTAAATAAAAGGTTAGAACAGATACAAGTATATGTTCCTTTATATAAAATCAGAAGGGTTTTTGTTGACTCAATTACTGTCATAAAAAATAAGGTTCCAAAAGACCCAAATATCTCTTTTCTAGGACTTGATAGGAATCTAGAATTATTTGACAATCAGATGTCAAGAGTAATTGACAAGCACTACGAACTCTACAACTTTACAGACATTTCGGATAAAACATTAAAAGGCTTCCACGTATACCATGATAATGATGTTTTTCTTTTATTCGGATCAAATCTGAACAAAGATCGAGATTATACTGGTGGGTTCAGAATAGAAGTTCTTACAGATAAACTCAAGATGCGGCTTTTCAAAAGTTTTAATTCTGATAGATTTTTATCTTATCAATCCTTTTCCCTAGGTGGAGAAGGATATACCCCTCATATAAGATTTGATACCACAACTTTCCAACAGTTTGGGATTGAGATAATCCCAGATCAAGATGGCTTTTTGCGTGAAGATGTAAGGCAGATGTTAAGTGATAGTTTAAGTACTTTACAAGAAAGGACTGATAGACCTTTTGCGTCGTTTCAATATTTATCAAGAGGTAAGTTTCGAATGCACTATAGAGGGTGGATTAGGTCGGCTAGTTTTTTTAAAATAGGTATCGTAGGTGGAGAAATTGGAGAAAGAATACAACAAATATTGCATCAAGATGTTACTACAAATTCCAAAAGAGTTCTTAATTGGAATCGACAAATAGCCGATGGAGGTCGTTTAGGGATTAATGTTGAACATGAAATAGATTTAATGCTCGTTTCACCCAATTCGAACCTCTTTAAAATTAAACAACAATCTCGGAAAAATAATAGCTTGAATATCTATTCCAAAATAGAGGGGGCATTTGGTAATGTTCATACTTATATGGGTTTTGGTTTAGGTATTTCAAATAAATCATTTCTCCAAAGCAACTCACATAATATACTTAAGTATAAAGCATCAAAGTATACAGGAAAAGGAAAGTGGTTCAAACGTCTTTGGCAACATACTTATTTAAATGCTGAAGTAAAAACAAGACGGGTATATCATAATTCTATGCTAAACGGTCTTGGTTTTGTAGATAGGTTTGATGAAGATATATTTGATGATGAAAACCCTAGTGTATATTTTCTTTCTGATGAAGACACATCAAATTGGTTTTCTAGTTTGAAATTGACAGTATTGTTTAGACTAAGAAAAGCATCTGTTTATTATAAGTATACTAGATTTCTAAATAAAGAATTTAAAGTACGAGGTGAACAGGATCCGACCGGCTTATATTCTACACCAGATAATTATGGCTATGGGACTATAGGAATTAATATAGATATTTAAAAATAGTTTTATTCTTTGAATAAAATAAACCAAATAATATTTTGCCTATAACTTACCTTATGTTAAATAGAAGTTTACAAACGGTTATTTAATGCTATTAGTGACAATAATCTAGCCAACATCTAATTCTAACCACATTGGTCTATGGTCTGATATATAATAACGACAGTATGCATTAAATTGGATAGTCGTCCAGTTATTATATAAATCTTCAAATAAGGCGCCATCATAATCAAAGACGCCATGGGACCTAATGCTCTTCTTCAATGCTGGAAAGAAAGCAATCTGATCATAATAATTGTCAGTACTGATGCTACTAGCAATTTGAGTAGAATGCTCTGGCAACTGAAGGCCTCTTGATATCAAAGCTTCATATACAGCATCTCCTTTTGTAATCTTAGGAATATTGAAATCACCAAGCGCAATGATATTGGGGACATAGACATGCGTATCATTTCTTCTGAGATCTGCATAGCGAGCAATCGCATAAGTCTCCAAAATTCGCCTCTCCATATGCGCTTTAGTCTTTGAACCAAAGAAGGAATGTGCATTGATGAGCATAAATCTGAAGTCCTGAAACTGAAAGGTGGCGATAAAAGGATTACGGTCAAAGCCCTTGAATTTACTCTTAATTGATTTGACTTTGATGTCTTTTAATTCCCTTTGAGGTACTGCGACTTCTGCTGTCATAGCAAGTCGTTTGACTCTACTCTTCTTATAAAAGAAAGCTGCTCTTTCATCATTTCCACCGCGGTCATTGAATATCAACTCATATTTAGAACCTACAAAAGAAGCTAATTTGAATAGCCCTTCCAGGTTATCATGAATCTCCTGGACAGCTATCACATCAAACCACTTGATAATGTGGGCGATGAGTCTGTAATGATCATCGGCTCTATCCTGTAGACCAAGATTGGCAATGTTCCAGGTACATAACGTTAAGGTTGTCCGATTCTGTGTAGGTACGGTTCTCTTGCGTTTGTGCTTATTCAGCAGCTTAATCTGCTCTTTGAAATCAAAGTCGTACTTAAAGCGGGGTTTTCTAAATGATACCATTTGAATACATTTATTTCACTTGGATAGCTCTTTCGACTTTAATCTGGATACCATCAGGCGTGCCATCATCCTCGATGATGGTACCCGAAATTTCCCAATATTTCATCGTGCCCTGAGGTCCTTGAGCTTGGGCAAATTGTTTTAAAGCTGATAACGATCTGAAAGCATAGACAGTAGAACCTGTTCTTGGTTTGTCATCATCAAATCTGTAAGCTTTGGCCATTTCCAATTAGTTTACTCCTAATATACACATTCCCTTTAGACAATAGAAACAGAGCCGAGGCAAAAACAAAACCGATAGGCAACTCTTCTATGGGTGAGCGGTAGGACAATGGAGGAGCTGTCGTGCTGATGTGGGTGGTCAGAGCTCCATTGGCCTACCCAGCAGAGCCAACCTTTGCCGGTAGGTTTTGTTTTTCAGTATGACCCATATCCTAGATATGAGCATACTGAAAAACCTAGTGGCCAATCATAAGACTACACATCTCATGATCTAGAAACAATAGGTGCTGAGCCTTGTGCCAATGCCAAGACCAGTATAAGAGCCTTCAGCGAGGAGAGCTTGAGAGGAGATTTAGCGGGTGGGTTGTGAGGGCGGACTGCTGCGGACACGAGCGAGGTAGCCACTGAGATGTACGTAGTACGGTGGCTGAATATGGGCACCATACAAAGGCTGTCGCTGCAGCTGGTCACCGCGTAGGTGACAATTAATAACTAGAGCCTGCAGCCGAGCGAGTAGAGCAGTCCGCAAATAATATAGTAGCGGTGGATGTGAGTACGCTATCGCCGTAGGGCACTGCTGTTCGTCTCCGCTCAGGAGGCGCAGCTGCTATAGTGTACTGACAGACAGAGTAGCTACGCGTGCGCCGACTGAGGGAGATGCAGACCGTGACAAGCTCTCTGACCTCCTGGTCAGGGAGTGCTACTCACTTTAGGGAGTATGGCGCTGTCTGTGTAGGACTGAACCTCGGCGCACACCACTATACTGGTCGAGGGTGGATTTGGTGTAGAGCCAACTAAAAATAAACGAACACGACCGAAGGGAGTGACCTATAGAACGGGCACTCCCATCGTTGGTATCGCATTACTTCATCATCTAGGGACATAAATTGTCTCGATACTGTGGTACGAGTTCCTGCATCTGCGCAGGCGAAACATTATCCAGTTCCGATGAAGTTCCTGTCTCCGTTATTTCTATAATGGCGTGAAGTTCCACACCTATCTGTATGACGTGATCAAATTGCGCAGCAGGTAAGGCAATACGCATACAATCACCACGGATCGTCACTTGGTGCCAATTATTAAAGTCTGCGCTAGCCTCTCCATCATAACTATCAATGCCGACGAGTGCTCTGAAATGGTACCCTGGACCTGAACAAATAGTCAAATTGCCAAAGACACCTACCGGTCGTGATACGGTCAACTGATCTGTCAGGTCTACCCCATTACAGTTGTAGAGATTCAATTCGTCAGGCTCATCTGCATTGATAAGAAATGAACATTCGTGAAAACAGCTTGTCTCTAGATTGGTGTTCTGATCAAAGCTATCGGCACAAGAGCATAGATTGAAAAGCAGAATTAGGACTAAATAATTTTTCATAAGGCGATTAGATTTTATGAGCATCATAAAGGGTTACTTTTTGATCGACAACTTCACAATAGATCATTCTACCATCTCCGGTGTCGCGAGTCACGCCTTCATTGCCACCCCACAGTATCAAGACGAGATAGTGCCCATCTTCGACTACAGGAAAACTTACACTGCCTATACCCAATCCTTTCCTATGCAATTTGCCTCTGGTAAAGTCTCTAGAATCTGATTTATATACGGCAAAATTGCCGCGCCAATAGCTTCGTTCTTCTACAGACATAACTCTGTGGTCTTTGAAATTTTTCATGTACTGGAGGTCGATTCGGCCATTGTGCAATCGCGTATTATTGAAATAATGAAAATCAAATCCGCCTTGCAAATAGGCAGGTGTCGAAGAGGGCCAGGAGACGATACGGGCCATATCTACAATTTCTCCCTTATTGTTTTTAAGCACCTTGGTCTCTCCGTTCCAAGATTGAGATATAATAACTGTACTCCACAAGAGCAATAAACAAAACAAACTGTATCGTAACATAAGAAGCAGAATTAGTTAAAAATGACCCTCGATTATCTCGTGTGGAAACTCTCTACACACAACTAGATCCAACTGAAAACCCTCTTCCATCACCGTTGTATAGAAATCATCAAAGGGCTGAAATAGAATACAATTGTCTCTTATAACCAAGGATAAGAACTTGTTGTAGTCTTCGTCTTCTGAGTTGGGATGCCAACCTAAAAATTCAGTTATCTGAAGATGTTCTGCCAGACAGATGATAAAATAGCCGTCATCATAAGTCACTGTCAGACCACCACAGGGTAAAACAGAATTTTCAAGATCGTTGGGATAAAAAGTAATTTCACAAGTCTGGTGACAATCTTCTGTTAACTGATACATAGTTGTGGACTCTGCCCACCTTTGATCGTTATAAATACTATTATCAGAGCAGCTACACAGAAGAATGACAACCAAAAATATTAAAGACCTCATAGTTTGAGTTTATTAGTGAATAAAAACAAACTCAGACTGGCGACTCTAACATAACTCGAGACGACAAATAAAATATGTACGGATAGCTGTCTTCAAAAGATGAGCTTATGATAGACTAAAACAATGAGTAGAGACTTAATCTATTGTATATCAATCTGATAACAATAAATAAAAAGCCTCTACTCAGAGTCAAGAGCAGCTCAATACTCGTGTGGAAAAAGAATACAGGTACTCGCTCGCAGACCCGACTCCCCCACTGCCTCTGTGATAATCCATATATGTGTGCTCACAGCGGATAACCCACAAGTCAACGGAATCGTATAACTGGAAATAATACGGGAGCCCTCCTTGAGTGCATAATCATTGCTGAGAGCATCACCTTCTGACACATCACCCCAGTCCATACACTTATGTCTCTGGAGACTCTTATTAATAAATGCAGAAAAAGATACCTGAGATAAATGTGTGGAAAGCCCTGCAGTCGTAACGACCTGCCCTAATGTAAATGACATAATAAAAATTATAAAATCAGAAATATAGAACTGATCGACAGCTCCTATCAGAAGCTGTACCAGTGAGTAGACTGAATAAGGGCAAGGTGGAACTATAGAAAGGGCTGAGGTGTGGGCTGCTACCTTGCCTGTTTCAGTCTAAGAACTATCTTAGCTGAGGGTATGAGTGGACGTAAACCTATTCTTGTGTCTATAGTTAGTCGCTAAATGTGATAGGACAAATTCCCACAGATGCTCATAAGGGATGATTTCGATAGATCTATCATCTTTGCGCATTTCTGGTGATGACTGTAGTAAGCGATTATACAATTTCTTACCATGGCGGCGACTCCGTTTGGCATTGAATCGACATCTTGGAATGACCAACAGCATCCTAATGAATATATTAGATCTGAGAAAAGGGCTCTTAGAAGATAAGCGACGAGCACAGTAGTCTCTCAAGGTGTCAAGTTGGATTTCTATGTCATCATACTCTTTGTAGTAAATATTAAACAGGAGCTGGACAATAATCAATTGGATGCGTATTTCTTTTTTCAAGTAATTGATACCTTTTTCCTTTTTGTGAAATCTGTTGATCTCTAAGCGTGACGGCACATAATCTGTTTTCAAACCACCCATAAGAATAAGAGCATTGAAGTACTGCTTGAGTATAGTTTCCTTATGTGTATCTAGTGGAGTATGCGTCTTGTAGAGAGCACTGTTGAGTAGTTTATTATAAGCTCTATAACTCTCTTGATAATTATTTTGAATCAGAAGTATCCTTATCTTCAATCTATGGATATCAATATTTTCTATACAGTCTAAGTCTTTTGATTGTAGCTGACTAAGGATAGCAAGCGCCATATTTACTTCTCCTATTTGCAGATAAATATTGACCAATTGAGTGCTTATCAGGGTTATAGCTCTGGTATAGCTGATTGGATTGCTCCTATAATATTGTAGTGCTGTTCTTGCAGCAGCGATGGCCTCTTCATAATCGCCTGCCATTATATGGCTAAGGATAATAATCCTGTTGTAAGACAGATAGAAATCTTTAGAAACCAATTCCTTATCAATATAGCTTTGCAGCAAGTATTGGTATTCTGTTGCTTTCTTTGCCAAACGTTCTTTGTTGGCTTTAGAGTCTTGTGGTAGGTGCTCCAAGGCATTATAACAGGATTCAGCTTTACTCTCTGCGGAGTATATGTGCTGATATCTTTGTAAAGCGATAGAGTATTTCTGGTATTCCTTTCCCTTTGAGGGCAAGTAATAGCGCACAAGGTAACTGAACACCTCTATCCTAGGCAAAGTCAAATCTAGGGTATCACACATTGTTAGGACCTTTAATGATAAAGTCACAGCAGAGGTATGCCTCTTGAGTATTCTGAGGACATTAAAGGTGTATAGGTAGGATTCGCAATGCAATAGTTTCTCCTGGTATTCTGAACATCTTGACGGGGGTGGTGTGTAATACGATACTTCCCTACAGAGTTTAGCGATGAGTTTATGTCTTTGCCTAGAGGAGAAGGTCGCTGGAATAGGCTGGAAAGATCTAACCGTTTCCACTACATCCACTTCTTTTGGTGTCAGGATATTGAGGAAGTGTTGCCACTGTGCACTTGAATAGCGGGGTTGACTATTCAGTATATGCACAAGCTCTTCTATAACGTGCATAGTTCAATTGGTTTAAGATTTGGGGAGATCTTGCCTTTAACAAATATAAAACTAAAAGAAGATTTATTAAGACATATATGTTAAAATAAACTATTTTATGTGGAGACGACTTAGTCCTGCCAGATGCCACGCTTAGCTTTACGTGCCTCTACCTGTAGAGTGTAGAAGAGATCTGCATAGCTGACATTGGGTGGTATAGACATAATTGTTGCCCATCCGTCTCTCACGAGCGCTGCATTGACAAAGGTTTCATCTTCTAGATAGACGTATACGAGGGTACGGCCATATTTGTCTATAGGGTAAATATCTTGTTTTAGAATTACCTTACGATTAGCAATCATCTCGTAGAGATACTCTGTAGCCGCATCAGCATAAGGTTCCTCAGGTTTGCCAAAGTGGGCATACTCTGGTGTATCTACACCTATCAGTCTGTACTTAGATTCTACCCCATCCCTAGATGCGTAGAAGGTGTCACCGTCAACGACGTGTGTGACGTGCCATAAGGGTTTCGATTGAGTGTGGGCGGATGTAGGGGTAACTAGATAGAGACAGAATACGACTGCCACTGTAGGAAAAAAACTAGAAATGGAAATAAATTTATACATAAAGGCAAATATATATGATATGATGATGATTGAATCTAGAACGGATAATGATATGTCGTCGTCTCCGACGAAGGAGGATATGCGATCATATCTAATGTTACTTACTGGCTTTACCTTTTTTACCGTCATCCTTCTTTATCAATTTTAACATCATTTTTAATTTTTCTAAGACTTCATCAAAAGGCAATATTATTACATCCTTATTACTCCATCTGAAATGTTCAAATGAAGCCCTTTTTGATTTGTTATTCAATGAAGAACTTTGACCGCATATTAATAAACAGACAGAATTGAAACTCTGTGCCTTAGTCCCAAGAATTGTAGATTGTTTAAGCAAAGTATCTTTTTGGTCTAAAACTTGAATTAGGCCACCAGTTAGTTCTTTATGAAGTGAATATATATGTGGTTTTCTATATGGTGTATTGTTTACTAAGCCTGACAAATGATGCTTAATTTCGATGAACGCAACATTATTTGTTATGTTACTCTTGTATAAGAAATCAATAATTCTGTCTTTGTCATCTTCAATTGTGTGACCACCCACGTTCAATTTGTCTTTTAATATAATCGCTGGAAAAGCGAAGATTTGAGAAAAAATCCAAGTATGTTTTTTGAAGAATTGATGCCATCTCTCTTCAAGGTCTGACACTTTCGTTTTAATTGATAAAATATCTTCAAACTCTTCGATTACATCCTCTATGTAAACAATATTAATTTCTTTTCGTGTCTTTAATAATGTATCTCTTGTTATCCCAGACTCGAAAAACAATTTTTGAACTTCTTTCTTGTCGGATTCACTTAATGAAATTGTGTTTTTGGTTTTCAAAAACTTTGAAAGGGAATTCTTAGTGTATTTAGTAGTTTTTGGTTTTGTGAAATTCTGAGGCAGTATGCTTGAAAGAGTTGTCTGGTATGAAAATTCAGTTTCCTTTTTGCTTTTATCTTTAAACCAATTAGTATCACTTTCAATTCTGTTAAAGTCCTTAATATTTAACTTTAAGATACTGTCTGCAAGCTCAGTTTTGCCCTTTGATATAAATGATACTTCATTAATTGCTGGTACCTTTTTTTGTAAGTAAAAGAATAAACCACTGACTCCTTTTGTTTTTGTAAAACCGTAACCGAAATTATCGTTTACTGAAACTCCCGTTGATGGTCCTTTTGCATCAGGAAATGATATACATTTAATTCCATCATATTTTGCAACAATTTTTCCATCGCCATTTTTCCTAAAAGGATATAGTTTTGTCTCTTTTCTCTTAGTATAGTATTCTTTAGCAAGAAATCCTGAATCAACATTCTCTAAATAAACATTATATCTATTAATGGTTTTTGTACTTGATTTACTTTTCTTCAGTTTTATACCTTGCATTGAATTTTGTTATTTTTTGCTTGTAAATAACAACCTTATAACTTCACCTACCCCATAGGTTCAGAAAATAGCCGTAACTAACGGTTAAGATACGGATAACAAGACCAAAACCTCTTGGTCTACTTGCATCTATTCACAAAATAAGACAATTTATGATATCGCCAATGGCTATATCTGGCTTAAAACCACTAGATCTCCCATCACACGTATAACGACACGTTATGACTGCACCCAATCATCTAGTGGGAGGATTTACATTTACAGGGATATTTGGTTCTCTTATGGGTATCAATATACTCAGTGACCACAGACTGC
>CALFUU010000145.1 GCA_937929835.1 uncultured Saprospiraceae bacterium | reverse complement strand
AGGGTACGGATTTTATGTAGCGTTCTATAGATAAACTTCTGCCCGCCGAAGCCCGGATTGACAGACATCAAGCATACCAAATCGAGCCCTTCAAGAATATCATCTAAGGTATCTACATTGGTCTGCGGGTTGAGCGCTACGCCAGCCTTAGCCCCTTGAGATTGTATGTGTGAGATGAGCCTGTGTGCATGGGCCGTAGCCTCTAGGTGAAAGGTCACTACCTCCGCTCCACACTCTATAAAGGAGTCTACATACTTCTCTGGCTCGACAATCATCAGATGCACATCGAGAGGTTTTTGTGAGACAGCCTTCATTTGCTTGACCAACATCTGCCCAAAGGAGATATTAGGAACAAAGACACCATCCATCACATCTACATGTACCCAGTCGGCCTTGCTCTGATTGAGCATTTCAAAATCAGCATTGAGGTGCCCATAATTGGCAGCAAGTATGGATGGGGCGATAAGGTGTGACATATAAGCTTTGCTTGTGATGTATAAAGCCCAAAAGTATCAATATTCTAGAGTTAAAAGGATAATCTTGAGGAGTTAGAATCTTGAATTGTCCTGTCTAGCTGTCTAGGGATGTCGCCAGTCACTTTATTTTGAAGAATCGACAGTCGCAGTTACTTTTCTTTATATTCATAAATGTTAGATCCCGTACCTTTGAGGGATAAAATTCATTGGATCAAAGGATAATATTATTGATGTCTCAATTCGATTAATGGCGTCCTTTATAAGTCTTCGTCATCACTAAATTCAAACCTTCTTATATCTTGGTTGTTATTCCACTATGAGATATCTGAATCTTATAATACTTTGTTTTTTGTTTTCATCCTGTACGTATGATATGCCTAGCTCTAGCATTTTGGCTGAGTATATAGAACAGAACAATGACCTCACCAGAGACGAGCTCATCGCATGTGCTGGAGGAAGAGCAGCAGGTCTATTTGACGGAGATAGCGAACCAACCTCAGTTATCTATCTCCCAGTCGAAGGCGCTACTGAGATCAGGTATTATGAGTCGACATCTTTACTAGACTCCTTAGACTTTTCCGCTTACTCTGCTAAGGATGTTGATAGAGAGCCTATTCTTGGTGGTAAGTTATGGAAGTTCAATATCCCTCCATTCCAAGGAGAAAAGATGAGTCTAGTCTCCTACAAAACAGATGGCAAACTACACATCTGCAACCCTATCCGATTAAAGACCAATCCTAAACCCACAGAAGTCAATGCAGGTCTGGTGACCATACAGTCGTCTGGTGTCAATCCGAGCTTTAACTGGGACATCGGGGTCATCGATGAGAATGCCATTTACTTTCAAGTAATTTCTGACGAGCAGGACAATTTCATTTCTGGCACCTATACCTTTGATCAAAACTTTACCTTCTACGAACTCGATAATGTTGTACTCAACATTACCGACCCTACTTCCAATCCAACACTCTTGCCCAACACAACTTATAAGTTTACACTAATGGGGGTAAGCTTAGACAATTGGGTAAATCTTTATGCAGAGAAAAGTTTTGTCACAGAATAGTTATCATTTATTGATTGCGATTGAGCACACTGATAATGAGTCTCTTTACAGTTAGCATTTCCTCGGGTTTACTACTTGCAACATAGAGGGTCAACGCTGCCAGAGCTTCATTACTGATGATAGTAGAATTATCTTCTCTGTAGAGTAGATCATTTTCCTTTAGAAATAGTAGAAAGCAAGCTGCTGCTATCCTCTTGTTACCATCGACAAAAGAATGATTCTTGGTAATGAGATAGAGTAACATTGTTGCTTTCTCTTCTATTGTGGGGTAGAAATCTTTAGCCCCCATCCCCTTAGTTATCTGGGTGATAGAGCTTTGAAAATTATCGTCTTTTTCTTTACCAAATATCTCTGAATCAAATTCCGTTTTCATTGCATCGACCACATTATAGTAATCCGCCAACACAGGATAGTTGGTCTTTCTAGTACTTATTCCGGATACATCTAACGCTTCATGATCATAGTCATCTAAGAGTCCTAGACCTTTGGCAAAAGTATCCAACCACTCATAGCCCTCCTCGCTGGCCTTTTGCTCTATAGCTCTAGCCACTATCTGTATCCCAGACCTGAGAACTTTAATTTCTTGTTCTTTTTGTTCAAGCCTTTTCTCATTTAGGACGTACCCTTGGACAAGGAGCTCTTTCAATTTTGATGTTGCCCACTTTCGAAATTGAGTAGCTCTTCGCGACTTTACTCTATATCCTACTGATATAATCGCATCTAGATTATAACACTTTCGCTTTCTTTTCACCATTCTGCCACCCTCAGTACGAACTTGTAAGAAATCCTTACAAGTTGCACTTTCATCTAATTCTGCATCTTTGAAAACTGATTTTAGGTGCATCGTTATATTCTGAGGAGTAGTTTCAAATAGTTCTGCCATTTGTGCTTGAGTTAACCATACAGTTTCCCCTTCTAATTGTACATTCAGCACAATTTGATTATCAGAATCTTGATATATAGCTATTTCGCTCATCTATTCTTGTTGTGTCATTACCAGAGATTCTACTGTAACTGAAAAGTTATCGCATCGGTACACTACCATAAAATTATGCGCAGCACCTTATAGAATTCACTGTGGATTAAGAACGTACATCATACAAAGGTTGTCCTTGATTGTACGACGATATCCTCTTCATAAGGAATCCGCTTTAATCTCAAGAAGACTTTGGCGACAGTCATCACATCTTTTTCACAGTATCGCACGATACGTTCGATGTCTTGTTCCTTCCAATAGGTGGCGTGTACTTGACTACCATCGATATCATCTTTAGGCGTGGGCACATCAAGTACAATGGCCAGCAGAGCCAAGGAGGTATAATTCTTATAATCACCAAACCGCCAAAGGTGCAGCGTATCTACCAAATGATCTACCTCCCAAGGCTTCTTGCCCGAGATATCCAGCATCTTAGGTACTTTGAGCTTGTGGATAACCATCCTCCTACACAGGAAGGGGATATCAAATTCCTTGATGTTATGACCACAGATGGCTTGCTGCTTTGGCTGATCAAAGTGCTCTTTGAGCAAAGTAATCAGGTTCCGCAGAATATCCACTTCTTCGCCATAAAAAGACTTGCATCTGAACCCAGAGATTTTTCCTTTCTTGACTTGGAAGTACCCTACCGACACACAGACGACCTTAGCAAATTCAGAATAGATGCCTGCTTTCTTTGCATAGAGCTCGGCACATTCATAAGTATCAAGGTCCTTGTCACGACTGATTTGTCTGGCTTTTATCAGCCATAACTTCTGTAAGGCAACAGGCAGGTCGTCAAATTTGGCGACAGTACCTGCTGTCTCTATATCTACAAAAAGTGTATCGGTTAATTTTTTCTTTGCTGAAGCCATATGATGAGATGGGGTTTTACCCTATAATATGTTGATCTATTTAGATGGATTCTACTAATTTAAGTGTATTGCCTAGTAAATCTTAGGCTAATGGTAGATATTTACATCAAATAATATGCTATGGCAAAAAATAATAATATGTCGATCTTGGGATTGTTTCTCATTATCGCCTTCCTAGGTCTCAACGCGTACCAGTGGATGACCAACTCCAAGCTCAAGACACAACTCAATAAAAAGAATACCGAGTATCTAGAACTCGATCAAGTGAATACAGAACTGAATTTCAACTACGAAGCCAAACTAGAGGAGCTAGAAAAGCTAAGAGGTGACAATACAGAACTTAATACCAAAATAGATGCTCAAAAAGGGGAACTCGCCAAGCAGAAAAGAAAAATAACGGGCCTTATCTGGACAGAAAAAGAACTCGGCAAAGCCCGTCAAGCGATGGCTGAACTCAATAGTCAAGCCAATGGTTACATCGCAGAAATCTCTAAACTGAAACAGGAGAACCTCAAGTTACAGACCCAAAACACTGAACTCAATGCTCAAAATGTAACCTTGACAGAAGAGGTGGCCGTCAACGAAGAGAGAATAGCGGATCTCGATTCTGCTAAGAGTGTCTTGGTCTCTCAGAAAGAGGAGCTAGTGATGGAAAATGATGACCTAGCAACGCAAGTAGATATGGCAGAAGCCATCAAAATCAATTACATAGACGCTAAAGGGTATGATGTGGGAGATGACGGTAGTGTCAAAGCAAAGAGTAGAGCCAAAAAAGTAGAGCTATTGAGATCTTGTTTTACAACTGAGACGAACCTAGTGACTGAGGCTGGAGAAAAAGAATTCTTTGTGACCTACATAGCACCATCTGGTGAAATTCTCTATGTCGAAGATCTCGGATCAGGGATGCTCACTAACAAACTAAATGGTCAAAAAGTCAAATATACAGCCTCAGGTATAATAGATTATAACAATGAAGACCTCAAAGCTTGTCTCGATTGGAGGCCCAACTTTAAGTTAGCCAAAGGAACATATCAAGTAGAAATGTATAATAATGGCTTTCAAGTTGGAAAAGGGAGCTTTGTTTTAAAATAAAGAGATAAGAAGAATAACGAAAACTTTAGAAGGCCTTAGATGTTTAATATCTAGGGCTTTCTTTTTTGGCCCTTTAGATTAAGAGATAATGATAGGATGGAAGTTTAGTCAATATTTTGGCAAGGATGAAAACTCCATATTCGACAGGCTATTGGAGCTATTTAAGGAGTTGATGATACATACCTCAGGAGATGTACCCGAGGCATTGTCTTGGCTGACAGAGATAGACAAACAACATCAGTTGACAACAGATGATTATGGCATTGCTGACTTTATAGATGAGCTCAAAGAAAAGGGCTACATCAAGGATGGTCGTAATGGTCAAGGCGGTACAATCGACCCCACACGTAAGATGGAGATATCCCTGCGCCGCCACGCCTTAGACGAAATTTTTGACCAACTTAAAAAATCAAAGAAAGGCAAACACAACACGAAAGTAACAGGACAAGGGGATGAAACAACCTCAGAATTAAAGCCATATGAGTTTGGTGATAAACTCGAAAAGCTCTCTATTTCTGAATCCCTTAAAAATGCGCAGATCAATCACGGCCTAGATGACTTTAGACTGACCCAAGATGATCTAGAAGTACACGAGACCTACTTCCAGTCTCAGACAAGTACGGTGCTGATGATAGATATCTCCCACTCTATGATACTCTATGGGGAAGATAGAATTACTCCAGCTAAGAAAGTTGCGATGGCCCTTGCTGAGCTTATTACAACACGATACCCCAAGGACAGCTTAGATATTATCGTATTCGGAAACGATGCGTGGCAAATAGAAATTAAGGATCTCCCTTACTTAGAAGTAGGACCTTACCACACCAACACAGTAGCGGGCCTAGAACTGGCAATGAATATCCTCAGAAGAAGAAAGAACCCTAATAAGCAAATAATGATGATCACAGATGGAAAGCCCACCTGCATCAAAAAGGGTAAGAAATATTATAAAAACGCTTTTGGCCTCGACAGGAAAATACTTAATAGAACTCTCGGGCTGGCAACCAAAGCTAAAAAGCTCAAAATTCCCATAACCACATTTATGATTGCTCAAGATCCTTGGCTCGTCAAGTTTGTAGATCAATTTACCAGAGCCAATGATGGCAAAGCTTTCTACAGTTCACTACAAGGTTTGGGAGAATTCATATTTATGGATTATAAAAACAATAAAAGAAAAAGAAGATAATGGACATCCAAAAGATAAAAACTCTCGGTCAACTAAAAGCCTCTGGTTATAAATCTAAGAGTATCAAAGATGAGGTCAGAGAGAACCTCATTACTAAAATAAAATCTGGTGACAATAGCTACGAAGGCATCTTAGGATTTGAGGATACAGTGATACCTGATCTAGAACGGGCGCTCCTCTCTCGACACAATATCCTATTGCTGGGACTGCGAGGGCAAGCCAAGACTAGAATTGCAAGACTCACCACAGGACTCTTAGACGATCATATCCCCATAATTACGGGTAGTGATCTCAATGATGACCCATTTAATCCTATCTCCACGTCCGCCCTAGACATTTTGGCAAAGCACGGTGATGACACCCCTATTTCTTGGGTTTCCGCAGAAGATAGATATGTAGAAAAACTAGCGACGCCTGATGTCAGTATAGCTGACTTGATCGGAGATGTGGATCCGATCAAAGCCGCCACACTCAAGTTGCCATATTCTGATCCGCGTGTCATACATCACGGTCTGATACCTAGATCGCACAGATCCATCTTTGTACTTAACGAATTGCCTGATTTACAACCGCGTATCCAAGTAGCCCTCTTCAATATATTGCAAGAAGGAGATATGCAGATACGTGGATTTAAATTGAGGTTACCATTAGATGTCATCTTTATCTTTACCGCCAATCCAGAAGATTACACCAATAGAGGTAGTATTATCACTCCACTAAAGGATAGAATCGAGAGTCAGATTCTCACCCACTACCCTACGTCGATTGACATTGCCAAAAAGATTACAGCGCAAGAAGCCCTTATCGTTCCTGAAGTCAAGGAGAAAATAGTCGTGCCTGAACTAATTAAGACCCTACTAGAGACGATAGTTTTTGAAGCACGTAAGAGCGATCTTATAGATGAAAAGAGCGGAGTCTCTGCCCGGCTCAGCATTTCGGCGATGGAAAATCTATACTCCAGTATAGAAAGAAGGATGCTCCTCAATGGTGAAGAAACTGGTGTGGCCAGAATGTCAGACCTATGGGGTATTATCCCTTCTATTACAGGCAAAGTAGAATTGGTCTATGAAGGAGAGCAAGAAGGGCCCTATAGTGTAGCCTTGAGTCTGATGACGGCCGCTATACGGAAGATGTTCTTGGAGAGATTTGAGCATCCTGACAGATCTGTTAAGCTCGGAGAAAAAGATCCTTACGGGACATTGCGAGCTTGGTTTGGGGCCAGCAATGAGGTGAATATCCCTAACGATATAGATCAGGCCAATTATGCCAAGATGCTAGAAGCCATCCCAGGCATAGAAAAGGTACTTAAGACCAGAGCTCTCAACAAAGAGCACAAGCATCTACATATGGAGTTTTTGTTGCACGGACTAGCGGAGATGGAAGCCATCAGCAAGAATGTCGTCAATCAAAGTCTTAAGTTTAGTGACCCACTCGCGGGTATGCTCAACGATCTAGACAATTAAGCTCTCGAGTATTAGCAATCGTAGTTATCTTGTTAACTTTTATTTAGTGGCATACGTCGATAGAATATATCTTCTTTGCAGTATGAAATATTTGATATCCACTTTGTTATTGATAATTGGTCTCAGTGTCCATATTTCAGCACAAGCCATAGAGTCTCTCTCTTGGGACGAAGCACCGCAGATAGAGCTATTTTCTAAGCCCTCTATGTTCTTTCCTGTATCTCATATAGAATTGGGCGAGATAGAACGCGGCGATAAGAAAGAAATGATCTTTCACTTCATCAACAATGGCAATGAAGACCTCAAGATTGAGATAGTATCTGGTTGCGAGTGCACTACCCTAGATTGGCCTAGAACACCTATAAAATCAGGACAAAAAGGAATTATTACTGCATACTTTGACAGTACAGAAAAAGATCACGGTGAAACTGTGGAGATTGACATCAATCTCGAAAACAAAGATCCCAAAACAGGTTATCCGATGTTTGTCAGAGTGACTTATGATTTCACATTTCCAGAAAAATAGATGGGTAGCGACTTAGATTAACAAAATTGACAATTTAAGTAACGCATATAAGATTGACTTTACTCTTGTACCAAGATTTCCAATGCGGTATCTAGGGATGAGATATATCTATCAAATCTCAGAGACCATATGCTTACCAAATTTATTATACTGACCTGAATATCTAAGAAGCTCATTTCCGGTGAGCAACAACAAAATATCTTTCGAAGAACTGCACAGAATCTAATAGCTGGAGCACCAGCCGCAGTGACAACAGGAAGTGTCGAGCTTATGATACAATCCAAATAGTAACGTTAAGAACAACATTGGCCATAAGAATCTTAATAGTCATAGATCTAGAGTATATCATTTATAGCTTTTGAATCTTGGATCAGAATCTTAGACTAGAATCCTGGACCAACAATACAGCCTATATCTTAATGGGCCAATTACTTGCTGTATTCCGAGTAAGAAGCCAATTGCCGATAAATGAGCTGTAGAAAAATAGCACTATATGGCATCTTACGACACTTAATTTAGTTCGAGATATAATTTAATATGAAATATAGAAAAAGTGGGAGTGATGCAATAACTTACGGGGGCATTGTGCGCAACTTGATAATGAAATTGACTTTTCAACACTATGTAACTTAATTATAAAATGAAAAAATTCTATACTCTACTTCTATTTTTTATCCTAATCACAAGCTATGGATTTGGACAAAATTTTGGTTTGTTATTTAATGGTTTTGATGAATCAGTTACCATTAATAACTACTCAGATCTTACCCTATCAAACAATTATACGATTGAGGCTTGGATTATGGCAAGCGAATGGAAAGCGCAAAGTTGGCAAGGCAGCATTGTCACAAATGATTCTGCAGGAGCCAATGGTGGATTTGCCTTTAGATGTGGCAACGACGGCAGACTGTCTATCGCTGTTGCGGCCAACAATGCTTGGAACGAAGCAGTGTCAGGTCCGGTGATGCAGGCTAACAAATGGCACCATGTTGCAGCCGTCATCAATCAAGGTTCGATAACCCTCTATGTAGATGGTGTTGTCGTAGCGACGGCTAGCTTTCAAGGCGCCCCTGCTGCCAACACTGATCCGATGACTATAGGAGAATCTACTGGATTTCCAGGTCGTCATTTTGATGGTGTTATTGACGAAGTGAGAATTTGGAGTATCGCTAGAACGGCAGAGCAAATCGCCACCAACATCAGCACCGTATACACTGGAACTGAGCCAGGTCTTGCGGCATATCTACCTATGAATGAAGGTACTGGGACGCGTGTCACTAATTTTGGAGATGATAATTTTCCCGGTACTACGGTAAATATGGGCGAGGACAATTGGGTAGAAGGCTACCAAATTGTAGACTTCGATGTAGCAGTCAGCAACATCAGCAACATAGATAGACTGGCGATGAAATCGCGACCAATCAAAGCAAGTGTAGACTTACAAAATGTTGGTGCTCGAACGCTGGATGGAATGAGTATTACTTTAGAACTTGATGGAACTATTGTAGCCACTGAGACCGTAGACTTCTCTCTAGAGCCCGGTGTTAGCAATACTTACTTCTTTAAGACGCCGATAGATCTAAGCACTGCACAAAACCCCACTTTGTTAGTATCCATATCGCACCCACAAGATGCCAACTTGTTTAACAATACAACAGAAAAGAGAGTCGCTAGTCGCAACGGCCTTATGGTCAATATCTTTGAAAATGAGCAGCACAACTTTAGTAGTGCAGGACAGAGACAAACGAATTCGATAACATTGCCGAGCGATCTTTCGATATATGATCAGATACGTCTCCGTATAAATTTAAACTGTCCTAATACTGGATGTGACCCATGGGACCAACCCGCTAGTATAAGAATTAATACTTCACAAGGGATATTTGAATTGGGGCGATATATCACACCCTTCGGTATCGCTTGTGGACCTTGGTATATTGATGTTACCGATTTCAAATCGATACTTACTGGAGAGATTACTTTTGAGTCCTTTATACAAGTATGGGGACCTTCTGGATGGATGCTAGATTTGGACTTAGAGTTTGTTATAGACGACGAGGACAAGGAATATACGAGATTATCACCTATCCACTCTACTGACTATCAAGTGTACGGTGATCCAGGTATAAGTTATGACCTAGAAGATGTAGACTTAAGTGTAGCTCAGAATACAGAAACCTCACATATTAGAATGCAAGTATCTGGACATGGGCAAGGAAATACCAATAATGCTGCAGAGTTTTTCCGTCGTATGCATCAGCTAAGGATCAACAACACAACCTTTGCAACACATGATCTATGGAAGGCAGATTGTGCTACCAATACATGTGCTAACCAATCGGGAACTTGGTTATTTTCTAGAGCTGGTTGGTGTCCAGGTCAGGAAGTGATCCCCGCTATATTCAATACAACACAGCAAGTCGCTCCAGGAGAAGCTTTCATTTTTGACTATCAACTCCAAGACTATACTAACTTCCTGAACACAGGATATAATGACAGTAGCCACACGGAGCCACATTACCGTATCCACAGTTACTTTATAGAAAATAGCAGCACAGCTTACAATAGTTACAGAAACCTAGCTGTAAACGAAATTGCCTTCACTACTTCTGACCAAATAAGAGTAGAGGTAAATAATGATGGTACAGTGGACTTAGCTAATTATGAAGTTCGACTTTATGTTGATGGACAACTCATGGATACGCAAGCCGTGAGTACGGCAATCGCATCGGGGTCAAATTTTGTAGTAAATTTCGACACCACATTGAGCGATTTTCTTAATAGTTATTTTGTTGCTGAAGTCGTCGAAATTTCAGATGAAAACCCTGGAGATAATCTTTTAGGAGCAGTCTTCGATGGTAGTGTAAGTACTCAGGACGTAGATGCACAACAACTGGTCTCCGTCTATCCTAACCCATCACAAGGTCTAGTTACATTCATCAGTGATGCCGTGTATCAAAATGGATCTTGGACATTATATGATTCAAGAGGACAACAAATAAACAGAGGTGCTATTACAGATTCTGAAACTGTCATCTCAGTAGAAAACAAAGGATTGTTTGTATTGGAGATAGTATCTCCCAATGGTATAAGCAGTAGTCAAAAAATAGTTATTCAGTAAACAGATGAAGGATAAGCATAGAAGTTGTTTTAGTTAATTCAACTTCTATGCTGACTTCTTTGGGGTAGCATCTTGGTAGTCCAAAGTCGGCTTGCTCCTCGTCGTCTAATTACAAAAGAGTTGACTCACTGCCGTCAACACAATAAGGCTAGTCATTAATTTTAAGGACCTCCAAGAATGCTTTTTGAGGTACTTGGACTGAGCCGATCTGCCTCATCTTTTTCTTACCTTTCTTTTGCTTCTCTAAGAGCTTACGCTTACGCGTGATATCACCACCATAACACTTAGCGGTAACATCTTTACGCATAGCAGAAATTGTTTCTCGTGCGATGACCTTCTGACCGATTGCAGCTTGTATAGCAATAACAAACTGCTGTTTAGGCAGGAGCTCTTTTAATTTTTTACATATACGTCTTCCAAAAGGATCTGACTTGGATCTGTGCACAAGAGAAGACATCGCATCGACGTTATCGCCATTGAGCTTGATATCTAGCCTCACTAGATCGGCAGGTCTAAAATCTATAGGTGTGTAATCAAAAGAAGCATACCCTCTAGAGATAGATTTCAACTTATCATAAAAGTCAAATACGATCTCAGCTAGTGGCAACTCAAAGGTGAGCTCTATCCGCTCTGTGGTCAGGTAAGTTTGCTTGGTCAGCGTCCCTCTCTTATCCATACACAGATTCATAATAGCGCCGATATACTCTGGCTTGCTGATAATCTGTGCCCTTATATAAGGCTCCTCCACTCTATCGATCATAGTTGGATCTGGCAGGTCATTGGGTGTATTGATTTTTATCTCGACACCTTTTTTGGTATAACAGAAATAGGATACGTTGGGTATCGTCGTGATCACCTCTTGATCATATTCTCTACTGAGTCTCTCTTGGACAATCTCTAAGTGGAGCATCCCTAAGAATCCAACTCTAAATCCAAACCCTAAGGCTGCAGATGATTCTGGCTCATAGACAAGTGCCGCATCATTAAGTTGCAGCTTCTCTAGACTATCTCTGAGGTCCTCGAAGTCATCATTATCTATCGGATAAAAACCCGCAAAGACCATCGGCTTCACTTCTTCAAATCCTTCGATGCCTTTCTCACAAGGGTAACCTACAGTTGTGATCGTATCCCCTACTTTTATCTCTTTACTTTCTTTTATTCCTGTAATGATATAGCCCACGTGCCCTGCCGAGAGTTCTTTTCTAGGTTCCATATCCATCTTGAGGATGCCTACCTCGTCTGCAAGATATTCTTTTCCTGTATTGAAAAATCTGACCTTCTCCCCTTTCTTCATCACACCATTTACAATTTTAAAGTAGGCAATAACCCCTCTAAATGAATTGAACAATGAATCAAAAATTAAGGCTTGTAATGGGGCTTCCAGATCTCCTTTTGGTGAAGGTACTCTATCCACTATGGCCGTAAGCACATCCTGCACACCTAGGCCTGTCTTCCCACTTGCATGGATAATATCTTCTAGTTCACATCCGAGTAAGTCTATAACCTGGTCAGAGACTTCTTCTATCATCGCACTCTCCATATCCACCTTATTGAGGACCGGTATAATCTCTAGATCGTGCTCTAGAGCCAGATAGAGATTGGATATCGTCTGCGCTTGGATACCTTGGCTCGCATCTATAAGCAATAAGGCCCCTTCGCAAGCGGCAATAGAACGAGATACCTCATAGGAGAAGTCCACGTGTCCCGGGGTATCTATCAAGTTCATCACATATTCTACCCCATCTGTATGCTTATAATTGAGCTGGATAGCGTGACTCTTAATAGTTATGCCTCTTTCTCTTTCCAGGTCCATATCATCTAGGGCCTGGTCTTGCATCTTCCTTTCTGATATCGTCTGAGTATATTCTAGCAGCCTATCTGACAGGGTACTCTTACCGTGATCGATATGTGCAATGACACAGAAATTCCTTATCTCCTTCATAGCTGGCAAAGATAGCCTATTTGTCACTTTGCATTTGCAGTGTTTTCACATAATTGAGAGCCAATGCGTTAGATTATTAGTTAGTTTTATATTAATAAATACATTTATCTATTATGAAGAATCTTATCCTAGCCTCAGCAGTACTCATTGGTCTTTTTTCGTGTAGTGGTGAAGAAGATTTAGCACCTGTCAACCAAGAATTAGAAGTGGTACTTTCTTTATGGCAAACCTTGCCCGTAGAACCCAATAATCTGCAACTTCTGATCACCAATGCATCAGCTGCCGATTGTACCAATACGGAGCTCTTATTTGAGTTTACGGGTGGCGGGAGTACAGCTGATCTGGAAATAATGGGCTTTTCTAGACCAAGTGACTGTGTGGATGGGGATGGATTTGTAACTACTGCAATAGATTTGGTCTCAGATCAAGTGGAAAAAAACATCAATATCACGAATAGAGGTGAGCTGTCAGAAGGCAAAATGCGCATATCAGATACTGCTCTTGAGATGCGCTTCCTCGAGACCAATAGCATTATGCTAGAAGAAGAGACACTCAATAGGATTCCCGAAAACCTTGTGTGGGGATACATCACGGCCACTGCAGATGAAACGACGGATATCAACCAATTGCTGAGGGCGGAGTTTCCAGATGCTTTCATTGATAGTGCGCTTACAGATCTGGCGCCGGGCTATTATGGTCATTTTACCATCGGGATGGATCCTAGCATCGATAGATATGTCCTTACTGAAGTAGACGGCGATACAGAATTGGACCAGACAGTCTTGTTCAGGTTGGGTGCTGATAGATGGTCGGAGTTGGCTGTTATTCTAGATGAAACAGCCAATAAGTTTCCTGGTTTTCGGTACCATATCTACAACTCAGGAGGATTTGTATTGAGAGGTTAAATCTCGAAGATGACACCATTTTTCTTAGCGTCTTCATATTTGATTTGATCAAAAGAATAGAGCTTGGCAGGACGGTGAGAAACTCCTGATTGTAGTTCGTGCAAGGTATTGAGGATGTTCATATTAAGAATCTTCTTCCTGAAGTTTCGCTTATCAAGATCTTGCTGTAGGACGACCTCATAGAGTCTTTGTAACTCAGTAAGGGTAAACTTCTCTGGGAGTAGTTCAAAACCTATCGGTCTCAGCTTAAGATCTTGCTGCAGCCGTGCAAGACTAGTTTGCATTATATCTAAATGATCAAAGGCCAATGACTCAATAGATCGTACCTCTTTCCATTCTACCTTTTCTGCAAATGAGGCAGGGGCTATATCCACCTTGGCAATATTGATCAATGAATAGTAAGCTATGGTGATGACGCGTCCCTTGGGATGCCTGTCTACTTTACCAAATGTGTGTACTTGCTCAAGATAGACATCGCGCAAGCCTGTAAGTTGCAAAAGGACTCGCTTGGCCGCCGTCACTAAGTCCTCAGTTGGCGTGACTATATCCCCTGGCAATGCCCACTGTCCACCATATGGATCTTCACGCCTTTTGATAAGTAGCACCTTTAGCGTATCACCGTCAAAACCAAAGATGATGTTATCTACTGAGAATGCTGACTTATAGAATTCTTGTTGGAAAGGCATCCAGAACCATTAGATTTGAAGACAAATATAGAAGTCTCATGGTTATCAATCTTATTAGTGACACAATTACCCAACCGAGCAAAGAAATGCGGATAGCAATGTCCAATGCTGTTGTCGGAGATGATGTCTTTGGTGAGGATCCTACGGTCAACAAACTCCAACAGCGACTCGCAGATATGTTTGATATGGAGGCTGGACTCTTCTGCCCCTCTGGAACTATGACCAATCAGCTGGCTATAAAGATGCATACCAATCCGCTAGATGAAATGATCTGTGATTATACCTCGCATGTCTATCAATATGAAACGGCTGGTTACGCCTATAACTCAGGTATAAGTGTCAATCTACTCAAAGGAGCCTACGGTAAGATTACGCCAGATCAGGTTTCCGCTGCTGTCAAGCCTCTATATGATTGGTTACCGATATCTAAGCTTCTTGTAATAGAGAACAGTTGTAATAAAGGTGGTGGAGGTTACTATACACTAGATGAAATTTCTGCACTAAGTACCGTGGCAAAGGAGAAGCATCTAAAGTTTCACCTTGATGGAGCTCGATTATTCAATGTACTGGTGGAAACTGGCGAAAGTACTGAAGATGTGGGTGAGCAATTTGATAGTATATCCATCTGCTTGTCCAAAGGTCTGGGTGCGCCTGTGGGCTCTGTTCTACTTGGAAACAAGGAATTTATAAGAGACGCTAAGCGGTTCAGAAAGGTGATGGGCGGTGGTATGCGGCAGGCAGGAATCATTGCTGCAGCTGGCCTCTTTGCTCTAGATAACAACATTAATCGACTCAAAGAAGATAACGATACGGCTAAGGAAATAGGCCAAGTACTGGAGACATTACCCTATGTAGAAAAGGTACTTCCAGTCAAAACCAATATTCTCATATTCAAACTCAAAACGATGCCTGCAACAGAATACGTGGCGTTGCTCAAAGAAAAGGGCATAATAGCTTCAGCTTTTGGGCCATATGAAGTGCGCTTTGTGACACATATGGATTTCACACCAGCGATGAAGATAAGACTGCTAGAAATTTTACAGGAAATAAGGATTGCAGATTAATACTAGGCTAGGTCCATCACAACAGAAAGGTCTAACTACCCTCTTCTCTCTTCTTGATTTCGTCTCTAATCTTGGCCGCTTGCTCATAATCCTCCCTTTCTAAGACTTCTTCGAGCATCTTATTTAGGGCTTTGGGCGAAAGGTTCTCTAGAGAATCCGATTGAGGTGCCTCATCAGGGATGATGGATGTGCCACCCTCGTCTTCATTATCCTCTAGAACTACACCGGCTTGATCCATAATAAAATCAAAGGTATAGATAGGACTCTTAAAGCGTACAGCCATAGCTATGGCATCTGAGGTCCTTGAGTCAATCACAAATTCATTGCCATCACGAGCGCAAACCAACTGGGCATAGAAGATACCATCTAGAAGATTGTTGATAACCACTTCCTTGAGCTCTATATCAAAGGTATCTAGTGTATTCTTAAATAAATCGTGGGTCAATGGGCGATTAGGTATCATTCTTTCCATAGCAACTGCTATAGCTTGTGCTTCGAAGCCTCCTATCACTATAGGTAATCTTCTATTTCCTACTTTCTCTCCTAATACAACTGCGTAATTATGAGACTGAGTTACACTATGAGAAAGTGCAACGATTTCAAGATCGATCTTCTTCATTTAATCAAGGGTAAGGCTATCCAAACAAAATGTTGGCTCTAAGTCTGTGCTATTATGAGTGGGATTAAGTAATGAAGTCTTCATGAAGGAATCAATCCTTTAATTAATGGCATAATTCAAAATAGAATCATATTTGCAATCAGATGTAAATATAGTTTAATTTGATGGGATGCCCCAAGAATGCTACTTATGAGTAAAGACAGATTAGAGACCTTATTGGATTACTTAGAGCAAAAGCCAGAAGATAGCTTTCTTCTTTTTGCTGTAGCTAAGGAATACGAACAGCGTGAGGACTTAAGCCAAGCCCTTACACACTATATCAAACTTAAGTCCATTGACCCAGAATATATCGGTCTATACTACCACCTAGCTAAGCTTTATGAAACTATCAATGAGGATCACTTGGCGATGAACATCTACAATGAAGGCGTAGCCTTGGCCAAAGAAAAAGGTGATTTCCACGCCTTATCAGAGCTCAACAATGCTAGAACCAATCTCAATCTGCAACTAGGTAATTAGATTTAGGTCTATAGATCCCTCAAAAACCCGCTGTGCAGGACCTATCAGCCATATATTGGTCCAGCCGTCTCCCTTCTTGTCAAATCGCACACTGAGGTTTCCACCTTGAGCTATTACCTCTAATCTCTTGGCCTCCGGCTCAAACTCTCGTGTGTAGGCTAGTGCTGCAGCCGTCACACCCGTCCCACAGGCCAACGTCTCCGCTTCTACTCCCCGCTCATAGGTTCTGATTTCTATACCCCCAGTGATTGGCTTGATGAAGTTGACATTGGTGCCCTCTTCCCTGTATGTAGGGTTATATCTGATTTTGTGTGCTTCAGTAACGAGGTCCATTTTCAGATCACTAACGACAACGACATAGTGCGGGGAGCCTGTATCCAAGAAGAATTCGTTGGTTTTCTTGCACTCTATATGAGATACATCGGTCATCTCTAACTCGATAACATCCTTATTGACCTTGGCCTTGTGCGGTCCATCAACGGCTAAGAATGCACAAGAGCTCCCATCAATAATACCCTTCCTATAGGCCATATCTACGATACAGCGCCCGCCATTGCCACACATACTGCTGGCTCTACCATCACTATTGTAGTAGATCATCTCAAAGTCATAATCAGCGTGGTTCTTTAAGATCATCAAACCATCCGCACCGATACCGAATCTCCTGTCGCAAAGCCGATTGATGTTATCCACAGTGAAGACAGAGCTGTCTTTATCGCTTTCATAATCATCTATAATAATGAAGTCGTTTCCAGCACCTTGGTATTTTACGAAATCAATTTTCACTTTCTAGCGTTTTAAGTACTTATAAGAGAATGTAAAGCTAGGGAATTAGCCTAAGTCTTATAATCTGCTTAAGTTTGTCATATGACTAAAAATCTTAATACGATTGTCATTTCTGTTTTGTGTAGTCTATTGTGCCTCGCAATATATCACTACCTGCAACAAGAAAAAGTGGAGCAGCTGGAGTCTAATTATGCTAGACTTGTTGCATACCAAGACCAGTCTAGCCCATACTATCCTACCTACAAAGAAGTATCTGTAGCGGATATAGATTTCGTTGCCCCCGCCAAAGCTGCAAAAAATGCAGTCGTCGCCATTGAAGCCATCACTATAAAAAAGGAAGGATTCAGAAACGAAAAATATACCAAATCCAATGGATCAGGCGTCATCATATCTAGCAATGGTTACATTGTCACCAATCACCATGTCGTCAAGGAAGCCCAAGAGATCAATTTAATACTGGAGGACAGGAGGGAGTTTAGAGCTCAACTGCAAGGATTCGACCTATCTACTGATATCGCCCTGCTAAAGATAGAAGCAGAAGGATTACCCTATCTGAAATACGGAAATTCTGACAGGCTAGATATTGGTGAATGGGTCTTGGCGATCGGTAATCCATTTAAATTGAGCTCGAGTGTAACAGCGGGTATTGTCAGTGCTAAAGCGCGCAACATAGACATCTTCAAGAAGCAAGGGATAGAATCCTTAATACAAACAGATGCTGCTGTTAATCCTGGCAATAGCGGCGGAGCACTCATCAATAGAAAAGGACAACTCGTCGGCATCAATACCGCTATACTAACTTACAGTGGAAAATATGAGGGTTTCTCTTTTGCGATGCCTTCCAATTTGGTACAAAAAGTAACTGAGGACCTGCAGCAGTACGGAGCTGTGCAGAGAGCTTGGTTGGGTGTCAGTATTCTTAATGTAAATGCCAAAAGGGCCAAACAACTGGGGCTAAAGGAGATAAGTGGCGTGTTCGTGGATCTCGTAGAAAAGGATGGCGCAGCTAGCGTAGCTGGTTTAGAATATGAAGATGTTATCGTATCCATCAATGGAAAGCCGACTGCAACGAGACCAGCTTTCCTAGAGGCCGTCGGCCAATACAGACCTGGAGATAAAATCGATATAGAATACATCAGAGCTGGAAAGACCAGAACCACAAAAGCGACTTTACACAATCAGCTGAATACCACGGATTATGTAGCTGTACGAAAGGACAAAATCTTTACTGATTTAGGATTTGAATTACGCAATCTAGATCAAGAAGAAAAAGAGCGTAATGAAAAAGAAGGTGTTATGGTCGTCAGCATACTCAAAGACAGTAAAATAGAATCCGTCAATATGGATCCAGGATACATTATAACTAGTGCTAATGGTAAAAAGATAAAATCCGTTAACGACCTGAAGACAATTCTAGAAAGTGATAACCCAGAAATTTATCTCAATGGATTCTACGAGAACTATCCTAGGGAATGGCCCTATAAATTTTCAAAATAATGTCAGATAATATCACAAAAATATCGATGGAGCGCATCGATGACCACGTAAATTTCCAAGCCACGAATACTACGGGCAACTCGATACTGATGGACGGCTCAGAAGCTATAGGTGGCAAAGGCAATGGTGTACGACCTATGGAGACTTTATTAATGGGTGTAGCGGGCTGCAGCAGTATAGACATCGTCCTAATACTCCAAAAAATGAAGCAAGACCTCTTAGATATTAAGGTAGAGGTTACGGCGACAACAATTAAAGTAGAAGATGCAAAAGAGTACGATACCATACACGTCCACTATGACCTGTACGGACCACTTAAGGAAAGTAAAGTAGAAAAAGCGATTAACTTATCACTTGAAAAATATTGCTCTGTGTCTAAGATGTTAGAAGCGAAATCGAGTATTACCTCTAGTTTCAAGATTCACTCCAAGTAAAACAAAAAACTAATCTCTCTGCTTAGGGCTTAGGTATTGCTAGACTAACATATATAGGATAATGGTCCGACCCAATATTGGGCATTCTCTTTAATTCTATAAGTTCAATCAAGGGCGAGCAAAAGATATGATCTATAGGAAAACGTACAGGAGCGTACGTAGGAAATGTACTAAAGGTTCCCCTACCTACCCTAGGATCTTTCAATCCTGTTTCCATTTTAAACAACTTAGAAGCCCTACTCCATACAACATCATTGAGGTCTCCTAAAACTATCTGCAAACAGTTCCTTTTACTATTTCTAAGTGACTTTGAAGCCGCTTTAAATTCCTGGTCTTTCTGCCTCGATGTCTTGGCCTCACCAGGGATAGGTGGCTTAGGGTGTAGGGCAATCAACTGGATGTTGTGACCATTCAAACTAACCGAATCGCCTACTTAAGTAGCACTGGAGGATTTAATCTACAAGAGTGAAATTTAGACTTTGGCCTCTTTCATTTTAGGTTATAAGGACTAGAATTCCGTTAAGAACGGGCTTGGGTTTAACCCATAGGCGAGTTTAAGACCGTTTAGGAATTGTAGTTTTAGAACCGTTAAGAAATAGGAACGAACGAACCCAAAGTGCAGAGTGGACAACTCTGAGAGAGAGAACCGCGAAAGCGAGTGGGCTGGCAGCCTTGAATTTTTTGGTTCCCATTCGACTACGCTCAGGGCAGGCTGTTTTTGTTTCAAGACATAAACGAGAGTTGCAACCACAGGTTGCATCATAGGTCCTAAATGGACCTATGAAACGAGAGAACCGAAACATCAGTTCCGGATGGGGAAAGCCGGCTGGCGAGGTAAATGACTAATTGCTTGATAATCATTTGGTTAGTAAACTTATAAGAACAAAAAGAGTGCATTCTAAATGGAGATTCAATTATCTAAATATGCACCTATTTGGAGTCACTCATCTCATAACTAACTATATAGCAAATAGCTTTATACCAAGACTGTAGGCGCTTGTTCTTTTATGGTTAGTGTCTCGCTATTAAATAAGGTCAGCTTACAAGAAGCCGTCTTAGGCAGCTCATACTTATAGAAGAACTTCATCGTATGGATTTTACTTTCATAGAAATCTTCGCTGAAAGTTTTATTTCCCGTCACGAGTGCTGTCTTGGCAACTGTAGCCATTTTTAGCCACTGCCAGCCGATGACGATGTGCGACATCATTTCCATAAAGATATTGGCATCCGCAATAAAGCGCTCGTGCTCTCCACTCATTGCAAACTGTAACAAATGCATAATTGTCTCCTCTAAATCTTTAGAAGCCTCTTTGAGTTGGGCGGCATATGGTTTTAGATCATCGAAGTTGTTTGCGGCTTTTATATCGACGATCATTTCTTTAACCAGAGCTCTCATAGCGGCACCATTTTTCATAGTGACTTTACGGCCTAGAAGGTCAAGGGACTGGATGCCGGTCGTCCCTTCATAGAGAGACATAATTCTAATATCGCGATAGTATTGCTCCAGAGGAAATTCCGTACAGAAACCATAACCACCAAATATTTGTAAGCCAGCATTGACTGCGTCTCGACCCACTTCGCTAGGATAGGTTTTGGCGATAGGCGTTAATATTTCTAAGAGATCGTGATAGCGTTCTCTTTCATCTTCTGGAGCTAGTGTAGAGAGATCGTGATACATAGATGCTTGTAACAGAAGAGACACAGATCCTTCTGCTATGGCCTTCTGCAATAAGAGCATACGTCTCACATCAGGATGATCTATTATTGTCGTTTGTTCTGCCGATATATTCTTCTGTCCACCTGCTAATATTCTTCTGCCTTGAGGTCTCTCTTTAGCATATTGCAGAGAAGCGTGGTAGGCCGCTGTTGCGATTGATGTAGCCATCAGACCCACGTCTATACGAGCACCGTTCATCATCTGGAACATATGCTTCAAGCCCTTGTTGGGCGAGCCAACTAGCCAGCCATAGCAATCATCCTTTTCTCCAAATACAAGATGGGTTGTACAATAACCTTTCTGACCCATTTTCTGGAAATCTCCTGCGGTCAGTACATCATTTGATTCTAGATCACCATCTACTTGTCTTTTCTTGGGAACAACAAAAAGAGAGATTCCTTTTGTACCTGCAGGTGCTCCATCTATCCTAGCCAATACGAGATGCACAAAATTATCACAGTACTCATGGTCACCTCCTGAGATAAATATCTTTTGTCCCTTAATCTTATACGAACCATCTTCTTGAGGCGAAGCAGAAGTAGTAATATCCGATAGAGAGCTACCTGCTTGAGGCTCTGTTAAGCACATCGTTCCTCCCCATTCTCCAGCGATCATCTTAGGCGTAAACCGCTCTACCAATTCAGGTGTACCAAAGGTAACGATGAGGTTGGCCGCGCCAGAGGTTAGTCCAGCATACCCAGTTAAATGATTATTGGCAGACTGGGCTATATGTCCCATCGATACATAGACGGTGTTGGGCAATTGCATCCCTCCTACTTCATAATCGAAGGTTGCTGCTATGGAACCATTCTCCCCAGCATGTTTCATTATGTCTTTTATAATAGGAAGAACAAATATCTTCCCGTCCTCGTAACGTGCCGGATTGGCATCACATTCCTTAAAGCAAGGATACAGTAGCTTATCTGCAAAGGCCTTAGTAGAGTCAAGCATTATGTCAAAGGCCTCCTTATCATAGTCCTTGTGTCTCTCAAATGCACATAATTGCTGTACATCTAGTACGTCATGTAGGATGAATCTGACGTTGTCCATATCTATATACTGAGCCATACCTCTAGTTTTTTTCTTAAAAATGAACTCTAAGTTAAATTTTTAATAAGACAAATTCAATAGAAGATCTCCAAAATTATCCATATAGACAGGAAGGAGGTTTCTACTGTATCTTACAGCTCTTACAACACAAATGGGAAATCAATGGTTGACTACATCATTATACATATGCTCTTTGCGGATAAATTGAGAATATACTTCTGTGATGATGTGGAGAACTAAGGTATATCTTGATAGCTCACTAAAATAGTTTTGAA
The DNA here is from genome assembly GCA_937929835.1 of uncultured Saprospiraceae bacterium. Taxonomy (GTDB): domain Bacteria; phylum Bacteroidota; class Bacteroidia; order Chitinophagales; family Saprospiraceae; genus RFSX01. The sequence continues at coordinate 16,998 of CALFUU010000145.1, read as the reverse complement.
CTAATCGAGAAAGCGAGCGGCTAGTCCAGTAAGGGCAGAGGACCTCAAACACAAAACCCCTGTAAATCAATGACTTACAAGGGTTTTTAGTGACCACGGAAGGAGTCGAACCCTCAACCTCCTGAGCCGTAATCAGGTACTCTATCCAATTGAGCTACGTGGCCATAACGCAAATATAACTATCTACAACTATCTGCAAGCTAGTCTAGAAAGATCTGTGGCAAATTGCACAGCGATTACTCATAAACCTGTTACAAAAGCGATTTACCTGATGGATTGTCTTACAAAACTGTTTATTATAGGCAAGGAACTGAATGAAACCTCAATAGAGAGGTAGTACTATTAACTAACCTGAGTATCCCAGACAGATACTACGCCGCCCTCGGCACATCTATAGAATATCCCTGTTCGATTTCCAGTTTCAATTCTTCCCAGACCAGCTTATTGGCTAGGGTGTGCGGCAGCCCGCTTCTATAGAATGTCTTTCCTTCTCTGATGGCCTTAATAGCTTTGAAATAAAGTTGGCGATTCATATGACGATTTTTAGTTTTGAGTGAATAATTGATTCAAATATGCCTTGCTATCGTGCAATACAATTGCACACTCTGAAAACTTGTTAATAAAAATGGAAATAGAAGCACCGGTTATAGTTCGCAATCCGAAAGTTGAAATCGCCCCTGATCTCCTCGCTGAACTCAAATCCCAAGTCCACGAAGCCGGTCAAGTAGTCGTCCATTGTCTACAGAATTCTACTGAGCCCACCTTTATCAGAATATGGCCGACGACCTTTCTCTTTGATCATCATTCTGATCATGTATCGACTTTGGTACATGCAGAGAACATTACCTATTTTCCAGAGTGGAAAGAAGTTGGTGGCGGTGACACTCATTTTACCTTGGTCTTTTCTGGTCTACCCAAAACTGTCAAAGTATTCGACCTACTAGAACAGTGTCAAAACCAAGCAGGTGCCTTTAGAGTGTACAGTATCCTCCGCAACAATACGGATGTCTACTACGTCCAAGTCTAAGCATCAAAGACCTTATCGAATAGCTCTTGGAGGACGCCATCCAGTTCGTCTATGTTCTCAGCTTTGGCAGCTATGAACCGGCAGCGCTTTTCGAAGTCGGCGTGCAACCCCGTATCTATAATTGCTAGTGCTTGGTCGTAACTATCGATACAGGAATTATAAGTGGCTGAGGTGGTATAGCTTCTATTATATAGATACTCAAGGCAAGTCTCTGTTGTCGCTAGAAGCAGATCAGCCGTTTCATGACTAAAGACAGACAGCTTTTTCATCTCCTTGAGTATCGCCTTAATCTTGGCTACGCGGGGGCGCTTACGAGGTATATTCCTAATAAAATAGAGGTTGTAGATATCCTTTTTGGCCTTATCAAATATCTTCTTCCGTTCTGCGTCTCCACCCAATTCCATTTGGTAGTGTTGCTTCACGTCCTTGATAGAAGAATACAGAGATTTCAACTCCTCGCGAAGCTCTTCCTCACTGAGCGATTTTAGAAACTTTGTAAACTCTGATCTTGCACTCATACCCCGAAGGTAAGACAGCTGAGCATAAAAAAAAGCGACACCCCTAGGCATCGCTTTTTGTTTCTCATAAAAAATTTTTGAAAGCCTTAAAACATTATCACGTTCTGCGATAAAGTTTCTTCTTCTAACTCTGGCAAGTTGTTTTTTCCTCCGAAGAGCATACCCACAGAAAAACTTAATCTGTTAGCGCTTCTATTCAATTTAAGTTGGTCATTACCCAATGCGAAATCATCTACGATACTAGAAAACTTGTATACATATCTAACATCCATATTGAAAATGCCTTTGTTGTAGCCCAATAGAGCTTGGAATGATCCATTGAATTTTTTTCTCTTATCCTCATACCCCTCGAGGTAAGCTAGATCTGTGTTTCTATCCACAGCGATTTCAAGAATTGGTCCTACACCTATTCTAAAATCGTTGTAGTTGATACCAGCAGTAACCGGCAACTCTATAAAATATTGCGTGTCGTCAAGGATTGTCACCTGAGGTGGCGTCGCATAATCACTGACACTAAATGTTTGTGTAAATTTTGTACCCTGCGCTTCAAATTGAATAAATGCTGGACCGATGTTATTATATACAGTAAAACCAGCTGAATAAACTTGAGAACCCCCCAAATAAGATAAAATCGTTGGTAATTTATCAGAGTTAGGGATAACGCGTATGCTTTGCTCACCTTGGAGTATTGTACCATAAGATACTTTTGGACCTACAGCCCACTGGCCGTATGAAAAAGAACAAAAGCATAAAACGGCTGTAAGCATACTTATGAAAGACTTCATTTCCTTAAATATTAGATTGATTGTAAAATAATTATAAACTTTAAACACATATCTAAGACAAGTACAGAACATTAATAACCTATATTTCAGAATCGATACTTTAAATTTTGGAAGGTATAAGACAACAATTTGCCCATTTGAGATCGCAATAGAGCTCTTGTAGAGTGATTTGTAGGGCACTTTGTAGGGTGTTAATGACAGCTAAATGTCAATTTTGAGATGCATAAAGAGAAAAAAGGCGTATTTCGGTCTCTTTAAGGTGCCAAATAGGTTTCTAATCAGGGATATTTAAATTACTTTTGCACCGCTAAATAAATAGATAGCCTTATGTCTAGAATATGTCAGCTTACAGGTAAGCGTCCAATCACAGGAAATAATGTCTCTCACTCAAAGAGAAGAACAAAAAGAAGATTCCTTCCGAATCTGATCAACAAGCGTATGTACATCCCTGAGGTGGACAAATGGGTAGATCTTAAGATCTCGACGAGTGCAATGAGAAATATCAATAAAATCGGTCTTTACGAATACCTCAAAAGACAGCAAAAAGCTGGATTTGACGTAGGTGTAGAATTGACAAAGTAAAAAGCTAAACCGCTATGGCAAAGAAATCTAAAGGAAATAGAATACAGGTAATACTAGAATGTACAGAACACAAGACCTCTGGACAGCCAGGTACGTCTAGATATGTAACTGAAAAAAACAGGAAAAACACTCCTGATAGAATGGAGTTGAAGAAATACAACCCTATATTGAAGAAATATACTGTTCACAAAGAAATTAAATAGTCATGGCTAAAGTATCAAAGAACGCGAGAGTAGCTCAGAGAGCAGCAAATGCTGGTTCAGGTAGAGATTTTTGCAAAGTTGTTAAAAGCATCAAAGATCCAGTGACTGGAAAGTACACCTACAAAGAGGTTATGATCCATAAGGATAAAGTCAAAGAATTCTTCGCGAAGAAGTAATCTTGTGACTTCAACAAGAAATATCAAAAGGCAGGGTCTACAGCACTTTGCCTTTTTTTTATATCCACTAACGAAAAACTTTCTAGATGGGCATTTTCAAGAAATACTTCAGCAGAGAGAAGAAAGAAGACCTCGACAAAGGTCTAGAAAAGACTAAAAAGAGCCTTTTTGGTCAAATAGCGAAGGCCGTAGCCGGAAAAACGACGGTAGACGAGTCCTTTCTCGATGAGTTGGAAGGTATCCTGATTTCTTCTGATGTAGGCCTAGATACAACTGTCAAGATCATCGAAAGACTGGAAACTAAAGTTGCCGAAGTCAAATACATCAATACTAACGAGCTCAATACCATCCTCAAAAATGTTGTCGTCGATATTTTAAAGGAGAACAATACTGAGGACATTGAAGACTTTGTCTACCCCGACTATCATATACCTTATGTATTGCTTGTCGTGGGGGTAAATGGCGTGGGCAAGACCACTACTATCGGTAAGCTTGCACATCAGTATAAGAAGAGGGGAAAGAAAGTTGTACTCGGAGCAGCTGATACCTTTAGAGCTGCAGCCGTAGACCAACTCAAGATATGGGCAGATAGAAACGAGGTGGAGTTCTACAGCAAAGGGATGAATACTGACCCAGCAGCCGTAGCCTATGAGACTGTACAATATGCCCAGAATAACGACATAGACCTCTGCATCATAGATACTGCAGGCAGACTACACACCAAGAAGCACTTGATGGAGGAACTCACCAAGATCAGTAACTCTATCAATAAAAAACTACCTGGTGCGCCTCACGAGGTGATGCTCGTGCTAGATGCAACTACTGGTCAGAATGCTATAGAGCAGGCCAATAAGTTTACCGCAGCGACAACAGTGACCTCACTCGCCTTGACAAAGCTTGATGGCTCTGCCAAAGGGGGTGTAGTCTTAGGTATCTCAGATCAGTTTAAGATTCCAATAAAATACATAGGCGTCGGAGAAGGGATCGACCACCTCCAAGTGTTCAATAGAGCTGCATTTGTAGAGTCCTTATTTGAAGGATAGACAAACAACTAATTCATATGGAATACGTTTAATATTTATTCCTAATAGGATGTACTTTTATAGAAGATTCTGCATTACAGAAACTTACCGATATGAAGAAGATTTACCTCATTGCTGCCCTAGCCTTAATTGCCGCAGTAGCTATAATAATATCTGCATCTAAAGATGTAACCACCTATGGCACCTACGCAAGTGCCGCTGATAAAAACAGCAGGGTCAAGATAGCGGGACAGATAGATCGAGATTTTGATATCGAGTATGATCCCATCAATTCTCCAAGTGCTTTCAGTTTTACAATGAAGGACAGTGAAGGTGTGAGCAAGAAGGTTATCCTTAAGATACCGAAGCCACAAGATTTCGAAACCTCTGAGACTGTTGTCGTCACTGGAAAGATGGAGGAGGACACCTTTGTAGCGACAGATGTGCAAATGAAATGCCCATCAAAATATAAAGACGAAGAACTTAAAATTAGATCTGAGGCGAGCCTCTCAATGTGATACAAGAAATACAATATATAGGAGAACATCTCCTTCCAGGATACATCGGCCAGTTCTGTGTCGTCCTTAGTTTTGTCGCTGCACTTTTTAGCGCTTGGGCTTATCGCTGTGCCACACGTCATAATTCAGAATCCTGGGGTAGATTAGGAAAAACCTCATTTGGAGTGCACGGGCTCAGTACCTTCACGATAATAGGCACGCTTTTCTACATCATGCTCAAGCAGTATTATGAGTATGCTTATGTGCAAGCCCACGTGAACGAAGAGCTGCCGATGCGGTATATCTTTTCCGCATTCTGGGAAGGGCAAGAAGGTAGTTTTCTCCTGTGGATGTTCTGGCATATCATTCTCGGATTTATACTTATAAGAAAGGCAGGTGAGTGGCACCACAGTGTGATGATCTTTGTGGCCCTAATACAAGCGGTGCTCGCCTCAATGTTGCTCGGCGTCCATATCAATCTAGGGGACTTTACCTACAAACTGGGTAGCAACCCTACTCTCCTACTCAGAGATGTAATGGACATTCCACTTTTCCAAAATGCAGATTATGTCGCTCAGATAAAGGGTACAGGGCTCAATGCACTCTTACAGAATTACTGGATGACCATCCACCCCCCTACACTATTCTTAGGTTTTGCGTCTACAACTATTCCTTTTGCCTATGCAGCAGCTGGACTCTACACTGGTAAGGCCACTGAGTGGTTGAGAACAGCTATGAAGTGGAGTCTATTCTCAGCAGGCATCTTAGGTGTAGGCATATTAATGGGTAGCGCATGGGCATATGAGGCGCTGAGTTTCGGCGGTTATTGGGCTTGGGATCCAGTTGAGAATATGTCACTGGTACCCTGGATAATCCTTGTAGCTGGTGTACATACCAACCTAATTGCCAATGCGACAGGCAGAGCCATAAGAAGTACCTACATCTATTACTGTCTTTGTTTCGTAGGTGTCCTCTACTCTACTTACCTGACGAGAAGCGGGATCTTGGGGGACACTTCAGCGCATGCATTTACGGAGATGGGATTGGAGCCGCAGTTGATATTTATGGTCCTCTTTTTCTTCTTACTATCAGCTATCCTCTACATCGCTAAGAGTCGCTTGATTCCAGTAATCAAAAAAGAAGAATCCATCTACTCGAGAGAGTTTTGGATGTTCATAGGAGCTTTGGTTTTACTTTTTAGCGGGACTATTATCTCCGGATCGACATCTCTTCCGGTACTGAATGCTCTGATTAACCTTAAGGACCCTGACTTTATCGGCACAGTGATTTCTGACCCGATACCCCACTTTAATAAATTTCAAATCTGGATAGCAGTTCTCGTTACTGCTCTTTCTGGAAGTGCTATATTTTTCAGATACAAGACCCAAGAATACTCCAAGAATCAAAAGTTAGGTTATGCAACGAAGATGTTTGTGCATCTTGTCATTGCTGGAGTCTTGACTTTTTTACTGAGTCTGTGGATAGATTATTTCCACTGGAAGTACTTGGTGATGGCTTTTGCTGCGTGGTTTGCTGTGACATCTAATGTCCACTACATCTTTAAGGTAGCCAAAAATAATCCTAGAGTGGCCTCTGCCGCTATATCGCATATAGGCTTTGCTGTTATGATTATCGGGATATTGACGAGTGGTCTTAATCAAGATGTCCTCACGACCAATCCCTTTGCGATGCGGGGCATTCAGGATGATGAGGACTTGGCCTCTGTTGTGACACTGATAAAAGAAGAACCCCTATATGTCAACAACCACTGGATCACTTATGAGAGCGATACCATAGTTGACAAGACGAGGACTTTTAAGATAAAGTTTGAGCGAGAAGATTCACTTCGTGGCAATGTCGATCCATATTATGTTTATCCTAACGTACTTTTTAGCAATGACTTGAGCAAGGTTGCTGCCAATAACCCAGGCACCAAGCATTTACTAAGCAAAGATATTTTCACAACCATTGCCGCACTGCCACCTGCTCAGCAAGACGTAAAGTTGGCCAAGGAGGAGGAGGATTCTCTCAAGTACCGCCAATACATTATGTCCATCGGCGATACGGTCTTCACCAAGCAACACTATGGGGTACTAGAAGAAATTAGCTTCAGCCCTACCAATAAAGATTATCTCCAACACGAAAATGATTTGGGTATAAGTGCAAGACTCAGATTTAAATCACTCGATGGCAAATACAATGAAGTTGCAGAACCAGCTATAGGTGTCAGAGAAAATCTATTGTATCAATATCACGATCAACTAAATGATCTAAGAGTCAAGTTAAAGTTAAACGAAGAGAGCTTCGATAACTATTTCAATACAGAGGACCAGCTCAAGTATGAGACCTATGTGATGAAAAAAGGAGATAAGGTTGATTACGGAGGTGAGGAGTACTTATTGATGGGATTTGATAATCAGATCACCAACCAGCACTATGAGGCCGAAGCCAATGACATCGCAGTACAAGCTATATTGAGAGATACTAAGGGAGAGCAACTACGACCCACTTATGTAATTCGTGAGGGACAGCCATTTAATCTTAAAGACTATGCACAGAGACCGGGCATACACGCTAGGCTCGTACATATTAATCCACAGAGTGAAGAATTTACCTTTGCACTGGCGCAAGACGATAGATCAAAAGGAGAAATCATCGTAGAACTAGCAGAGGATGTGACAAGAAATGATGTTATTGTACTAGAGGCGCTTGTTTTTCCAGGGATTAACTTATTCTGGGCTGGGTCTATTATGATGCTCTTAGGCTTCTTTGTCTCTCTACTGAGCAGAAGAAAAAAGTAATGACTAACATCAAAGTCGTCAGCATAGGTTCAGGAGATCTCGCCCATCACTTTATACCAGCATTGCATAAGGCAGGCTGTGATATTCTTCAAGTCTACAGCAGAAACCTCTCCAACGCCGAAAAGCTTTCTATTAAAGTGAAAGCTACAGCCACTGATAGTCTTGGACAATTAAACACTGAAGCTGAAGTCTACCTCCTTATGGTGAAGGATGATGCTATCAAAGAAGTTGTCGCACAACTGCCACAACTCAATTCCAAGCAGATACTAGCCCACAGCTCGGGCGCAACATCCATTATCTTATTGGGTAAAAAGGCAGAAAACTATGGTAGTTTCTATGCATTGCAATCATTCAAAAAAAACAAACCGGCTGACCTTAGTGAGATTCCATTTTTTATATTCGGCAACACACCATTGGCTACTCGCGTATTGAGGATGATGGCCAGACAGCTTTCTCCTACTGTACAGGAGGTCGATGACAAAAGTAGATTAAGATATCATCTTGCGGCTGTCATGATGAATAACTTTACCAATCATCTCGCTTGTAAGACTTCACAATTTTTAGAAGACAATCACTTAGACCCTAAGGTCCTTTTACCTATAGTCAAATCTTCTTTCGATAAGATTCTTAATAGTGATCCTTGTCTTATACAAACTGGACCTGCTAGAAGAAATGATGTCAAAGTAGAAGCCAAGCACTTAGCACTCATCAAGGAAGATGCTTACCTTAGTGCTATCTACAAGAGCCTAACGCAGAGCATAAAGAAAACTTACAATACAGAGAACGATGCGCATAGTTGACGAATGGACAGAAGGAAACATAAGAGTAACCGTATTCAATATGAATTCCAGATTTAGTATCAAACTAGAAAGAGGTCTCTTAGAACAAACCTATAAGTTCAGAGACGATCAGTTTGAGAATATTCAAGAACTAAAATCTGCGCTCACTCCAGAATTCTACAAGGAGTGCAATAAGCACTTTATAAATATGGATCTTCTGAGATCTCGCCTGATACCGGCAGGAACAGAATCAGATACTTTTCCAGAAATCATCTAGTGCATAGACTGTCATATATAGGATTTAGATTAGTCGTCGGGTTATTCAAATTCATTCCATTTCCTCTTCTCTACAGGTTATCAGACATTCTTAGATTTATACTGAAAGATATATTTGGCTATAGAAGGTCGGTCATAGATCAAAATCTAGCCTACTGCTTTCCAGAAAAAACTCAAGTCGAAAGAGCCACAATTGCCAACAACTTCTATAAGAACTTTGTCGATATCATCCTAGAATCTTTCAAAGGCTTAGCGATCCATCCAGAGAAACTTATCCCAAGATTTAAGCTCAGGAACCCAGAAATCCTAGCTAAAGCTTACACGGCTAACGAACACCTCATCACCTACAGCCAACATTATAATAACTGGGAATGGGGTCCTATCTGCCTAGGCCTGCAGATGGAGCATCACATAGTCGGTATTGTCAAATTGATAGCCAACCCGCTGATCAATAATTATATGATCAATGGACGGTCTGGCAATAATGTGAGTGTCGTACCCTCTAGGGAAACAGGCAAATACCTTCAAGGACTGCACAATAAATCAAACCCAGAAGCACTCGTCTTTATCGCAGATCAGCGACCATCCGGCAAGGAACGGTTCTTAGAGCTGCCCTTCTTAGGTGGTACAGCCCGATTTCATCACGGAGCAGCAATCTACGCTGCTCAAGCGGATCTTGCTATCTATAGTATTGATATACACAGGGTAGGTCGAGGCCGATATGAGATTGAAATTGTCCAATTGGCCAAGAAAGATGCAGGATTGACATCAGAGCAGATCACCACTCGCTATAAGGAACACCTAGAAAAACTCTTACGCCAAAGCCCAGAATCTTGGCTATGGACACACAAAAGATTTAAGCAATACTTGGATTACAAAAAAAAGTAGAGCCACACATAGGGGTAAAGTCTTATTTGAATGTCTTGTATATGGATAGATAATGAAAAAATGGATTTCGAAAAACCTTACTAAAGAGTAGGGTTTTTCGTTTTTTAAGCCAACCCTCAATTCTCGATCTAATTCATCATCCATACTATTGTACACTTCAACTTGCTGTACCCCCACCTAATTGTGCCAGGGTGCACTCTCATTTAATACTAGCGAAGGGGATACTGTAACAGTAACTTTTTAGCCTATTCTGCTATAGGTTGACATTGAGTCAAACTTGTCTATATAGCTCATCATTCATACATATAACCGTACTTTTGCAGCAAATTATGCGCTATGCTTAAAGCTGTTTCCCCTATAGATGGACGATATCATTCTAAGACGAAAGTCCTCCAAGAATACTTTTCAGAATATGCCCTCATCAAATATAGAGTCCGTGTAGAGATTAATTATCTCTTAGCACTTATACAGCTAGACCTGCCGCAACTATCCAGCCTTGGGGATAAAGTTGACTTCCTGGTCAGTATAGCAGATAATTTTTCTGAGGCAGATGCTCAAGCTATTAAAGCCATAGAAGCCACAACCAATCACGATGTCAAGGCAGTCGAATATTTTATCAAAGAAAAGCTCGACAATGAAGGCCTCGCTGCGATGCAAGAGTGGGTACACTTTGCATTGACCTCACAGGACATCAACAATACAGCGATGCCGTTGATGCTCAAGGATTATCTAGATGCAGACTTCTACCCACAGATTGATGACTTAATTGTCAACTTGACGGAGCTAGCTGCCGAGTACAGAGGCATCCCGATGCTCTCCAGGACACACGGACAGGCTGCTAGCCCCTCTTCTATGGGCAAGGAAATAATGGTCTTTGTAGAACGTCTTATCGATCAGATGAACTTGCTCAAGGATTTGCCTATAAAAGCAAAATTTGGTGGAGCTACAGGAAACTTCAATGCGCACCGCGTTGCTTTCCCTGCTGTAGATTGGAAAGGCTTTGCAGATGCGTTGATAGACGATATGGGCTTGATCAGATCCCAGTATACAACCCAGATTAGTCATTATGATCACTTTGCCGCTGTCTTTGATAATGTCTCTCGGATCAATCGTATCCTCATCGACTTATGTCGAGATATGTGGACCTATATCAGTATGGATTATTTTAAGCAAAAGGTCATCGCTAATGAGGTGGGTTCTTCTGCGATGCCTCATAAAGTTAATCCTATCGACTTCGAAAATGCGGAAGGCAATTTCGGTATGGCCAATGGTATCTTCACCTTTTTATCAGAAAAACTGCCTATCTCTAGACTACAAAGAGACCTTACCGATAGTACAGTTACAAGAAATATAGGCGTCCCCTTTGCGCATACCTGCATAGCAATTAAGTCTCTCAAAAAAGGTCTGAGTAAAATAGAAATCAACATCGATAAACTGAATGCAGATCTAGATAACAACTGGGCTGTCGTCTCAGAAGCCATCCAAAATATACTGAGACGAGAAGGCTACCCTAAACCCTATGAGGCACTCAAGGCACTTACGCGGGGCAATAATAAGATTGATAAGAACTCTATAAAGCACTTTATTACAGAGTTAGATGTAAAAGAATCCGTAAAAGAGGAACTAAATGCCATTTCTCCGCATAATTATATAGGGTATCCCTAATTTAAAACGTATCGCCTTATGGTTAAGAAACTTATCAAGCTACTCTTCAATTCTGGAAAGAAAGCCACAGAAGCTTCTGGCAAGTCTATGGAATTTATCGATGATCTATTAGAGAAAGAGTATATCACCTCTGCTGTAGACAATCTCAAAACCAGTTCTGGCAAAATCGTCGAGCAAGCTGGGATGGTCTATCAGAAGACGAAGGATACTGTAGAAGCGAATATCGACATAGACAAAATAAAATCTGTCGGTGAAGACCTTATAGAGAAAGGCAAGGAAGGTATAAGCGATCTGACAGATAGTATGGAAGACAGTTCTTCGACGATCAAATCAGTCTTTGACGAAGGTGAAAAAATGGTCAAAGGCATCATTGAGAAGTTTGATGGAGACAACACCAATCCTATGGATGAAGAAGAGTAAATATTGACTTAAGGAAAAAACCTTAATACGTCAGTACTTCCCCATTGTGATTGACGATCACTTCGGCTGCGGCTGCGGCCTCTACTCTACCGATAACCTGCGCATCAATACCAAAGGATTGGATGACAGAAATCATATCTGGAGCAATCTCTTGATCTACATACAACTCCAACCGCGTACCCATATTGAAGACCTGAAACATTTCCTCCAATGTAGTACCAGATTCTTTTTGAATGAGATCAAACAAAGGAGGTATAGACAATAAGTTGTCCTTGACGACTCTGGTGCCAGGGGCAAACTTTTTGACCTTGGTATGTGCTCCACCTGTATTGTGTATGATACCGTGTATCTGGGATCTGTATTCATCGAGCAAGCGCTTAAGCACAGGGAGATAAGTCCGCGTAGGTGAAAGCACCAACTTGCCTAGTGGTATGTCTTGACCATCTATAGAGATCGTTTCTGTCAATTCTCTTGTACCTGTAAAGATCACCTCTCGAGGTGTGTTGGCATCAAAGCTATCGGGGTAGAGTTCAGCATAGCGGTGTGCAAAGACGTCGTGGCGCGCAGAGGTCAAGCCATTGCTGCCCATTCCACCATTATATGCCTTCTCATAATTACTCTGGCCATAAGAAGCCAAGCCTACGATAACTTGACCAGGCTTGATGGTATTGATGATAAGGTCATCTTTCTTGGCTCTAGCAAAGGCTGTAAAGCCCACATCTATGGTCCTCACAATATCTCCTACGTCGGCAGTTTCGCCACCAGCGAGATGAATATCGATACCGTGATCGGTGAGCATATCACAGAATGCTGCTGTACTTTGTATGATTTCCTTGATGACATCCCCGCTGATCAGATTTTTGTTACGGCCTATAGTCGAGCTCAGTAATATCCCTTCTGTAATACCTACACAGGCCATATCATCTAGATTCATCACAATAGCATCTTGAGCAATGCCACCCCAGACACTCAGATCTCCGGTCTCTTTCCAGTACATATACGCTAGACTCGTCTTGGTCCCTGCGGTATCTGCGTGCATCAAATTGACGTAAGCATCGTCGCCTCCTGCTACATCAGGTAATATCTTACAGAAAGCAGTAGGATAAAGTCCCTTATCCAGACCCTTTATGGCTTGATGGACTTCGCTTTTGGAGGCGGATACCCCTCGTAATTCGTAACGCTTAGGATCTGACATCATACATAGTTGAGCTCAAAGATAACGCTCCTTATCAAGGGCTAGACCCAATTATCTAAGAATAAATTTTAAATATTTTTTCTCACTAACTACTTGATTATCAGCTACATAAAAGCGCATCTACCCACAATTTCATTTTTTTTACTTTCTAAGGCAGCACATTGTATGTTTTGGGTATCTAGATATCGTGAGCCTTACAAGGTTCTACAACTTTAAAAGTTTAACTGATTTTTAAATATTGCCCTGTAAGAGGTTGAAAAAGATCAACCTCTTATTTTTTTTGCCCCTACCTCATTAAACATTCCACCCCTATTTTAATTCCTACTTTTGTGTCAGCGCAAAGCCTATGAAAGTAGAATCAATCCACCCCCAGCATCTAACACAATTCTCAGCTAGAGATAGAGATTACTTGTTACATCCGGAGAAGTTGCAAGGCTTTATACAATATCCCTTTAGCTATGAAGCCTTCTCTCAGATAATCAAAGACCGAGAAGGCGTCACTTATGATAGAGCCCTACTCCAACAAGTCATCAAAGACCAGTACAGCCAACTGCCCAGCTCTGATGCCACTAATAAACACATAGAGGCTCTAAGCAGTGACGATAGTTATACCGTCATAACAGCGCATCAGCCTTCGCTACTGACAGGTCCCTTATATTATGTTTTCAAAATATTGTCTGCTATTAATCTTGCAGCGAGACTTAATAAAGATTTTCCTGATAAGAAGATCATACCAGTCTTTGTCATCGGCGGTGAAGACCACGATTTTGAAGAGATCAATCATCTGCATCTATATGGGAAAACAATCACTTGGGAAAGAGAAGCATTAGGTTCTGTGGGCCTACTAGATACCGAGGGTCTTATACCTGTGCTCGATGAAGTAGAGCATATTCTAGGTGATAGATCTAAGGCCTCAGATCTTATAAAGCGTCTCAAAGAAGATGCCTCTAGCAGTGCCTCCTATGGAGAGTTCAGTTTCAAGCTGACGCATAGACTATTTGATGAGTTGGGCTTGGTCATACTTCGTATGGGCGACCCACGGCTCAAGGCTGCCTTTGCACCACATATGGCAAAAGAATTGACCCAGCGGGCCAGTCACCACTTAGTCAACGCAACTCAGGAGGCCATAAAAGAAAAATTGGGTTACGACTCACAGGCTTTTGTTAGGGAAATAAATCTCTTCCATAATGAAAAATCTACAGGTCGGAATAGAATCGTCTTTGAGGATGGGCGGTATGCCATACTAGATACAGACCTGTCATTTACGGAGGCAGAGATACTCAATTTACTACAGGAACATCCAGAGCGCTTCAGCCCTAATGTGGTGATGCGACCTATCTTCGAGGATAGTATCTTACCTAATCTCGCTTATATCGGTGGTGGCGGTGAGTTGGCCTATTGGGCAGAGCGGAAGTCTCAGTTTGAGTACTTTGGTGTCCCCTATCCTATGCTGGTGAGACGTCAGTCTGGTATGATACTTACGGCATCTATGGATAAGCAGAGAAGCAAACTGGGCTTGGGTCTAGATGACCTCTTCCGTAATGAAAATGACTTGACGACAATGCTCCTTTCTTCTGCCACTGAACCTGACTATGCACTCACAGATTTCAAACAAGAGTTGACGGAACTCTACACTAAAATCGAAAATCATATAGGCTCTATAGATCCCAGTCTCAAAAAAACAGCAGCAGCAGAGGCAACGAAGGGCATTAAGAGTCTAGACTACTTAGAAAGTAAACTCAAAAAATCTCTGAAACAAAAAGAGGAGGTCAATCTCAACAGGATGACCAAACTTAAGAGCACCTTATTTCCTAAAGGATTACAAGAACGGCACGACAATATCTTACAATATGTATCAGCATATGGAGTGGGTATCATCAAAGATTTACTCCCACACTGTGATCCTTTTGATAAAACGTTTAAGATTTTTATGCCGCAGTAGACACATAGAACATTGATAGCATATCAGCAATCTTTGCTTTTAGGTGTTGGCGCTCTACTATAAAATCTAGGAATCCGTGATCCAATAAAAATTCTGAACTCTGGAATCCTTCTGGTAGGTCCTTCTTTATTGTTTCCTTGATGACCCTAGGACCAGCAAAGCCTATCAGCGCACCTGGCTCAGAAAAATTAATATCTCCAAGCATCGCAAATGAAGCTGTGACACCCCCTGTGGTAGGATCTGATAAAAATGAAATATAAGGTATTTTGGCCGCAGCCAATTGTGATAACTTGGCTGATGTCTTGGCCATCTGCATCAATGAAAAAGCTGACTCCATCATACGTGCACCTCCTGTCTTAGAGATGATCATAAAGGGTGTCTTATTCTTGATACAATAATCTATGGCTCTAGCGATCTTTTCTCCCATAACTGACCCCATAGAACCGCCTATAAAGGTAAAATCCATAGCGGCAATGACAAGAGGTTTTTTGGCTACCTTACCAACAGCAACAGTGATGGCTTCATTCAGTCCAGTCTTATCCTTGGCTTTTTCTAATCTCGCATCATAAGATTGCAAGTCCGTAAACTCTAAGAAATCTTCTGAAACCAAATCATCAAAAAGGATTTCGTGCTTTCCGTCAAATATGATGTCAAAGTAGTCGTAAGAACCTATTCTTGCGTGATGCCCACACTTGGAGCACACATAGAGTACCTCTTTAAATTCCTTAGCAGTACCTGTCTCTCCGCACTTCTTACACTTATACCAAAGACCATCAGGGGCCTCCTTTTTGTTTTTAGTAGCGGTTTGTATACCTTCTTTAAATCGTTTAAACCAACCCATACGGGAATATTTTCAGGGGATGAGAAGACACGGGACTATTGCGGACGCAATTTATAAGATAGCCGCCTATTTATCAAAGACAAAGCGACTAAAACGTTAACACTATGTATAAGTCACTGATAACGAGTACACTACACTTTTAGATTCTACTGAGTAGATGGATAACTGTGACTTTTTACGGTCTTTATAAAGGTTTTGACGCCGTCTAAAGGTGTGTCTGGATATACTCCATGACCCAGATTACAGATATGATGTCCACCAAAATCCGTAATCATCTGGGTCGTCTTGGCTTCTATTTCTGATGGTGCACTATATAGCACACAAGGATCTAGATTCCCTTGCACTACTTGATCATACCCATACTGTGCTCTGAAGACCTCAGCACTAATCGTCCAATCAAGACCCATAACGTCGGAGCCTAATTGTGTCAGTTCCTTGTGAGAGAAGTAGGCCCCCTTGGCAAAGACGATGACAGGCACCTCATCTATTGAATCAACTATTTGCTTGAGATACGGCAAACAGAAGGCATCATATAGCTCTTTATTGAGCATACCCGCCCACGAGTCAAATACCTGTAGTACATCTGCTCCCGAAGCCACCTTTAGCTTTAAGTAAGCGATAATCGTCTCGGTTAATTTCTCCAGCAACTTATGTGCTGCTACAGGATGCTTATAGAGAAAAGCCTTGGCTTTGGAGAAAGTCTTAGAGCCTTGCCCTTCGATCATATAAGCTAACAAAGTCCACGGAGCTCCTGAGAAGCCGATGAGCGGAACCCTACCCGCCAATAGTTTCTTGGTCTCATTTAAGGCATCAAACACATAGTCCAATCTCTCTGCTGCTGATGACCCTGCATCTAGAGCTGCGATATCGGCTTCAGACTGTATGGTCTTAGGGAAATATGGACCTTTCTTTTCGATAAGCTCATACTCAAGGCCCATACACTCAGGGATAACTAAGATATCTGAAAAGATAATTGCAGCATCCACACCTAAGATATCTACTGGCTGGACTGTGACTTCTGCAGCTAGTTTAGGCGTCTGTACCAACTCCACGAAACCCGATAATGAACTACGGATAGCACGATACTCAGGCAAGATTCTTCCAGCCTGTCTCATCAACCAGATAGGTGGTCGTTCTACTTTTTCCTTTCTGATGGTCCTTAATAATAAATCGTTCTCTATCACAGGTCTATATTATAATGTGGCTTGATTAGTAACTTAGCAGCACGAAAATATCAAATGCACAACTATAAACTCAAATTGGCACTAATAGGTTATGGAAAGATGGGAAAAGTCATCGAAAGACTGGCGATAGAGCGAGGGCACGACGTCATTTTAAGAATATCCAGCAATAATCTTGAAGAATTCAATGAAGACCAACT
>CALFUU010000144.1 GCA_937929835.1 uncultured Saprospiraceae bacterium | reverse complement strand
TGTCCCTCGTCTCTATGGTTCCATAAGAACGCCGCTCATCTTTTAAGTGCAGAGAAGAAAGATCCTTTTATAGATCGACTCAAAGACCAGGGCTATCAAGTAGAACTCTATGCGCGACGACGCTACCCACAGGCGACCTTGGTTACGGGTAAGCCAGCACAAGCAGCGGCACAGACAAAAGCACTGATCTCTTCTGGTGTACAGCAGCTCTTTCAGGCGAGTTTTATGGTTGATGGTTTATTTGCCAGTTGTGATATTTTGATATACAACGACTTACTTGAGGCTTGGGATATTATAGAAGTGAAGTCTAGTACCTCAACTGTTAGGAAAAAAGCTGAGCATATTTATGATGCCACCTTTCAGCGTCTAGTAGCTCAAAGTGCTGGACTACGTATCGCTAATGTGTATCTATTAGAGCTGAATAAGGGCTATGTACTTCATGGCACAGTAGATTTGACTCAGCTGTTTGAGCAATCAGAAATCACAACTGAGTGTATCAATAAGGAAGAACAGGTAAAAGCAGAGGCAGAAGCCGCCCTCTTCTTGCTCGGCCAATCACAACCCAGTGAATGTTCTTGCAAGTACAAGGGTCGTTCTCGCCATTGCAGAGCTTTCTCCTACCTCTACCCAGAGGTGCCAGCTTACGCAGTGTATGATCTACAGGCCATAGGTCGATCTAAGTCTACATTGAAAAAATTGATTGATAACGATTACCTGAGCTTGACGGACATCCCTTCTGATTTTAAGCTCAACCCCAAGCACGCCAAGCAAGTTGAAGTCGCAAGAAATAAATCTACAATCTTGAAAGAGGCCGCGATTGCCAAGCAGCTAGAGGACTTACAATATCCACTATATTTTCTCGATTATGAGACACTGGCTTGCGGCATACCTGTTTACCAAAGGACCTATCCTTATCAACAGACGGTGTTCCAATACTCCTTACACATACTCCACGCAGACGGACGTATAGAGCACAAGGAGTACATTCATCAAGATTCCTCTACACCCGTCCACATTATCGCTGACAAACTGAGAGAGGACATAGGTGATGTGGGTAGTGTAATCGTTTGGAATCAAAACTTCGAAGGCAAGTGCAACTCTGACTTAGCTGAAGTTAACCCTCAGCTTTCAGAGTTTTTGGAAGGATTAAATGCCAGAATTTTTGACTTAATGAAAATATTTCAGCGGATGGAATATCTCGTCGATGCTTTCAAGGGAAGGTACTCTATAAAAAATATTCTGCCCGTTATGTGTCCAGACTTAGACTACAGTACTCTAGAGGTATCTAATGGTGGAGAAGCCGTTGTCGTTTATGAAGAACTGATTTTCGGTAATACACCAGAGTACTTAAAGGACCAAAAATTCCGTGACTTACGGGCTTATTGCGAACTAGATACTTGGGCAATGGTCAGAATTTTCCAAGAGTTAGAGGTGCTGGTGGGTGTGCCGAGTTGAGGTAAGATTTACTGTCAGTTATCTAGAAGTTATACAGACGGTACGTTTGTCATTTCCCCTGTCAGTCAATATATCTCGACACTCTTATCATACCCATCTGGCTTTGGATGAATTTCAAAAGTGTTGATATAACTGGGTTTGGAGGCTTTTGACAACCCTAGTGGCATATCATATTATGAAACTAAGGCTGTCTACTAGCCAGTTCTGTCATTTATTAAATGGCTACCACCTAGGCTGTGAGCACCCGTTCTAGAGAATATGTTATCCTATCACGGGTTTCTGTCCCATCTATCTGTATTTGTCTTCCACTGAGCGAGAAATTGCTGTTTTTGTCCTTTCTGAAATGTAAATGTTTTATACATTTGCCTTTATTAAGACTAAATCTAAATAAAAATAGGCCCCAGCATGAAGACTATAAAAATAATAGCCTTAGCCACCATAATGACGCTATTGCTAGGTTCTTGCGGTGATGGCATAGACGATATCAATGAGCTTATAGTACCAATCAACTATGAGTTTGTGAGAGATGGCGCATCGACAGTCTCCTTTTCTGGACAGACCACCAGAATCAGTATGGCTGCTGAGCTTGCATCGGCCATGCAGGATTTTTCTACTTCACAAGAGGCATTGTTAGAAATGTACGCCAACCAAAGTGCTACTGGGGCAGAAGTAAATCCTTTTTCTGATGCTAGCCTCAATGCATCTACTAAAAGCGTCAGATCTAAAGTAGCCGCCTCTAGAGATTTCTTCTCTTCCAATACGGTAGAAGCCGCAGAAATCAAGGCAGATTTTGAGTCTTGGATAATAAGTCAAGTCACGGAAGTTTTTCCCAATAGAGAAGAACTGGCTACTGCAGGCAAGGCAGGACAGATTGCGGACGGCTCTTCCGTTAGATATGTCAATGGCAAAGGACTTGAGTACAACCAAGCTGTGACCAAGTCCCTAATAGGGGCACTTATGGTGGACCAAATGCTGAATAACTATCTCAGTACAGCTGTGCTAGATGAGGCGTCCAATATAGAAGACAACAATAATGAGGTCGTCGCTTCAGGTAAGACTTATACCAATATGGAGCACAAATGGGATGAAGCTTACGGGTATATTTTTGGTGCAGATGGAACAGATTTCACCAATCCACTTGCAACCTTAGGGCAAGACAATTTTCTAAACAAATATTTGAGTAGAGTAGATAATGATACTGACTTTGCTGGAATAGCCAGCGAAATCTATGAAGCCTTAAAGTTGGGAAGAGCGGCAATAGTCGCCCATGATTATGACCTCAGAGATGAGCAGATCAGTACTCTAAGAGCCAATATATCAAAAGTGGTCGCTGTGAGAGCTGTGTATTACTTACAACAAGGAAAACTAGCCAAAGAGCGCAACGACTATGGTGGTGCTTTTCACGATTTTTCTGAGGGCTTTGGGTTTGTATATAGTCTACGATTTTTAAGAGATGCTCAAAGTGATGAGGCTTATTTTTCTAGGTCTGAGGTAGATAGTTATTTAACCCAACTTACCGAGGGTAATGGATTTTGGGATGTAACTTCTGCTACCCTTGATAGCATCTCTGAAGAGATAGCGAGCCGATTTGACTTTACAGTAGAACAAGCAGGAAGTTAGGATGAAAATAAGTATAGCCAGTATTTGCTTTTTTTCATTGATGGTCATCGCGATGTCTTGTGATGATAATCCTGGAGAGAGCACAATGTTGACAGATAATTTTGATAGAGGTCAGATGCTCGATTTTTGGGCTGACGAGATTATTATTCCCTCGTATACGGCCTATGTCAGCGCGCTAGAAAATCTGGACTCGGAGATGACCAATTTCTACGCTGATCCCAATGTTGATAGGCTTAATAATTTGCGATCCACGTGGTTGGAAGCTTATTTGACCTGGCAGGACGTATCTATGTTTGATATAGGGCGGGCCGAAGAAATAAGTCTCAGAAATTTCACCAATATATATCCTTCAGATGTGGACTTGATTCACTCCAATATCGAGAGAAGAGATTACAATCTCGAATTGCCTTCTAATTTTGATGCACAAGGTTTTCCAGCCTTAGACTATTTGTTTTTTGGACTAGCCGATAGCGATATAGAAATTGTAGAGGCATTGACCGCTGATGATGTTGAGAGTTATGTGACGGATTTGGTTACAAGATTAAGCAACTTGAGCAAAGAAGTATTGACGGATTGGAATTCAGGATTCAGAGAAGAATTTATTGACAATAGTGGTTCTTCTGCTAGTGCTGCTACAGATAAGCTGGTCAATGACTTTTTATTTTATTACGAACGCAATCTACGAGCGGCCAAGGTCGGAATTCCTGCAGGTGTCTTTTCTGGCACAGAGCAACCTAACCTTGTAGAAGGCCTCTATTCTCAAGTCTATTCCAGGGAATTATTTTTGCGCAGCTTTGAAGCTGTTCAAGATTTTTTTGAAGGACAATCTTATGATGGGCAGCAGATAGGAGTCAGCCTTAGACAATATCTAGATGATATAAGAACATCCAATGCTACCGACGTTGATATAGCAGGATTGATTATTACTCAATGGGAAGAGGTTGATTTGGCTGCGGCGGAGGTAGGAGACAGTTTTAGGGAGCAGGTCATTGAGGACAACTCTAAGATGCTAGCACTATACGATCAGTTGCAAGCTGCCGTCGTACCCTTAAAGGTAGATATGTTATCCGCGCTCAATATTCAAGTAGATTTTGTGGATGCTGACGGTGATTGATGAAGACGATTGCAATAGAATATCTAAATAAAAAAAGAAAGGCTGCCCCATTGGCGGTCTTTCGTATTTTATTTGGACTCTTAATGGTTGTCAGCCTCATAAGGTTCTGGCATTACGGCTGGATAGAAAAACTTTACCTTCTTCCAAGGTTTCACTTTCACTATTATGGCTTTGAGTGGGTGACCGTGCCGGGCAATTGGACCTATTTGCTTTTTATTATCTGTGGTCTTTCGGCGTTTTTATTTGCGATTGGTTATAAGTATCGTCTATGTATCATTACTTTTTTTCTAAGTTTCACATACATAGAATTAATGGATAAGACGACTTACCTTAACCATTATTATTTTGTTTCCTTGGTTTCTTTTATTCTTTTATGGTTGCCAGCGCAGGTGCATTTTTCTGTGGATGCGTGGAGAGACAAGTCCATCAGAAGTGAATACATAGCTCAGTGGCATATAGGCGCCTTGCAGTTGATGATGGCTATAGTGTATATCTATGCAGGCTTAGCTAAGTTGAATACTGACTGGCTAGTCGATGCGCTGCCATTGAGTATCTGGCTGAGAGAAAAAGGGCATCTTCCGCTTATAGGGCAATTGCTAGATGAGCGGTGGCTGCATTATCTATTCAGCTGGGGTGGTGCTATTTATGACTTGAGTATCGTCTTCTTTTTGATGTGGTCTCGGACTAGAGTTATGGCTTTTATAGCCGTGTTGGTTTTTCATCTCTTGACTAAGATATTGTTTCCGATCGGGATGTTTCCCTATATAATGATAGTAGGGACTTTGCTCTTTTTTAGTGATGACTTCCACACCAAAATTTTGAAATTGTTTTCTAGAATCTGCGCTGTAGACTACAAAGTCTTTTGTAATAGAATTTGTTATATCGGTAAGCCTAGATATAGGCGATTGAGTCTAAGTGTATTAACTGGTTTCTTTGTTATTCAACTGTTATTCCCTTTGCGTTGTTATGCCTACTCAGGTAATCTGTTTTGGACAGAGCAAGGGTATCGATTCTCTTGGCGGGTGATGCTGATGGAAAAGACGGGATACGCTAATTTTAAGATTGTAGATGCCGTAACTGGTAAGCGGTTTTATGTTCAGAACGAAGATTTTCTTACTGCTTTTCAGCAAAAACAAATGTCGACGCAAGCAGATTTTATGATAGAGTATGCGCATTATCTTGGCGATCACTTTAGAGCCCAAGGCCATCAAAATCTACAAATCTTTGTAGAAAGTTATGCTTCCCTCAACGGCAGAAAAAGTCAAGTTTATTTGGATCCAGACATTGACTTATTGACACTAGCCAATAATTTTAAAAACAGAGATTTCATAAGCCCCCTTTATGAGAATTAGTTTAGCTATCATATTGGTTTTTCTCTTTTGTCCTTTTTTGATGACGGGGCAGTTTTCGGGTGTCGTTATTGATGCGGATACGGAGACAGTATTGCGAGGGGTAGAGGTGTTGGTCCCAGATACAGGCCTATACGTAGAGAGTGATGCAGAGGGCAGATTCACGCTGGATATAGCACCTGAGAAAGGACTTAGATTAATATGTTATAAAGAGGGTTACGAGATTTTGGACTTTGTTGTGACGACAGTCAGAGATAATTATACCCTGCAGCTGGGTAGGTTGTCGGTAGAGTTATCGGACATAGAGATCGTTAGGAAAAGGCAAGAGATATTTGCAACGAAAAAGATGGAAGATATCGTCGGTACGTCGATCTATGCAGGGAAAAAGACAGAGGTCGTCCTTCTAGATCTCGTCAAGGGCAACATAGCATCCAACGTCTCTAGGCAAGTCTATGCACAGATAAGTGGACTAAATATATACGAAGGTTCTGATGGTGGCTTGCAACTAAACATAGGCGGTAGAGGCTTAGACCCTAATAGAACTTCTAACTTCAATTCTCGACAAAATGGCTATGACATCAGCGCAGATGTGCTAGGCTATCCTGAAAATTATTACACGCCACCCGCGGAGGCCTTGGAGGAAATTAGAATCGTCAGAGGTGCCAGTTCTTTACAGTACGGGACACAGTTTGGAGGCCTTATTGATTTTAGAATAAGACAGATACCGCAGTATAGAGAATGGGATATCAGAACCAAGCAGACTATAGGTTCTTTTAATTTCTTCAACAGCTTTAATTCTATTGGATACAATAAGGGTAAGGTTTCTCTTAACGGCTTTTATAACTATAAGCGCGGTGATGGCTATAGAGCTAACAGCGAGTTTGTGGCTCATAATGGATTTTTGTCGGGAGCCTACCGCGCTTCTCAGTCGACTAATATTTCCTTTGATGTCACCTATTATAATTATCTGGCCAAGCAAGCGGGAGGGCTCACTGATAGCCAGTTTGCGGCCACTCCAAGATTAAGTACTAGGGACCGCAATTGGTTTGAAGTCGACTGGCAGTTATACAATATGAAAGTGCTGCACGAGTGGGGTGGTGGTCAGAAGGTCGAGTTGAGCCTTTTTGCGCTCAATGCTCAGAGAAATTCTGTCGGCTACAGAGGTAACCCCATCGCACTAAATGAAAACCCCATTCTGGGTATCGACGAGCAAGATAGTAACGGTGATTATATCAATTCTCGCGACTTGATTCTAGGACGTTTTAGAAATGTAGGTGCGGAGATCAAGTTCTTAAGTTCATATGCGTTGGGTGACATCACAAATACCTTACTCGTCGGGTCAAAGATCTATAAGTCCAACAACACGTCTATCCAAGGCCCGGGAACCACAGGTGTAGATGCAGATTTTAGTTTGCAATCTTTAGCCTTTCCAGATTATGCTAGCCAGTCTAACTTTATTTTCCCTAATTTAAACTTGGCGCTTTTTGCAGAGAATATATTTTATTTGAGTGACCAGTTATCAATTACGCCAGGTCTGAGATTAGAATATATTAAGACAGAAACTGAAGGCACTTTTCAAGATATAAATTTTGACCTAGCAGGTAACGTAATCTCCAATAGACGTATCGAAGAAACACGTGAACTGCCTCGCAGTTTTGTATTGGCAGGTATCGGTATCGATTATAAGATCTCAGAACAACTAAAGCTCTCTGCCAATGTATCTCAGAATTATAGGTCTGTCACCTTTAGTGATATACGTGTGGTCAATCCTTCGTTTATAGTAGATGAAGACATTTCGGATGAGAAAGGACTCAGCTTCAACACAGGCGTCACTGGAAGAATAAAATCTAGATTTTCTTATGACGTAGGGCTCTACTCCATCTTGTATAATAATAGAATCGGGATAAGGCTAGATGATCGAGCCAATAGAAAAAGAACCAATATCGGCAATGCGATCATAGTAGGAACAGAATCACTTCTAAATTATGTAGTGTATAGAGTAGTCAAGGACAATGAAAAGATATTTCAGGCTAAGACTTTTCTTAATACGTCTTACACTTATTCTAGATATCTGACCTCACTCAGTAACAATGTTGAAGGCAATACTGTAGAGTTTATCCCCACATTGACGCTTAAGACAGGTGTGACGATTAATTATAAGCAGCTCTCTGCTTCTATTCAGTATTCCTACACGGGAGAGCAGTTTACTGATGCGCAGAACAGTCTTGCTTCTACCAGCGATGATCTACGTTCTGGAATTATAGGACAAATTCCAGCATATCAAATTATGGATCTTTCTGTAGGCTATACGCTAAAGCATTTTTCTATAGATGCAGGCATAAACAATCTGTTGGATAGTGCCTATTATACGCGAAGAGCCACTGGTTATCCGGGGCCCGGCATCATTCCATCTGAGGGTCGATCTGTGTATCTGACTATAGGTTATTTGTTGCAGCAATAGTATCTATAAGTTGCGGTATTATTGTTGACTATTTGGCAAATAGCTTTTTACAGTTTTAACCTTAAATGGAAAAGTCATAACCAACAAAAAAAGACAGCATCAAAGATCACTGTCTCTTTTTATGTCTCTACTTCTGCGCTTTCCCTTCAAGTATCCTATCCATAAACCTTTAATGCCTCGCCTATCTACGATACTTTTTCGCTAGATCGTGCATTGCCTGTGCATATTGTTGGTCTATGTTTTTCACATCTTGCTGGTACTTAGATTGAATTTTAAATAAAACCTTTTCAGGAATATTTCTGACATCTAGATTGTATTCGTTAATGATGTTACCGATGCCTTTGGCGGCACGCTTAGCCGGCTTCTCCTCTACTTTTCTCAGGATGTCTTTGAATACACTTTTAGGAGCAGTTCTAACACTGGCATCTCGCTTGTTATTTGTTTTCACACCTTCTATCTCTTTTTTGATTAGATCTAGAATACTGTGTGGCGATTTTCCTTTAGCCGCCCGTTTGGCTCGGGTCTTATCGTCGAGATTGCGTAACTTGTCTTTGAGTAAGTCAAATACATTGCTGTCTGCCGTTCTTTGATTAGGATTGTTCTTGTTGTTTTGTTGGACGTCGTTTATAGTTTTGAGAATAACGTCTATCACATTCTTTTTGGCCATAGTATATTATTGTTAGTTCGGCACAAGTTAACCAGTCACACTGAGATGTAACAAAATTTAACATTACAAGGCTATTTCAACAGTAGAAATGAGATAACAGATTTTATGTAGTGTACAAATAGAAAAGTTTCTCTTACTATAGGCTACCCTTTTATCAACTATTTATAAAGTTGATTCACCATCCTTCACCTCACTAAACCTGAAAGTCAGAAAGACTTTAACACAGTTAAGCTCAGCTCCTTTTCTGTAAACGCGTCACACCTATCGGAATCAGATACAATGTAACACAAGCTATAAAGCCAGTAATATTTGCAGAGAGCAACTTGTTGTAGGGGCCAGAGAATTGTAGATAAGGAAAATCATAATCCATAATTAATAAGGCGCCTACCACAAGACCAGAAAGTATAGACAGGTGAAAAGATATTTTTGGTGCATCCAAATACCAGAATAAAAATATCGGTGTCAACCCAATCACAACTGTACCACTCACTGTAGTCGCTGAGAGGATGCTCGGATTAAAGAATATAGGGATGGTCCCTATGAGGCAACCGATGATGATAACGAGACGACCTTTGCTGATGGTGACTTCCTTAAAGAATTTGAGATCGATGATCATCATCTTGCTGAATGAATTAAATGTACTATCTAGTGTCGATGCAGCAGAGGTGATCATAATGAAATTAATCATAATCATCATCGCGGTGCCCATCAGTTGAGAGACGCCTACTGCGGCTTGGCCTTCTACGCCAAGAAATCTACCATAGATACCGATAAAGGAAAATAAGATGATGCTGATACTCCCGATCACGGTCGCTACGATAAAACTCTTCAGCGTTAATTTAGGCGAAGCAATAAAAGCTCTGTCTGTCATTACGGGATCGTGAAATGGATAACTGAACACTTGAATCAGCGCCACAAAAATGAGATTGATACCGCCCGCTGCTGTCCACTCTCCTGTGCTCAAAAATCTAGAGACACTCATCCCTTCTTTAGGAAGGATAAGTGCAAGGATCACAAAAAGCAGGATGATGAACAAGATCATCTGAATCATATCAGTCAGTAAGCTAGACCGCAATCCACCCTTTAGTGTATAGGCCAAGGTCAGCATGGTAAAGACGACGATCGATGAGAAGTATCCGCTAGATCCCTGCTCGCCAAAATAAGAGCCGATGACCATCGTGTTAGACCAGACTTCATTGAGCAGTCGATAAGATATCAATAATGAAAAGACGATAATGGCTGATCGGCCAAAGCGGTGATTGAGAAATTCGTGAATAGAGTTAAACTGTCCTCTTACCCGCATCTTGTATATCGTAATACCGGCAACGAGAAAGGAGAGGTAATAGCAAGCATAGGCGACACCTCCGACAATACCAAAGGAGAGGCCTAGGTTGGCAGAGTTGGTTATCGACTTAGCAAATAGCCAACTGATGACGAGACTACTGGTCAATAACACAAAACCTGGCTCCTTTTCTAGTTTGGACCCCTTAAAGAAATCGTTGACACTTTTTGCGTAGGGAGAAACAAAGAAGAGCAGGAGCGAGGATGCAATGACAAGAATCCACTGAATGTTAATGTCTGACAAGTACCTGATTTATATGATTCACTAATGCATTTTCCAAGGCAATCTCAGCTACTATAGCTAGTTACCAGACAATACGACCGTGTCTGTATTGGCTTGGCCTGATTATAGAAAACGCCTTTTATCTAGAGCTTACAGCAGCTCTTAGTCGGTGGCCGAAGGTAAGTAAACTATAGTTAGGCCTCTGTGAGCTCGATATTTGATGTTAACTAGACCTGAAATCCTAATTTCTAGCCATAATGGCGATATTATGGAATTGGTACAATATCTGACCCTCTATAATCTGTTAACCGCACGGTAAGAACCATCCAATAGGCTTATCTTGCAGCGTCAATCGGCCGTTACGGTCATAATCATACTGAATATCAGCGAATTAGGGACTTATGTTAGGATTTTTAAAGAAGGTCTTCGGGACCAAATATGATAAAGATGTCAAGGCTATTAACCCTTATGTCACGAAAACGAATGCGTTTTTTAGCCAATATGCCAATTTGTCTCATGATGAGCTGCGGAATAAGACGCTAGAGTTCCGAGAGCGCATCGCTGCCCATCTACAGGGTATCAATGAAGATATCGCTAAGGCTGAGGCAGAGGCCAAATCAGAATCAGACTTTGCTGTAAAAGAAGACTTATACAGGCAGATAGATGCCTACAAAGAGGAACGAGATAACCATCAAGAAGATATTCTTTTAGAGATTCTACCAGAAGCGTTTGCTGTGGTGAAGGAGACGGCTCGAAGATTTAGCAATAATGAAAGCCTCGCTGTTACGGCTACACAGCAAGATAAAGATCTGGCAGCAGCAGGTAAGGATTTCCTTAATGTCTCGGGTGAGCAAGCTACGTATTATAATACATGGCAAGCAGCAGGTGGCCAGATCACCTGGAATATGGTCCACTACGATGTACAGCTTATCGGTGGTTATGTCTTACACTCAGGTAAGGTTGCAGAGATGCAGACTGGAGAGGGAAAGACCCTCGTCGCGACGCTACCAGCTTACCTCAATGGCTTGACAGGGATGGGAGTCCACGTGATCACCGTCAACGATTACTTGGCAAGAAGAGATTGTGAATGGGTCGGACCGATCTTTCAGTTTCTACACTTAACACTAGACTGCATCGATAAGTATAAGCCGCATTCACCAGAGCGGGTTGCTGCGTACAAATGTGATATTACCTATGGAACCAATAACGAATTTGGTTTCGATTATCTGAGAGACAATATGGTGCGGTCGCAAGAAGAGAAGGTGCAGAACAAGCACCACTTTGCTATGATCGATGAGGTGGACTCCGTATTGATTGATGATGCGCGGACACCATTGATTATTTCTGGACCTGTACCTGCAGGGACAGAAGAGCAAGAGTACCAAGTCCTTAAGCCTAAGGTGGAAAGACTGATCGCTGCCCAGAGAAAGAAGGCGACAGAATACTTAGCACTTTCTAAAAAACTCTATGCTCAGGGCAACACTTCTTTTGAGGAAGGTGATGCGGGTATGGCCTTATTGAGAGCTTACAGATCTCTACCGAAGTATAGACCTTTGATCAAGTTTCTCAGTGAAGATGGTGTCAAGGCGATGCTCCAGAAAGCAGAGAACTATTATATGGCCGAGCAGAATAAAAATATGCACTTGGTCGATGAAGAGTTACTCTTTGTTATCGATGAGAAAAACAGAAGTGTCGAGTTGACAGACTACGGTACAGAGTATATGTCCAAGGGCGAAAACGACCCTAGTTTCTATGTGATGCCTGATATCGCGAGCGAGATGCAAGCGATAGAGGCCGAAGCTGACGCTACAGGAACAGATATGACAGAACGACGATCCACGCTGATTCAGGATTATTCTACCAAGTCGCGAAGGCTCCATGCAGTCAATCAATTGCTCAAGGCTTATACACTGTTTGAAAGAGAAGATGAGTATGTTGTTATAGACGGACAAGTCAAGATCGTCGATGAGCAGACAGGTCGTATGATGGAGGGACGTCGATATTCTGACGGACTGCACCAAGCCCTCGAGGCCAAGGAAAATGTAAAGGTTGGAGATATAACGCAGACCTATGCGACGATAACCTTACAGAACTATTTCCGTATGTATCACAAGCTTTGTGGTATGACCGGTACTGCCGAGACAGAAGCAGGTGAGCTTTGGGAGATCTACAAATTAGACGTGGTAGTTATACCGACCAATAGGCCTATCGTCAGAGATGACAGAGAGGATTTGGTGTACAAGACAGAGCGAGAAAAGTTTAATGCCGTCATAGACGAAATAGGCAGGCTGACGGGTAAAGGTCGTCCAGTCCTCGTCGGTACGACTACAGTAGAGATTTCCGAAAAGATGTCTAGGATGCTTGACTTACGCGGTATCAAGCACAACGTACTTAATGCCAAGCAACACCAGAGAGAGGCAGAGATCGTATCGGCTGCAGGTCATCCAGGCGCAGTCACCATCGCCACCAATATGGCAGGTAGGGGTACGGATATCAAGTTGTCAGCTGAAGTAAAGAAAGCGGGTGGTCTAGCCATTATCGCTACAGAACGACACGATTCTAGACGTGTCGATAGACAGTTGCGTGGTAGAGCAGGTCGACAAGGAGATCCAGGTAGCTCACAATTCTATGTTTCTCTAGAGGACAAGCTGATGCGTCTTTTTAATTCTGAGCGTATCTCCAAAGTGATGGATTCTATGGGTCACCAAGAAGGTGAAGTCATCCAGCACAAAATGATTACCAAGTCGATAGAGAGAGCACAGAAAAAAGTAGAGGAAAACAACTTTGGTATCAGAAAGAGATTGCTCGAGTATGATGATGTGATGAACATCCAAAGAGAGGCAGTCTATAAGAGAAGGAACAATGCACTCAGTGGTGAGAGACTCTCTGTAGATCTCTATAATATGATCATGTCGCTTACAGAAAGTCTAGTAGAGGACCACAAGGAAGGTGGTGACTACAATACCTTCAGAAATGATAGTCTTAGGATACTCTCTATGGATCCACAGATAGATGAGGCGACCTTTACAGAAGGCAATGTTCCGGAGCTGGTAGAGATGTATCAGAAAAATGTCCTTGCCGGCTATGAGCATAAATCTGAAAAAATTACGGAACTCCTATTGCCTATCATCAAGAATGTCTACGAGAATCAAGGGCATAAGTATAAGCGTATTGCCGTTCCTTACGAGAGTAGCTCTAGAGAGAAAGGCCTGCCTATTGCTGCTGACCTAGAGTTGGCTGTCAATACAGAAGGGAAGTCCATAATGAAGGACATCGAGAAGGCGATTACATTAGCGCTGATCGATGAGAACTGGAAAGAGCACCTCCGATCTATGGATGAGCTCAAGGATTCTTCTCAGGCGGCATCGTTTGAGCAGAAGGATCCATTGGTGGTCTATAAGATGGAAGCCTATAAGTCATTTGAGGAGTTGGTCTATAAGGTCAACTATGATGTGATGTCTTATCTGATGGGTGGCAAGTTGGCACTAAAGGCTCCTGAAGACGTCAAGGAAGCGAGAGAGACGCGGTCGAGCAATAGAAATATAAGAACCAACAAGGACGCAGAGGCTATGGCAAGAAGGGCGGCAGCGAGTGCAGGCAGAGCCGAGAGAGCCAAGCCAGAAACATTTAGACGCCAAGAGAAAAAGGTGAAGAGAAATGATCCTTGTCCTTGTGGTAGTGGAAAGAAGTATAAGCAATGCCACGGCAGCTAAGCCGTTAGTCCTTTTTAAAAAAAGTATATCCTATGATCTCAAGATTATCTATCGGCGTATTATTCTTATTTTTTGGAATCCAATTAGTGGCGCAAGTATCGGTCTCCGAAGAACCAGAAATCTCCAATCTGATGCGAGAGTATGTCCAGAACAATCGACAGGAGACGATAGTAAGGGCTTGGCGAATCCAAATCTTAACGACCAATGATAGACGAAAAATGGAGACCGGCATCAAGAAATTTGAAGCACTTTATCCTGAGGTAGATTACACTTGGGAGCATAACCCGCCCTACTATCAGGTAAGGATTGGTGCCTACGAGCTCAAGGAAGATCTAGAAGCGACATTGTTAGAACTTAAGCGAGATTTTCCATCTGCCTTACCCGTCCAGGCTGAAATGAAGAAAACACAGTTGCTGGAGCTGAACTAATCCAACTTCCAGTCCTTATCGCCGATGCTTAAGAAAGTAAACACTTCAAGATTGACCATAGACTGGCTACTCTTGTCTTTGTTTTTCTCTATCGTATTGGTAGGATGGCTGATGCTCTACACAGTAAGTTATGAGGGCGATGGCGGTCTCTGGTGGGATTTTGATTCTATAGTCGGCAAGCAAACTATATGGATCGGTGTGGCACTTGTCGCTTTCATTGTGGTCTACTCTTTGGATTGGCGCATATGGAATACATTGGCTTATCCGATATACATTGTTACTGTTTTGTCTCTTGCTGGTGTCTTGCTCTTTGGAAAAGAAGTCAAAGGGGCGAGCTCTTGGTTTGAAATTATGGGCTATAGCATTCAGCCTTCAGAAATAGCCAAGTGGGGGACGGCCTTAGGCATCTCAGCCTTTCTGAGTCAAATGAAAATGGACATCAATCGTTGGAAAAGAATCATTGTGGCTTTTTTACTTTTTTTGGTGCCAGCTTTTTTGATTTTTCTACAACCGGATGCTGGAACTGCAATTATATTTTTGTCTTTTTTAGTTCCACTGTATCGAGCAGGGCTTAACCCGATTATCTATGTTTTTGGTTTTTCTTTGGCGTTTATATTTATCGGGTCTCTTTTATGGTCACCATATTTGATTTTTTTACTTGTTCTGCTGGGGTGTTATTTTGTATTGGCCTATAGTGTTGGTGACAATCGTTTGCCCTTAAGTATCTTGTTATTGCTTGCATTGTTTGTAGCGGCAGGATATAATTTCTTTGCGTACATCTATATCTTAGGCGTCGTCGTATTAGCAGGACTATATTTTGCCTATCTGCCATTTAGAGAGGCACGGTACAAGTTGATGATAGGGACAGTGGTTGTCGGGATTGTCTGTGCAGCCTTATCACTCGGTACCTCTTGGGCCTTTGACAATATACTGAAACCCCATCAGCGTGATAGATTAAATGTGTGGCTCAAGCCAGAGTTAAGTGATCGTCACGGGTCACTCTATAACATCATCCAATCCAAGACGGCAATAGGCTCAGGTGGTTTTTCTGGCAAAGGATTTTTAGATGGCAATATGACACGACTCAATTATGTCCCAGAGCAATCTACAGATTTCATATTCAGTATACTAGGAGAGGAGCAAGGCTTTATAGGTTGTGTCAGTCTCATCTTATTGATGGTGCTGATGCTTATCAGACTGACCATAATAGGAGAGCGAGCGACCTTACCTTTTGTACGCTACTATGCTTACAGTATAGCGGGCATTTTGTTTTTTCACTTCTTTATCAATATTGGAATGACCATAGGGTTGATGCCCGTTATAGGTATACCACTTCCACTGGTCAGTAAGGGTGGCTCTTCGCTTGTTTCATTTTTTATTATGATGGCCGTCCTGCTCAAGATGGACCATACGGCGCGGCGAGTCTAAGTATGAGTTGGTCTAGCTCTAAGTTTTATGCTCCACTATAGTTTTAAGTTATCCATTATACTTGTTGATCATAAATTTGCTACTTTAGTTTACAGCCTTTTGTAACAACTGAGAATTACTATGAGACGTATTATCCACGCTATTTTATTATTGAGTATTTCCTTACACGTTTATGGACAAGATACTTGTGCAGAGGCCATAGAAGTGATGGTAAATGACAACTGTCAGAGCAACACCTTTACCAATGTGGACTTATCCGCTTCTATGATAGAGCCGGGATTTACTTGTCACAGTACAGAACCTATAGACGCTTGGTTTGCTTTTTCAGTCCCAGATGATGGTGTTTTTATTGCGGAAACGACTCTCGTAGAATTAACCGATATGGTGATGCAAGCCTACACAGGTAACTGCAACAACTTGGTGGTGCTTGATTGCGATGATGACAGTGGAGAAGGGTCGCAAGCACTTATATCAAGTGGGGGCTTAGCAGCAGGTGAGACAGTGTACTTGCGGATTACGGAGTTTGGCTCCAATAGTACAGGAGAGTTTGGTCTTTGTGTTCATGCACCTGATATTGTTTCTGGAAGTATATGCAATTCTGCCGTACCACTTCCGATAGGACCCTCTTGTGATTTAAGGATTATAGATAATGCGCTAGGTATAGCCAGTGGCGAAAACTCAGGGTGCATAGGAGGGCAAAGTGTAGACTTTTGGTTTACTATAGAAGTGCCAGCTTCAGGCAGTTTTACAGTACAGACAGGAGATGTGACAAATGGTGAGGACGATATGATTATGCAATTGTATACGGGTACTTGTGCCAACTTGATGAGTGACATCTGTGATGATGATGGAGGAGCAGGTTTGCAGAGTAGGATCGAAGTGCGCAACGTGACTCCAGGCGAAATATATTATTTGCAAGTAGCTGCGTTTTCTGGAGCAGCTCCCATATTTGGCATATGTGCTTTTGAAGAGGAACCGGTAGAAGCTGTAGTGGGTGACGTCTGCGCATCTGCTATCCGTATTTCTCCTCTAGAGAGTTGTCAAGAGCAAGTGTTTGATAACTTTATGAAGACCAATTCGGGTGATGGAGAAGCATTTTTCTGCGGGGATGAAGGACTTGGTTTTGACACTTGGTTTGTAACTACAATTCCATTAAGTGGAAACTTGATTATAGAAACAGTAGAACAAATTACCAATGATGGTCTCGTGGATCATGTCTTGCAAGTGTACTCTGGCGAATGTGGCAATCTTGTATTGTTAGATTGTAATGATGATTTTGAGTCAGGTCTGGCTTCACGATTAGCCTTAACAGGACGTGTACCTGGTGAACCAATATTTTTTGAAGTGATAGATTATGGAAGTGACGAACTAGGATCTTTTGGCATCTGTGCTTATGATGTTTCTGCTACAGATGCAGATGGTGATGGCTGGTCCGTACCTGATGATTGTGATGACAATGATAGTACTATTAACCCTGGCGTACCAGAAATCCCTGGCAACGGTATAGATGAGAATTGTGATGGTGATGACATCATTGCGACGCAGGAGCTAGACACTCAAGTTGTAGATATTTTTCCTAATCCCACACAGGACTACATCTATGTACGGATGGACAATATGGAGAAAGTTGTTTATACCCTCACAGATATGAATGGGCAACGTGTAGATGGAGGAAGCTTAAGAGAAGAAATTTCACTGCTCAATTTTTATGACGGCATTTACATTTTAGAACTGTTAGACACCGAGAGCCAGTCAAGAATTTGGGAACGAATTGTTGTAAGTAGAAAGTAAGTATCGAATCATCTTTAGGATGAACGAATGCTGTAGCTGTCTATAAGGTTTTGTATTTGTCGCCTACCCTCTGTATCAAACCCATAAAGTGTCTATCTTTAGGATATATTGAAAAAATCACTTTTTACAATCCTGATCACACTATTGTTGGGTCTCGGCGCACAAGTATCTCTGCGTGCACAGACTTATTTTGGTATTAAGGGCACTTATTCTATTCCTTTTAACAGACCGCACGAGATCAAGTATGATGATGCTGATGACCTCTTTATCTATCGTGTCAATTTTATAGAGCAAGATTATACGCCTACAGTATCCTTGGTCACGTACTACAGGAAAGAATTGATCTACCTCCAAGGCGAACTGGCTTACAGACGGGCCAAGACGCGATTTAGTGCCGACAACTTTATTGACTTGCAGAACATCACCAATACCTCTGTGGTCAAGACGACCCATAGTCTAGACATACCCTTGATAGCTGGTATCCGCTTGGATCGGTTCAAGTTAGGCGTAGGGCCGATGTTTTCTATTATCTTATCAGAAAATGAGCTCTTTGGAGATATAGAGTTCTTCGAAGAGCGCCGCAGTAGTGTAGAGGCGGGATTTGGATTTCAGACCGGTATAGTCTTATATAGACTGCACGTAGATCTGACCTACCAATTCCGATTCAATGGTGTAGGGGATTACCTTTATTGGCGATCGGACTTTAAGGGATTCAGTGATCCTGTACAATTTTTGGATCTGGGTCTGTCTTTCTTTTTCTAATCTGTATAGATGATCTCTCTCAGGAATCTAAAGACGAGAGATACTTCAAAAGATACATTTCTTATCTGTAGAGCATCGGTGCCTTGGATTTGACCCGGGAGTCTGTTGTATTGAAAATTGAGATCTGGGTTGATAGAAAACTCAAGAGCGGTGTTAAAATAGTCACTACCCTCAAACTGAAACCCTCCTCCTATACCTATTCCATATAGCCAAGGATTGACAAAGGCGGCCTCGATTATAAAGTTGGCAGGGATCCCATTGGGGAAAGTATTGTTGTTAAGGAACCGCGTATTGAAATCCTGAATCTCACGCATATTATTAGATATGGTGTATTCCCCTCTTATCGTAACAAAGTAATAAGGTCTAGCACCGATCACTGCGGTCTCCAATACTTTCTTTGCACCGACCTGAAAGGAGATATTGCGGAAGCGATAAGAACTTCTGTTGTTGTTGCCAAAATTAAGCCCTCTAAAGCCTAGACTACTCCCTCTATTGTGTAAGCCTAGTTGTGCAAACAAAGAGCCGCGTAGATTAGGATCTAGAGTCTCTACAAAGCCAGCAATATGATATGAAAATAATGGGCTCCGCTCTCCACCATTCCAGTTCTGACTGCCGATAGTCAACCCACCTTTGGTCCCAAAATGATACCCATTTTGTGCTGATAGTGATAAGCTTATGCATAGACAAATTACTAATGCGAGAACTATCTTAATTTTTGCCATAACAGTATTGTATGACCTAAAAATAAGAGACTTTGCGAGAAGAAAAGTACTTGCACTCGATATCCTTAAGGAGTGTAGTGCATACTACCTTACAACAGATGCAGTGCTGACTATAGCTAAGGCCGCTCAGGAGTACTTAGAGGCATAGTGTATAGACAGCCATTCTAGCTTTTGGATTGAGGCATAATATAAGCTACAACGGTGAGCTAGTCTCCCCAGGCGAAGCTACACTCAATCACGCTGCGTGCAGGTCGGATTTAGTGCAAAGTAAGGCTATCTGGGGAAGCCAAGCTTATGAGTATATAGTGGTTCTTATGTACCATAGCGTAAGTCCACATATCTCGTCTAAGACTTTTTGATATACTGTGTCAGGATTACAATTTGCTGACCCTCTATTTTGCCTTCTATATGATTGGCGTTGTCTGGGACTAGGCGTATGCGGCGTACGGCAGTACCGCGCTTAGCAGTAAAGTTGGCGCCCTTGACATTGAGGTCTTTTATCAACACGACAGAGTCGCCAGCAGAGAGTATGTGTCCATTGGCATCTTTGTGGATGACTTTTGAGTTGCCTGTATTTTCTGCCCACTCCTGCAATTCTTCTTCGAGATACATCATATTCTTGAGATTCATTGCCCAGTCTTGATGGGACAATCTGCTGAGCAATCTATAAGCGACCACTTTTACGGCGGGCACTTCGCTCCACATCGCTTCATTGAGGCAGCGCCAATGATCCGTATCGAGTGCAGTATCTTGAGTTATTTCAGTAAGACATTTATTGCAGATTGCAATTTCTGCTTGCTCAGTTTTTGGTGCGACAAGATGCTCTTCGAGAGTTTCTGAGCTAGAACATAATTCACATTTTTCGCCTGAGCGATCGATTAGGGCTTGAGATAAATTCAACTTTATAATTAAGGGGGCTGTTTTAAAAATGCTCTTTGTTGTCGTCCCAGTTTTTTGGATTCGGATCTTTTAGCTTACCGAGTTGCTTGGCAACAATCATAGAGACCGATGCATCTCCAGTTATATTGACGGTGGTCCTGATCATATCTAGAGGTCTGTCTACGGCCAAGATCATAGCGATACCTAGCGCCAAATATTCCGAAGGAAAGTTGACCGATTCCAGTACAATGATCAGCATCACTACACCTGCTCCGGGTACAGCAGCCGCTCCTACAGAAGCCAGCAAAGCGGTAAACAGAATTGTGAGCAGTGCACCCCAAGTCAGTTCAAAATTGAATGCTTGACAAATAAAGACTGTCGCTACAGCTTGATAGAGTGAGGTACCATCCATATTGATCGTCGCACCGACTGGACAAACAAAACTGACGACTTCTTTTTCTACACCCAGGTGCTCCTCGACTCGCTCCATCGTGACTGGCAAGGTGGCCGCACTAGAACTCGTAGAAAAAGCAACAAGCTGAGCGGGACCTATCCCCTTAAAGAAGGTCATCGGCGACTTACCCACATAGACGGATATGACAAGTACATAGAAAGCCATCATCAATAGAAGACCTAGGACAACGGCCACCGCATACTTTGCTAAGGCTATAAATAAGTCAGGATTGGTGGTTTCGACAACGAGGGCAGCCATCAATGCCAGCACACCTACAGGCGCATACAGCATAATAATATCAACCATCTTGAGGATGACATCATTGAGACTATCAAAGAAGTCTTTGAGTGGTCGTGCTTTTTCCGCTGGTATAAGTAAGAGACTAATGCCAAAGAAAATCACAAAGAAGATCACTTGTAGCATATTTCTATTATTACCCGCAGCCTCAAAGATGTTGCTTGGCACCATATTGACGATAAAGCTTAGAGGTGAGCGACTTTGCTGGTTGGCAGCAGAGGCTATCGTAGAATTGGCTTTATCGTTGTTGGCAGAGACGAGTTCTGCGAGGGTCTCAGCAGAGATGCTGTTGCCGGGATTGATCATATAGACGACGGCCAGCCCTATAGATAAGGCGATCAATGTCGTGACCATATATATGGCTATCGTTCTGATACCAAGACTCGAAAACTTGGAGATATCCTTGAGATCTGCTATACCTTTGATAAGGGAAGCTATGATAAGTGGAATGGCAATGAGCTTGAGGAGATTGATAAAGATAGTACCAAAGGGCTTGATCCAATCTTTGACAAAGCCTACGCCTGCCCCTGACTGCGAGGCAATAAGTCCAATGATAAGGCCTAGCACCATACCACCAAGGATTTTCCAGTGTAAAGGGATTTTTTTCATAGTATTCAAGTAAGGAACTCTGACAAGGTAAGAAAATTCAACACTTTAAGAACGGCATGCGCTGGGTATTATACATACACCACCCATCAGTATGTCGGCAAGTAGGTCTTTTCTGCAAGGTTGTATTTCATACACTATCCACACCATCCTATAGATCAATGCCTTGGTTTTCAGCATCTGAGCTATGGGTAACTTGGCTACAGCCTTATGGCGCTATGATAAGACTGTCCATGGAGCAGTATCTCTATTCTGTCAACTTCATTTCTTAGGGGTTGAGATGCAGATCATATAAGAGCAGCTCCTCAGCATCTCCAGGCAGTTGTGTTATCCCTTGAGATTGTAGCCCTAGCTTTTCTAAGAGTCTTTGGGAGGAGAGGTTGTCTTTTGTTGTAATAGCAGATATTTTTGGAATGTTCCATTCCGTCGTTGCTAGGGCAATTATTTTTTGGGCCGCTTCCAAGGCGTAGCCGTACCCTTCATATTCTGGAAGAAAAGCAAAACCAATATCAACACCTTCGAGGCCTTCGCGGTCATAGAGTCCACAACTGCCCATCTTGACGCCATCAGATTTTCGAATAACTGTATTATTGCTGTAACCTAGTCTATGGTACTGAGGCAACATTTTGTCCTTGATGTATTGCTCTGCTGCTTCACGACTATAGACTTTTCTGTCGCCGATATACTGGAGCCACTTAGGTGTATTCATTACGGCCAATACATAGTCTGCATCTTCAGTAGTTGTAGGTCTGAGTATAAGTCTCTCCGTTTCGTAAAGCATACTGCATTTTACAAAAAATAGTAGTAGCGGAAAAATAGAGACACGATTCATATTGTAACTTTGTACCATACACACGATGAAGGATTACTACGCATTACTAGGACTAGACACAAAGGCAACAAAAGCCGATATCAAAAAAAGTTATCGCAAGCTCGCCACTAAGTTTCATCCAGACAAAAACAGCGATGCAGATGCCCCCGCCAAGTTTATAGAAATAACGGAAGCGTATAATGTGCTCAGTGACAGGAAGGGTAGAGCCCGCTATGATCTTATGCGCTGGCAAGCGATGAAGCAGCAAAGAGAATCTAGAGAGAGTTTTAGTTCTGAGTCCTATGTGTCTGGGAGCTTCACGACTATGGTGCCACCCAAGGTGAGCTTGCGCACGCGACGCAATATTGCTCAGAAAGAGAGAGGCGCTCAGTATAAACAAGCTAAAGAGGGGTATAATAAATTATCTAGCCTTGGCGTGGAGTGTTTGCGTATCAGCAGTCGGTATCTTTTACATATCCTCGGAGTTCTGCTATTCGGTTTTATTTTCTATTCTATGTGGACGGACCTAGGGCAGATGAGTTGGTTTGGAGTCGCTACAGGAACACTTATATTAGGTTATATCATATATAAAATAGTAGAAGATGCGACGATAGAGTTTACAAAAGATATGCAAGCCTTTTCAGTTTTTTTTGGACTGACCAAGAGGAGGGCTTATGTGTGGAGCTTGGTGACGTTACTGCTTTTTATTCTGTTGCTTATAGGTCTCATATTCAAGTTAGGCTAGTAAGCTTGCACCAACTTTTTCTACTTCTAAAACTCACTGCTGGTGTGAAACTTCACATCAGGATGATTGTCCTCGGCCATCTTAAGTGTCCAGGCAGATTCTGCCAGGTAGACGAGCTTATCATCTTTGTCGACGGCTAGGTTTTTCTTTCTTCTGCTTTTCAGTTCTGTAAGAGCAGAGGGGTCGTCAGCACTGACCCAACAAGCCTTGTGCATAGGGACAGGCTCATAAGTGCACTTGGCACCGTACTCGTGCTCTAGTCTGTACTGGATGACATCAAATTGTAGTGCCCCCACGGTACCGATGATTTTTCTATTGGTATCGAGCTTGGTAAATACCTGTGCGACGCCTTCGTCCATAAGCTGGTCGATGCCTTTGTAGAGTTGCTTAGACTTCATAGGGTCGGCATTGTTGATATATCGGAATTGCTCAGGGGAGAATGCAGGTATACCTTTGAAGTGTAGAGTTTCTCCTTCTGTCAGGGCATCTCCAATCT
Organism: uncultured Saprospiraceae bacterium; assembly: GCA_937929835.1. GTDB lineage: Bacteria > Bacteroidota > Bacteroidia > Chitinophagales > Saprospiraceae > RFSX01. The sequence continues at coordinate 5,392 of CALFUU010000144.1, read as the reverse complement.
TGAAATTGCCAGAATCAGTGAGGCCGATAATGTCACCGGGGTAGGCCGTCTCGACAATGTCTTTTTTGGAAGCCATAAACATCGTCGGACTAGAAAATTTCATTTTCTTTTGGTTCCGTACGTGATAATAGTTGGTGTTTCTCATAAAGATACCAGAGCAGATACGGAGGAAGGCTATTCGGCTTCTGTGATTGGGATCCATATTGGCGTGAATCTTAAAGACAAAGGCCGTAAACTTATTTTCGTCGGGTTCTATTTCTCGTTCTTCTGTATGGCGAGCGAGAGGTGCTGGTGCGATGTCTACAAAGCAATCCAACATTTCCTTGACGCCAAAGTTGTTGATCGCCGAACCAAAGAAAACAGGATTAAGCATTCCCAGTTCGTAAGCTTCTTGGTCAAAGGGAGGATATATTTCCTGTATGGTTTCTATTTCCTCTCTGAGCTCCTTGGCTGCGGCCTCGCCTATCAATTCGTCTAGACTAGGATCAGAGAGATCAGTGATTTCTATCGTATCATCTAAGGTCTGCTTGCCGTGGGCTGAGAACAATCTGATGTTGCCTTTATAGATGTTATAGACACCTTGAAATCTTTGTCCCATTCCTATAGGCCAAGTCAGCGGGCAGGCTTTCATCCCCAGCTTGGTCTCGATTTCATCCAGTAGATCAAAGCCATCCAGACCCTCTCTATCCATCTTATTGATAAAGACTATCATCGGCGTGCTCCTTGTTCTACAGACTCCGACTAGTTTTTCTGTTTGTGCCTCTACACCTTTGGCCACATCTATAACTACGATAGCACTGTCTACAGCCGTTAATGTTCTATAAGTATCTTCAGCAAAGTCTTTGTGACCAGGCGTATCTAGAATGTTGATTTTTTTCTGTCTATACTCAAAGGCCATCACGGAGGTCGCCACAGATATTCCTCTCTGTCGCTCTATCTCCATAAAATCGGAGGTAGCACTTTTCTTAATCTTGTTGGATTTGACCGCACCAGCCACCTGTATGGCGCCACCAAAGAGGAGGAGTTTCTCTGTAAGTGTTGTCTTACCAGCATCTGGGTGTGAGATAATCCCGAAAGTCTTTCTTTTTTCTATCTCTGCCTGTAGGCTCATAGGTGATGAATTTCGGTGCAAAAGTATTAATACCATCCATTACGCCTACAGATATAGCGATAATTGTTATCAATTCCTCTGAAATCCTCATCGTATCAAGAGATAAGGCCGACGAAGATCAGTCCGTTCCAGAAGGTCTTATAGTTGAGATGTGGTGATGGTTGGCGGTGGTCTTCCTTCCTTACGTGTTATCTAGAATTCTTCAGATGGACAATAGTATAACTGCGTCCGACTCTCTTGGGTATAGAGTTGGATAATATTGGTCCCTGGATTCTTTAATTTAACTTGTTTGTTATTAGTTGTACCACGCTGTGATAATCTGTGGCATCTCTCGTCGTAAGAGAGATATGCTGTCGTACTTATCACTTATTGGTAGAGCTGGATCTTATTAATCTAATTGAGAAATTCTCCAAACGGCACTGGCTTGATTTCCTAACCATTCCTGTCTATTATCAATAGAGTTTGGTGTCCAATTTGGATTCGAAATACCCTTTGTTATTTCATATTGGCTAGTATGAAATATTTGTTTTTTATCTACGAAGGGAAGATTACTGCATTCTCTATTTTTAGCCTCTTCCAAAAGCGTATAATTCCCTAGCCTGTAAACAACAGATTCATGTATTGCTTGGGGAAAGTCATTTAAGTAATGTTCATTTCCATTCTCAGGTAATATATGTTCTATAGTTCCTGGATTCTCTTCAAAATCGTAATCGACATTATTTAGTTGATTTTCTATACTAAAAAGAATGTACCTGACCAATTTTGTTCCTCTTTTGGTAGAAATAGATTTTGTTGCAAAGCTGTTTTTAAACTCCTTATCGTTAGGATATAAAGTGCTTAATAATTGCGCGATTGCAATGTTGCTAATATTTGGATCTTCACTTATTGCAATTGCTGCCTTATTGTATATGTCTTCTTTGACATTTGTATGTAGTTTGGATATAACTGTATATCTGAACGTAATTACGCTGACAAATTTCAAGATAACCGCAAATTTGTCCTCTGATAAATTATTGTATGCGGAAATAAGTATTGGATATGCTTGCTTTTCTTTAAATAGGGTTAATTCCTTGATACGCTTTTTTATTTCCTTATGCCCTTTCCAAAAGGAGTCTGTAGGATTGGATAATGCATTATAAAGTTTTGCATTATTGTCAAGAGCTTCTAAAAGTTCGATCACTTCAGGTGAAGTAGAAATAGATTCTCTTAGTGCTCTAAAAAGATATTCTTGTCTAATTAGTTTTCTTTTTGATATCCAAAAATGTCTCAGAAAAGTTGGAAAAATGTCTAATCCAATTGTTTCTACAATTGACTTCCACTTTTGTTTAACGTGTGGAAGGTCAACTTTTGAAGAAATCGAAAATAAATAGTTCTTCAAGAGATCTGTAACTGTTAACCCTACACCTCTTGAATTCAGGGTTTCGAAAACTGTATATGCACTAACTTCATCTTCAACAATAATTTGAATAAACATTAATTTTTCGGCAATTATTTTATTCAAGAAATTTGTTATGACTTCTCCATTTTGTTCTTTCTTAAATAGTTCTGTAATTTTTTCTATAAAGAAATTGTAAGCCTTCCATATTAATTTGTCAGAATCTATTAAGGTTCGAATATTGGTAGGTTCTCGTAACACCAATAAATTAGTTTGAAAAAAGCTATCATTGTTTTCATTTAGCTTTAGTTTTGAAGAATAGGATAGTGAGCCTGGGTCTTTATCACCTATAAACTTCTTTTGCAATAGACTTATTCTTTCGTTGTTCTGCTCTTCATCGATACCGCTATTGACTAATTCCTTTAGTTTATTAATTGTAGCTAGAACTATGAGTGTCAATGTAGAAAACCTTTGTTGGCCATCAATTACATGATATTTTTTGTCTCCAAGATCTTGCAGCACTATAGATCCCATATAATGAACATTGTTAGATTGGTATACATTCATTATATCATTCCATAGATCTTCCCATTGATCTTTATTCCAGGAATAATCCCTCTGATACGGTGGAACTTCATAAGTTTTCCCGTTTCCTATCACATCACTTAAACTTACAGTACTTGTGTCTAGTAGGTTACTAACTGCCATATCTCAAAGATACTAAAATCGGGAACACTTTAGCTTAGAACCGTGCTACCGCAAGGCTGGGCGCTGAGTAGAAAATATAGAGTAGATAATAAGACGGTTAGTAGAAGTTGTTTCATTCCTTTTTTAGTGTTTTATAAAAGTGACTCTATGTAATTGATTGTTTTCATCAATAATTCTTAAGGAATAAAATCCCGAATCAAGGTGTTCTATGTCGAGATGAGCTTGATTTGCATGAGAAATTTGTTTGTGCATCATTCGTCTGCCTTGCAGGTCGTGGATTTCTAATTCTGAGAATTTGGCATCATCTAAGTTTATGGTAAGCCTGTCTATGGCGGGATTGGGAAATAGAGTAGGTGACACAGTGACTACATCATCTATGCTAGTTGTTACACAATCTATTTGTCCATTTTTTATGCTTTCAAATTCTGCTCTCAGTTCCTCCATCAGTGCTGGCCACCGTTCAAAAATTTCTAAGTTGAGACTATTGGTGTCGTAGTACATATGATCTACATAATCTATAATGCCTTGGTCTCCTGGTTGTAAGTCCGTGTGTACAAGGGAGGTGACAGATCTTCCGTCAAGGCTACCAACTACAGAGGTGAGCATAGACCAACCGTTAGGATCATTAGGTAAGTCTGGAAAAGAGAAAAGTGTGGTGTCTTGGCCACCACCTGCGATAGTGTGACCTATGCCTCCTGTTACAAGTGGTGTACCATCTTTCCATATACCATTGAGATAATTATAGAAGTCTTCTGGTATAGCGGGCTCATGGCAAGCATCGCATCCTGAGTCGCCAGCACTAGCATTGAAATAAATTAAACTGGATTGAGGTGTATGACTCAAATACATAAGACTTTGAATATTCTTGTAGTCAGGTTCCGGGGAAGGGGCAAATACTCTCCCTAGTTGATAGGTATAGTTTGCAGCCAGTTCTTGATGGTAACCTGAGCCCATATTAAATCCATTGATTGAGGCATCTTGCCAAATACCTATTCTAAAACCCTTGAGCTCTTGGTCTCCCCGATAGATGTATTTGAGCCTAGTAAATGTGGAATTGTCCAATACTGAAAAAGGATCACAACGTGTCACATAATCGAGCTGATGGACTTCAAGTCCTATTGCATTACCACCAGTCTCTCCATGAATTGCCGATGATTTATCATTGAATACGGTGAATAGCATCTCATAAGGAACAAACTCAGGGTTCTCAACCAAAGCGATAGGATAATCTCCATCAAGGGGATTGTAGATGTTGTCATTGTTCCTGTCAAGATAAGGTGCCATTTCATAATCTGGGGCAAATTCGCCCATCCAAGGATTATTTTCGGTAGGCCACTCTAGGATATCTTTAGGGATGTTATGGGTGCCCAGTTGGCCATTTTCAAAGTCGCTCTTGAGCTTTGCGAGTTGGTCTGCAGTCACCTTCCATATGCGTGTATAATAATCGCAAGACGGATCTAGGGAGTACCCAGATTGCGGAAGAGGTCCTGCAAGATAGTCAACGCCTCCAGTACTGTATGTCGAAGCAGCTACGTGTATAACACCAGAGCTGTCTATCCCTCCTGCCCATAGGCCCTTCCAGTCATGATACCTTATGCTGTCTAGTCCATTGGGATGTCGATATACCATATCGTCTTCTGTGCTTTCTAGACTGCCGACCCTGTACATTTTATGTTTTGTGACAAAATTGTTAATGGTAACACTTTCGCTTAGAAGAGTGCTACCGCAAGGCTGGGCGCTGAGTAGAAAATATAGAGCAGATAACAAGACGGTTAGTAGAAGTTGCTTCATAGTTAGGTTTATGTGTTTTAAATCTACTGAGACCTCGACTACTATTCTGACTTATCTACGCTCTTGTCGCTAAGGACATAAGTTAGGTATACTTTAGCGATTGCCTACACTCCACTTTTACGTGCCAACACTCGGCTGACCATTAGGTTTGTGTTATTCTGGTGTTTCTTTTCTTAAGGTCAAAGCGAGAACGCTATCGATGATTGGTATTGTTATAATGACTTATACTAATTATTGTCTCATTATTCATTGTTATATTTTGATACTTTGAGCTCAGAGTAGAGCTGTTGGCTAAGGAATCTTTTTCTCCATAGTCACCCAATACACGGCTGTAAATTAGTCTGTTCTAATTCGGTATAGCGGATTAGAGATCGGTGATTTGTGGCGGATTCGTCTAAAGCCAATCT
>CALFUU010000143.1 GCA_937929835.1 uncultured Saprospiraceae bacterium | reverse complement strand
TTGCTGTTGTCTTCTGCACCTTCTAACTCAAGGGATCGAATCCGCCAAGGATCTTCTAAGCCTAATCCAAGCGCAAATAGTTCTTTGTTTTTCATACATCAAATATAAGAGACCCACTAGATTCGGCCTAGAACCATTAATTTTGACAGACTTGTATTAGATTCTTTTGCATATTTTTTTGCTTCTTGAATAATGTCTGAGTTTAATTTAAGTGTTAGTTTACTATCCATAAGAATTGTTGTACGTACAAGTATAGAGCTTTTGCACGTATTTGTCAAGAATGCTCACGATGGAATTGCATCCTAGTATTCTCTATACGCATGGAGTAATCAGCCACTGCAGATTTTTAGTATCGAATTGTAACTAAGATTGGAGCTGTCTGAAAGAAATTTCAGTGTGTGTACTTTAACGGAACCTCAATTCCACCACACCGCATACCCACGCTTCTTTAAGCTCTCAGCCAATTGGCGTTCCAGGACAGCTGCATCTTCACGTGTTAGCGGGTTGAATTTGTTGTAGAGGGTAGGGCGGAGGTAGATGCCGTATTTCTCGACAAATTTTGAAGAGACTTTATAGCCCTTTTTGTTTCTATGACCTGTAAGATGTTTTTTGAAGCGCTCATTGGGCGAGTGTGCGGTCATTCCGACATAGAGACAACCCATCGTTCCTGTATAGTGCCGGTTGGCTTCCCTAAATTTTTTGCTATCGCTCCAGACGCGACTAGATAGTTCTACGACGTAGACATTATGCGTGAGTCGTATACTTTTTTTCTTAGTAGGCGTGGACGTATCACCAGAAGGAGCTGACTTAAACAAAGTTTTGAATAGCATAGGTAACACGGTTAGGCTACCCAACTAAGTGCAAGGATTAAGCCAAAATCACCTTTCTTTTAAGGATGCCTGAGCAGTAGGTTAGATTTAATATTTCGCTGACTTGCCTTCTGTATAGCTCTGCTTAATGAAGTCACGTAAGTCATCGTTGGCCGCTGCAAGATCTTCTTTCCGTAGATACATCATGTGGCCGCTTCTGTACCCCTTAAAGCTAAACCTGTCTTTCATCTTCCCGCTCGGGTCTATCTGCCACATTGTATACTTGGCATTGAAGTAAGTAGTGGCACCATCATAGTAGCCCGATTGGAATAGAACATTGAGATAAGGATTGTTGGCCATTGCTTGTCTTAGATTGTCTCTTGTATTATCGTTCCGTCGATCCCAAGGACGTACTGGACCGAACATATTATACTTTAGATCCGTCTTGAAGTTGAGCTCCTCTCTGATGTAATAATTGATGGCTGGTGTAAACGAGTGCAGCCAAGACTTGAGTTCTGCATTGGCATCGGGACGACTACCTGCATCCATCTTATCGAGTCCGAGATAGCGAGAGTCAAGTCGACCGATAGTCATTCCTTTGCTTTCTCTCAGTAATTCTTTCCAGAAAAAACTAGTCGGTACATCGAGATTGTGTTGCAATATGGAGGTAGTGGAGAGGCCAGAATAGTAAGCCATTTTTTCTGCTATGGCTTGCTTTTCTTTTTCAGATATGAATCCACCTTTGGCCAGTCCAGGAATGACTTTATTGATAGCATAAGCTTCCACTTCTGGCAGCACCTCTAGTAGATCTTTTTGCTGTAGTTCTTTAGGCAGCATCTTATGATACCAAGCCGCAGCAGCAAAGTAGGGTAGGTTGAGCCCAGAAGAAAGCGCATTGTCAGCACCGTATGATTTATAGTCTGCAGGTGAGACAAGGATGACACCGTTGAGGTACATCCATTGCCTGTCTTGCAACTCTAGAGCCAGACCCGACACCCTTGTGCCACCATAGCTTTCTCCGATAAGATACTTGGGTGATAACCAGCGGTTGTGTCTCGAAACAAAAGTGGTCAGCCATTCTGCCAGATATTTTATATCAGCATTGATACCGAAGAATTTATCTCGATTGACTTCCTTTCCACTTTCAGGGATGGTCCTGGAATAGCCTGTGTTGGCAGGATTGACAAACACAATATCTGCGACGTCTAGGATTGAGTGCGGATTCTCTTTGATACCATAGGGTTGTATGGGATGCCCCTCTTCGTCTATTTTAAGCACCTTGGGACCTGTATAGGCAACGTGCATCCACACTGAAGCTGATCCTGGGCCTCCATTAAATGATATGACAAGAGGTCTCTCTTCGCTCTTGTTGACCTTGTTCCTTTTGTAGTAGGTATAGAAAAGCGTAGCGATAGGCTCACCCATCTCATCCCAGAGTGGTTGTGTACCTGTTTCAGCAGTATAAGATACGGATTGGCCATTGATCGTCGTGGTGTGCTCAGTAATGACAGTAGTGTCTATAGGCATACTCCTCTTCTGCGCTTGTGTAGCGAGAAAGGAAACAATACAGACGAGCATAATGAGGGGCTTCTTCATAATTCACATTGGTTAGTTGTGAAAAGATAAGCAATAGTTATCTATACCACCTTTTTATGAAGAAGAAAAAAAGTAGGATTGTGGGTGGGCAGACTTGATTTTATGAGAGGCTACTTTTTCAGTGCTTCTATTTCTTGAGCGACTTTTTCTGCTTCGGCATACTTTTGATCAGACTTGGTACGGTCTATTTTAGAGAGGCGGAAGGCTTCTTTATTGAGCTCTTCGTATTGCTTTTGCAATTTCTTAATTGGGTCTTTTTTCCAGAACATAGGTAAGTAGTTTGTAAGTGGTGAGCTATTATGTGATTATATCTTCAAAGTGGAAAGTCCGCCGTCTATGTGAAAGATCTGTCCAGTGATACCTTTGGCTTCTGGGCTCATCAGGTAACAGGCCAGCGCTGCGACTTCTTCTGCTGAGAGGATGTCTTTGGTTGGGTGTCTGAGTTTGACTTTTTCTATAGCTTCTTCGCTTCTGAGGATGCCTGCAGCTAGGGGTGTGTTGGTGATCGTGGGCGCGATACAGTTGACTCTGATTTTGGGTGCAAACTCTGCTGCTAGGGACTTAGTGAGGCCTTCTATAGCTGCTTTGGCAGCCGCTACTGAGGCGTGAAAAGGCATTCCTTGTGCGACGGCAACCGTACTAAATAGGACGATGGACGCATTTTCGGCTTTCTTAAGACCTTTGTGGTAATGCTTGATGGCTTTTACAGCCCCTATAAGGTTGATTTCTAGGTCCTGTCGGAAGTCTTCTACCTTGAGTGAGGAGATCGGCTTGAGATTGATGCTACCAGGGCAATAGACCAGACTATTGATGTCCTCTACACTTGGAAGCGCATCTTGCAGTACGTCTAGACTATGGTGCTGCACACCTTCTATATCCACTGGATTACGACTCAGATTGTGTATTGCTCTGGTGTTCAGGCTCTTTTGTATTATAGCTTTTCCTATTCCTCTACTACCACCGACTACTAGAAGTCCTTGCATATGCGCTAAAATTGTTGATTATATCGTCTTAACACCTTAGGGGAGCAAAGGTTGTTGGTAGACCTCATATGACCCGAGTTTATATTTGTCAATTTTTTAACCATATACGTGCAGCAATGTTACTGTTTGCAAAGTCTCATTGGTATATATTTGTTATCCAAAGGATTAAGATCCTTGCAGCCTTAATAAAGTGAAGTTTACAAACGAAATATCTGAGTTAGTCTATCAAGACTATAGGTGCATAGAGCCCAAGGACTATCAAGAGCGGATTCGCTTCTTTGAGCACAATAGGTCTGATATCAATCAGCTTCCTTATGAGATGCGTCTGGAGATCAGTATAGAGTATACTGTGGCCTTATTTGAGGTGGGAGAATATTACCAATACCTCAAGTACGTCGATAAGCTCCTAGAGATCACGATAGAAGACAGTGTCTTCAGTATAGATGGAGATGATATCTATCAGGAGTTGTTATTTCGCAAGGGTTGTGCGCTGCATAATGTTGTAGACTTCTATGCGGCAGATCATATCTTTTCTGAGCTAATTAAAATAGATAAGACCAACAAGACCTATCAGCAAGTTTTTCACCAAAATAAGGTGAGCCAGCTGCGTTACGAAGGTCAGAAGTTTAGATCACTGACGATCATTCTGTTGATGATAACTGGTGTGATGATTGGCGTGCAACTGCTGATCATTCATCCTTTCTTCGAGCACTTGGTTTCGGGCTTTGAGTGGTGTCGTAATATTATTTTTGGCTTTGCCCTCTTCTCGATAATTTATCAAGAGCTGAGTATCCGATGGATCTCTAAAAGGAGAATCGCTCAGCTTACCAAAAAGAAATAATTTGTCCTATACAAGCAGACACAGGTACAAGACGATGCGTGAAAAGAACCGTCTTGCTTGGAAGAGATTCAAGACTTTTTTTGTCGTCGGAGCCATAGCCCTTCTCGTCTATGGGATTATGAATCGTGTGGCCATCAAAGATCATTTGATGACCTATTTCATGTAATGAACGAACGGTGCAGCTCCGCTGCATCAATGGTCCTAAACGGACCATTGAAGAGAGTGAACCGAAACATCAGTTTCGGCATAGGCAAAATTTCAATTGAATGTGCAAGAGTAAGTGAACCGAAACATCAGTTTCGGGTGGGCGGGCAATCGGCTCTTCTCACACTTACCTTCGCCAAAAATAGTAACGGTGCAGCTCCGCTGCTTCAAAGGTGAACGAACGGTACAGCTCTGCTGCATCAAAGGTCGTAAATCGACCTTTGAAGAGAGTGAACCGATGCATCAGCATCGGCTTCGACTCGACATTATTGGATGGGCAACTAAGTGAACCGAAACATCAGTTTCAGGAGGGCGGGCAAATTTGCATCAACAAAAGCTAATTTTCACAAAACCCCAATCAGCCTCTCCTCAACATCCTCTTCCATTCATCTTTCTCTGTTGTCCACGTATAGGTGAGATATCCAATCAGCAGAACACAATTTGTCGTGTACTTGGCGACGACACTGGCTTCCCCTCTTACCCAATGCGCTACTAAAAGAATCAAACTAATCACCAGCACATCCTTTACAATAGACGCCACTGGATAAGCAATAGGATAATTTTTTTGTCCTGTGACATACCCGATGATGAGCATCACAAGGTAGGTCAGTAGCGCTGCCCACGCAGAGGCCGCAAACCCTATTCGCGGCAAGAATACTATGCTCACAAATAAGGTGATGATGACACCGATGATAGAGATCATCGCTCCATAACTCGTCTTATCTGCTAGCTTGTACCAGATCGATACATTATAATAAATCCCTAGAAAGAGGTAGGCCATCAAGAGAATGGGCAATAGATGAAGGCTGCCCCAATAATTGCTGTCCGCTAAGTATTTGATCAAGTCTAGACCTAGATAAAGACCTAAAATGACAATACCACTGACAAGGACAAAAAGCCGGCAGATGGTTCCGTACAACTCTTTACGATCCTCTTTGCTAGAGTTGTTGAAGAAGAAGGGTTCTGCCGCATAATTGAAGGCGGTTGTAAATAAAACAAATAAGCCGGCTACCCGCCGTGTAAAGTCATAGATCCCCGCATTTTCCAGATTGTTATACACATCTTCTCCGAGAAACATCTTCTGTAGTGGTACGCCAAAAAACTGAATAAACCCATTGGCCATCCCAACGATGACGAGCGGGAAGGCATAGCGCAGCATCTTGATCGCCAGTGCACGATCAACTTGCGGAGTGTAGTTTTTGAGTTGGGGCAAGAGCAAGAAGAATAAAGCCGCACTAGCTATCAGATTGGCGATAAACATCCAGTCGATCAAGCCTGGCAGTACAGGCAACCAATCCCATCCTAGTGCTCTCAATTTGGGAAAGAGGATCAGAAATAGGAGTACCAAAGTCACCATAATGGCGACATTGAGTATCTTATAGATAGCAAATACTTTGGCCTTGTTGGTCAGTCGCAGTTTGGCAAAGGGTAAGAGATTGACGACATCAAAGGCGATGATATAAGCCATCCACTGGACATAACGTGCTTCATTTGGGAAACCGATGAGATTGGCTATCGGCTGTGCGAGGAAGCTGCCAATGAGCACCAGCAAAATAGCCGCGCCAAGTACAAGCGTCAGAGAAGTGCCAAAGGCGTGACTGAGGTTTTCGTTCTTATTGCCAAATCGAAAAAGAGCTGTGTCCAGCCTAAAGGAGAATAGAGTCACCAACACAGTCGCATAAGCATAGAAGTAGGCATAGGTGCCAAATTCCCCCGTCTGCTCACCTAATAGATAGGTCAGTAAGATGACGATGACAAGATAGTTGACTATCCTCGACAGTACTGATCCGATACCATAGATGACTGTTTGTCCTGCAAATTGTCTGATTACACTCATAATCGACCGCAAAGTTAGCACAATAGGGTGTTGTACTAGCTAGAGTTGTGTAAGAGACTACTTTTTTAGAGAATTCGTCAGGTGCTCTAGACTTCGGTGCTGTTGAGCTTGCCGATACACAACAATGAACCAAGTTCTAAGACCAAGTACACACGGTAGACTATAGCCTAAATATGCATGAAAGGCTTAATTTTGGGCAAATTGAAATATCAGATGATAGACATAAAATTACTCGAAGAAATCACCCAAGTACCCGGTGCCCCAGGCCATGAATATAGAATCAGAGCTTATCTAGAAAAAGCGGTTGCACCCTATGTCGATGAGACCTATATCGATGCGATGGGCAACCTCGTCGCTGTCAAGCAAAGCCCAACTCAAAAGAAGACGGTTGTGGCAGCACATATGGACGAAATAGCTTTTGTGGTGACCCATATCGATGATGATGGCTTTATCAAGTTTCACACCCTTGGCGGTTTTGATCCTAAGACATTGACGGCTCAGAGGGTTATTATACACGGCACAAAAGATATTATAGGTGTAATGGGGACTCGACCTATCCACATTATGAGTGCTGAGGAGAGGGCCAAAAATCCTAAAATAGAAGATTACTATATAGACACAGGATTACCTGCAGAAGAAGTCAAGAAGATAGTAGAACTCGGTAATCCGATCACGAGAGAGCGCGAATTTATAGAGATGGGCGATATGGTCAATTCTAAATCTCTCGACAATAGAATCTGTTGCTACCAGCTAGTGCAGACGCTTAAAGAACTTAAGGATGTAGAACTGTCTACAGATCTCTATGCAGTATTTACGGTACAGGAAGAGATAGGCTTGAGGGGTGCGACGGCCATTGCCTCTGGTATCAATCCGGATATGGTTATCAATCTCGACGTCACCTTGGCTTGTGATGTGCCTGGCTCTGCTCCACACGAGCGGATAACGGATCTCGGTAAGGGTGCAGCGATAAAAGTGCTCGATGGAATGACCGTCTGTGATTATAGAATGGTCAGATTTATGAAAGAAGTCGCTAAGGAAAGTAAGATAGATTATCAGCTAGAAGTCTTGCCTAAGGGAGGGACAGATACAGCAGGTCTTCAGCGACATGCTAATGGAGGTAGCATAGCGGGTGGTATCTCTGTGCCTTGTAGATATTTGCATCAGGTCATAGAAATGGCAAGCAAGAAAGACTTACAAGATTGTATCGACTTGCTCAAAGCTTGCCTGATCAAGATCGGAGAATACGATTGGTCCCATAGCTAAGTGACTCGATTTATGATATGCTAATTTGTAACAAGTAGGTTGCACAACAAGGCTGATTGCATACTGTAGAAATTAGTGACAGAGTGCAATACATATTATTGTAATTACAAAATGCGTTAGATAACCCAGATGACTATTCACAAACTCGCTAACGTTGTTGCTTTTCCTTTCATCCTTATGGCTTTTGCGATAGGGTACTTGGCTTTTGAATATCCATTGGAGAATTATCTGTTCTGGGGGTTGGTCCCTGCAGTTGCGCTAATTTTGATTTATCTCTTTTCTCCGCAGATTAACTATTGGTGGCTCAGCAGAAGGCCAGTCCAACTAGAGCCGCAAATAACAAACTTGTTGTCGCAAGTCAATCCTGACTATGATCAGATGACGCCAGAGGTAAAAAATGAATTCCACAAGCGGTTACTTTTATTTACGGAGGGAAAAGAGTTTATCGCCAAAGGTATGGAGACGGAAAATATGGAGGTGCCGTATGACGTCAAGTGTATGATATCCCAGATTCCTGTAACGTTAACTAGAGGAAGAAAAGATTTTACTTTAAAGCATTTTGATAGGATAATCCTCTATAAGCATCCTTTCCCTACGCCGATGAATAAGTTCTTGCATACCATGGAAACGCATGCGGAAGATGGCGTGATTATCTTATCTCTCGAGCACGTACAAGCAGCGATGATGCAGCCAAGTCACCATTATGATGTCGGCTTTCATGCATTTGCGGAGGCGTTCATATCCGTGCATCCTAAGGAGCCGTACCCTATCCTGCCCAATGATATATGGACGGCAATAGAGCAGATATCTCCACAGAATCGTCAGCAGATATTAGGTACATTGGGTTTTTCGGAAATTGATCCTATGCCCGTGTTGATTACTTTATACTTTAAGCATCAGGCAGCCTTCAAGAAAGTTCTCCCCAATATGGCTAGAGAATTTTCTGCTATATTTAACGATACATCACCTATGACGTAGTCTTATGAAACGATCAATATTTCTTATTTTTTGTGTAGTGATATTAGCAATTCTTATCTATTTCAAGATGCGTACACCAGCTACTAACCAAGGCAAAAAGGCGCCAAATTTTGAAGCCGTTTTGATGGATGGCTCTACATTTAAGCTGTCTGATCTCAAAGGAAAATATGTACTACTGGACTTCTGGGGATCCTGGTGTCCCCCTTGTAGGAGAGACAATCCCAATCTCGTAGCATTATATGATCGGTACAATAGTCAAGGCTTAGAAATCGTCTCTGTCGCTCTTGAGAAAAATGATAAAACTTGGAAAAAAGCCATTGCCAAAGATGGTCTCAGATGGCCGTATCATATTATGAGGACCTCAAGGTTGGTGGCCACAGATGCTCTAGCACTCAAGTATCAAGTCACTGACCTGCCCACCAAATACCTTATCAATCCTCAAGGCCACATTGTCGGTGTAAATCTAAGCAATGAGGAGGTGGCTAAGGTGATGGCAGGAGAGTAGGTTGAGTGCTTGCAATCAGACATCAATTTATTAGAGAGACCAAGAGTCCTGTAGCCAACTGTATTTGGTAGAATATATATTTATGGAAGAGATAAATAAAGCTTCAAAGCTAAAGGCTGAATTGGATTTGCTGAGGCCACTTGACAAAGAAGCTGAGGCTCAAGTGCTGCAAAAATTTAGATTAGACTGGAATTTTCATTCAAATAATATTGAGGGAAATGCTCTGACATTTGGAGAAACAAAAGCACTTATATTACACGGAATAACAGCACAGGGCAAGACACTTAAAGATCACTATGAGATTGCTGGACATGATGAAGCTATAAAGTGGGTATTGGATATCGTAAAAGACGAAAGGTCACTGAGCGAGAATTTTATCAGAGAACTGCATAAACTCATTCTCAAAGAATCGTACGAAGTGGATGCTATTACTTCGGACGGCAAGCCTACTAAGAAAAGAATCCATATAGGTGAATACAAAAAAACACCAAACCATGTAAAGACGAAGACAGGTGAAATGTTCAGGTTTTCATCTCCAGAGGAAACACCAATAAAGATGTCAGAGTTGGTAGCTTGGTATAGGGCTAAAGAAAGTGATCCATCAATAAATCCTATTATTCTAGCTGCAGAATTTCATTATCGATTTATTAGAATTCATCCATTTGATGATGGTAATGGAAGGACAACAAGAATACTGATGAATTTCATTTTATTGAAATTTGGTTATCCTCCTGTTATAATTCGTACAGAGAATAAGGAAGAATACTTTTCTATGCTACAGCTAGCGGATTCTGGAGATATAGAGCCGTTCTTCAGCTATATCGCTAGGAATTTGAATGATTCATTGGTCTTGATGATTAAGGCTGCGCGAGGTGAGAGTTATGAGGAAGAAGATGACATAGATAAAGAAGTTGCACTGCTTGAAAGGAAACTAAAGAACTTAGGTAACCCCATAGGT
The DNA here is from genome assembly GCA_937929835.1 of uncultured Saprospiraceae bacterium. Classification (GTDB taxonomy): domain Bacteria; phylum Bacteroidota; class Bacteroidia; order Chitinophagales; family Saprospiraceae; genus RFSX01. Next base: position 24,071 of record CALFUU010000143.1, on the reverse strand, counting down.
ACGACACGTAGTTTGGATGCTAAACAGTGGTCATTTGATGCATTAGTTGAACCACTGATAAAAAAGTATATTCAGAAGGGCAGCTTGCTGGATAAGTTCTATGTTAATAATGAAATGGAGCTCAGTAAAGATGGCCGAAGAACTACATATTCCAAAGTGGAGATTATTGACAAAGCCAGAACTTCCCTTACTGGAGATCATTTGAAGTTCACTTATTATTATGAGGGCTTTAATCGAGAAGGTTTTGAAGAGACAAATTATATGTCTTGGATTTCTATTGAGTTTGAGCTAACAAAAATTGTAATTAAAGGCCGCTATAAAGAGAAAAGTTACAATGTGCTGTATGGAGAGACCCTTTCAGATCAAAGATTGCTTGAAATAGTAGCGGAGGAGATAAGAGGGCATAATCTGGCTATTGAGGCAATCATCACAAGGAAACCATAGATTGGATATTCTTCCAATTGTGTCATACCACTTCAAAATTTGGTGGATAACTATTTCTAGATGGCACCTAGCTCATCTAAACGACAACCTTTATATGATCTAATAGTTATAATGGGGTCCTGTTTGCGCAGATGAGCGCAGACTATCCTATTACTTAATAACAAAGCAATAAAATGCGATACTTTACTTTATTTATGGCTCTAGCATTGGGAATGCTGTTGAGTCTAACACAGGCCAATGCTCAAAAAGACTCTAAATGGGCCGAATTAGATAAAAGCCCTCTCGATATGGCTTATTATCCTGCCAACGCCGCTTGGAGAAATTATCTGACAGGAGAAGATAGAACAAAGAGACCTCAGATGAGAATCACTTACTCTCGTCCAGCAAAAAAGGATAGAGATATCTTCGGTACACTAGTGCCTTATGGACAAGAATGGAGATTGGGCGCCAACGAGGCCACAGAATTGACCTTGTATAACGCTGTCGATATGGATGGTACTACTGTCCCTAGAGGAACATATACGCTATCCGCTGTACCACAAAAAGATCATTGGATGATACATGTCTCATCGCAGAACAATATATGGGGATCAGAAAACAGAGATATGGAGCAGACTGTCGCCAAGGTCAAAGTGATGACCGAGACACTTCCTGAGACAAAGGAAAATCTATCGATGACTTTTCAGCGTATCGATGACGAGCAAGCCCACCTAGTAATGGAATGGGATAACGTCAGAGCACGCCTTCCTATAGGTATGAATCCTGTGATGATGGACCCTATGGATAAGAGTCCTATGGACCGTGTGCATTATCCACGCAACTCTGCGTTCCAGAATTATCTGAAAGCTGATGAGCTCGAAGGTGCTGATCCTAAAGTCAAGGTGACTTATGGACGACCTCAGAAAAAAGGAAGAAAGGTCTTCGGAGAACTATTAGAATATGGAAAAGTATGGAGAGTAGGGGCCAATGAGTCTACAGAGGTAACTTTCTACTCTGATGTGATGATCAATGGACAAAAACTGCGTAGAGGTACTTATAATCTATATGCGATGGTCAATGAGTCCTCTTGGGATTTTATCTTTAGTAGTGATAGACCAGCGTGGGGTGCTGCTAACCGTGATGAGTCCAAAGATGTATTGACGTATACTGCTCAGGTAGAAATGGATTCAGAAGATTTAGAAATTCTCAATATCATTTTTGAAGAGAAGGGCAGTGCTGTCGATCTCGTTGTCGCTTGGGAAAAGCATAGAGCAAGAATCCCGATTACCTTTAGTAAGTGATAATCTAGCACGAATATAATTGAGTGGAGTCTATGTAAGTGTGCATAGACTCCATTTTTTTATGTGGTAAGATTGGTAAATTCTTCTCTAGTCTAAACGCATCTCCGACATCAACGCATCAGGTGTATCTGCTATAACCAGTAGGTCTTTGGCTGCCTCTTTGAGGAATCCTTTGTCGTCCATTTTGTCTAACAATATCTTAAGGCCATCATAGTAGCCATCAGTATTAAGTACACCCGAAGGCTTATTGATAAAGCCAATCTTATGAAGTGTATACGTTTCTATGATTTCATCTAGGGTGCCTGTTCCTCCTGGAAGCGCAATAAAAAAATCGCTGAGTTCTATCATTTTGTTTTTGCGATCTGACATCGTCTCGACAACGATGAGTTCTGTCAGGCCGCTATGTGAGTTTTCATCCGCAATCAATTTTTTTGGTCTTATCCCGATGACGGCTCTTCCGCTTGCGATAAAGCGATTGGCGCATAATCCCATAAGACCGGTTTCGCCGCCGCCATATACCAGATCGTAGCCCGCCTCTACAAGCAAGTCACAAAGCACAAGCGCCTGTTGGATAATTTCTGAAGAGTTACCTGTATTGGCTCCACAGAAAATGCACACTCGCTTATTCATAAGGCGCCTTACTTTTATCAGTTATCACTTTTAGCAGAGCAAAGATGCCCACACCATTAAAGGCTATGCCTATCGTAGCTAGCTCTATAGGGGTTTCTATAAACTTAGGTAAGACCATCAGGGTAATACCTAGGGCACAACAGACAACCATAAAGATTTCTAGTGGAGAGGGTTTTTTGTTTCGGGGCATATGTTTATTGTAAACTTAACAAGAAGGTACAACGAATACCTGTATACCTAACAGAATTGAGGCAAGAATGTAATGTCTTCTTAAGATATTACCTAAAAAACAAGAGGCACCTATAAGCTTGTGCACATATAGTCTCTTCTGTAACAATATGAGGACTAGTGTGCTTGCTAACGGATTAGGGTAATACTGCCCCGCCGTACATCTAGCTCTCCACACGCATCTGCAAGCTCTATGCGATAAGCATAATTGCCTGGGGGACAATCTACGCCGTTAGAGCGGCCATCCCAATAGATGGCGTTTTCATCTAAAGGTTGGTTTTCTACTTGATGCACGGGATTACCCCAGCGATCATAGATGACAAGACTTTCTAGTCTAGCAGTCGCACGATTATGTTTGGAGATAATAAATTTATCATTTTGCCCATAGGCATCTTCAGTCATAATGGCGTTGGGAATATAGAAATACTCTACATCTTCTAGCTCAAAATAAGTTTCTACGATACAGCCATTGGCATCTATAAGTGTAATGTCGTGCTCTCCAGGCGGTAAGGTAATTGTCACCTCTTGATTGAAATTTTCTATCGTCTGATCGTACATAATTTGATAGGGTGCAGTCCCTCTGGCGCCGTCCATTATAATTTGGGATTCATAGTCATTGCAGTCATTAATCTCTGGAGTAGCGATGTCTGATATGCTAGGTGGTGGGATGGCAGTCAGATTGATATCTAGTATATCTGTGCACCCATGCACGTCTTCTATCATGAGCTGGTAGGTGCCAGGAGCGAGGTTGTCAAATAGATTGTCAGATTGCGTTGTGCTTCCATTAAGCGCATACATCATCGGCTCAGTGCCAGAGCTATAAGTCGCGCGCAGTTCTCCATTGGGTTCATTGCAGTGGGGTTTCACTTCATCTACAAAGAGGGTTGGCTTTGGTGTATTTTCTACCAAGACAGCCATCTGTGATGTACAACCAAGACTATCTGTAACCAGTAGCTCGTGAGCACCATACGTGAGATTGGTTTGTTGGTTTGCGTGAGGCACCAAGACATTATCGAGCATATATGCATACGGCCCTACGCCGCCCATAACGTTGTAGCTAAAAGAGCCGATCTCCTGACTGCATTTATCATCGACCACTTCGAGAAGTTCTACTTCTAGTTGTGGAATAGAATTTATAGTTGTGGTTACGGTATCCAGACAACCATCATTATCTGCTATAATTACAAGATGCTCTCCCGCGGCCAGATCTTGAAATTGTCCAGTACCATTTGTTGTTGTCGCAAGCGTAAAGCGGTAAGGGGGCACTCCATTTTCTGCAGCGATACTTAGTTCGCCATTGGCTTGTCCGCAGTGTTGATCCATTTGATCTATTGCAGTAGCTGTGACAGAAGGTGTCGCCACCAATGTGACGCTGATAGAATCGATACACTCTAGAGCATCTTTAATGTAAAACTGATGTGTGCCTTCTGGTAGATCTTCATATATACGTAAGGAAGTAAAAGTGTCATTGTCTGTAGAATAAAGATATGGTCCCAGACCGTCTGTGCCGTAGATCTCTACTATTCCGTTGTCCATATCACAATGCGGTTGTACGTTATCAACTATGCGAGCGACTGGCTCTGAATACAACGTATCTATCTCAAAACTAAATTCTGCAACACAACCTGTAGAATTGACGATGTTGCCAAAATAGCTGCCCACTTCTAAGCCTTCAAAGACATTGGAATCTTGAAAAGTTATACCATCCATCGTGTATTGATTACCGATATCAGTGGCGGTATAGATAGTGGCCTTACCCATACTGCGGGCACACGTGATGTCTTCTATATCCATAGAGGTGACAAAGGGTGGCTGATCTACAAACACTGTAAATGACATGGTATCTGAATTACAACCAAAGTCATCTGTAGCGACAAAAGTATAAGTCCGATCAGATAGTGTGTTGATAAGAATAGAATCAGAAATGTAGCCACTGCCGATCAATTCTAGACGAGAAATATGCTCTCCCTCAGGATAGTACAGGAAGTTGGACGACTCGCATAGTCTAATATCATCTGTCTGCTCTAGTGAGGCCAAAGGTAATTCTTCAAAAGCGGGTAAGGTGTCTGTAAGTGAAATCGTACAGCCAGTTGCTGAAGTGACTTGCACAGTATATTCTGTTCCAGGGACGGGGTCATTGATGGTAATTTGATTCGTGGTATGTCCAGTGTTCCACTGATATCGTTCAAAGCCTTCTGTAACAGTAAGAAAAGCTACTGATTCTCCTTCACAGTAATTACTCAGGACAATCTCTAGCGGGCGGCAGGTCAGGTCGACATAGGCATACCCTCCGTGACCGCCTCGATCACAATCTATAGCCGTAATTTCTAGTCTGACAGTCTGCCCAAGAAAGGATTGTAGTTCGAATCCAGCAGAGGTCCACGGCCGCACTCTCCAGTCTTGACAGTTTTCAAAGCCTTCTATATTGGGGCCCGAAAAGACATCATACGTTCCGCAGGAGAGTAAGTTGTCATCGACATCTTTTATTTTGAATACAAATCGAGGTTGGTCTATCATCGTATGCGAAGGATCCTCTAGGAGTACAGCATAGCTCAGAATCAGAAAGTTGTTTTCTGGTGTTACGGTCAGTTCTCTTACAATTTGTGCTACCCGCTTGCCACCCTCGTGATTGCCTAGGCGCATACTATACTCGCCAAGGCCTTGTCCCACCACAGGCAGTTCTCTGTTTTGTATGCAGTACATTTCTGCTAGAAAGTCGTTGCCATCTGTCCGACGCTGCAGGACATGTTGATCGTCTTCTGAGCCAGGATCTAGCGGTAGATTGTTGGTGATGTCGGGAGTTCTGCCTATAAAAATCTCAAAACCATCTAGGTTTCCATATTCAAATCCGATATTTTGACATTCATTTTGCGCAGTAAGCGTCGTCGCAAAAAGTAGGGTGCAGAAGGGCACCAACAAGCTGAAGTTGTTCTGTGAAGTAGCCATAATTTTAAGTTAGTTCTAAAGTTGTATGCTAAATATAGGAAGGAAGTTTTAGAATCTAGCACAGAATAAGTCGCGGTCGACACTCTAAGAAACTAATCTTCTTGCCAATTGATGTCTTGAAGTAGTAAAAGGTTACTGCCAGATGAGATGCAAGAAAAAGTTGATTTCGTTGTATATGGCAAGTACAACTGGGCAGAGATGTAGGCGACTCCAGTTATTATCTGCTCCCAATAATTCTCTTTATTGATGTTGGATTTGAATCATGATCGACCCACGCTACGGCTTTTGATGCAATATATTACACTAAATTATTCGTGTACTCTTAGTGTGATAGACTAGATGTTATTTTATTCAGTTATGACTATTGGTGAGCTTTATATAGGTATCTCCTCGATAGTGTTAATCTAGGTTATTGATTAATTTCGCTATGATGATTGGACTAGCCACCAAGGCATTATTGTGCAACAAAAATTTTCTTCGTTTCTACGTCGTTTCCTCTCTTTGCTCTGATGAGATATGGCCCAGTTTGGATGTTGGCAACGTCTATAGTTTTGTTGTTATTTAAGTTAAGATCGTTCTGTATTAACTGACCAAAGAGGTTGTAGATTTCAAGTTGGGCTGGTTGTGAGCTGTTATCGTCAAAGTTGATTATGAGTTCAGAATTCTGTTGGGTAACAGTAAAGAATTGTCTGTCGGTTCTCTGATCTTGGGTAGAAGTAGAGCCACAATCTGCGATCTTGGCACCATCAAATTCTAATTGAAAATCTAATCCAGATACACTGAAGTTGTTAACAAGCATTACATATCTATCTCCTACATTCGTCTGGATAGGTGCTAGGAAATTATTGGAGCCACCGTCACAACCTGGAAATTCTGTAGCATCGGTCTCACCTTCTGCAAGTCCCGTAGGGCCCATACAGGATTCTGAAGGAGAGCCTATTGATTCACCTGAGGCCATACATCTTATAGGGGTCATCTCTTCACACAATTCTCCTGTGACTTGAAATACAATGAAGTCCAGATCATCTGTCTCATTAGTTGGCGTCAGTACAAAAGTTAAAGAGCCAGCTTCTTCCATCGTCCATTCTACCCAAATAGGTGCAGCTTCAATATCAACACATAGATTGTCGAGCGGATAGTCATCTTCACCAGAAGAGGTCGTCATATTCTCAAAGGTAAATACAGTATCTCCACAGATAGGAAAGGCATCGTTGCAGTCGTTGTAATCTTGACCGACAAGTGATAAAGAAGTCAGTAATATCAGAAGAGTTAATAAGTTGCGCATAAGTTGTTGTTTAGGATAGACAAGATTTATAAGTCTACTTTCAAAAGTATAATTTTTGTGGTTTTACAAAGATAAATTGGGATCTAAACTCAAAAGAAATAATGGAATGTATATTTTCCTATTCCTAGAAATTATTTTTTAACCAATATATCGAGGATATGAGAATAAAAGGACGATAGCCCACACCTTGTATTACAACTGCTTCTAAGATTCTAGTAATCTACAGTCGTCTGACTTATATTGTATCGCAACCCTGTCCCAATATGCTGTGAGGAAAGATCTGTCTCTGTATTAGTTTCATTACGTATAAGCAGTTCGACATCCCAATACAGCTTCCGAGTCAGCTCGTAAGAAAGCTGCAAGCGCAGTATGTTGATAGAGGTGAGGAGGCCTTGGTTCTGAGTCTGACCGAAATCTGCGCTTCTCGTGCCGTTGTCTAGGAGAACATCTTCTCCTGCATTCAGCTCTAAAGATCTACCTTGATGCGCCGACACATAGCGTAGAACCGTAGAGAGGTGTGGTGTAGGTCTATAGCGGATCTGAAATATGAACTCTGTAAAGTTGGCGCCTAGGGGATGTGCTAGCGGTTGGTTAAAGTGACTGTAGTTAGAAACAGACAATTCCTCAAACCCCTCCAACTGTTGCCAGTGAGAGTAGGTAAACGGTCGTACTCTATTGTACTCGATTTGCATATCGAGATTGGCTAGGCCTAGTACGTCATAATATTTAAGGCCTAGCTGAAGGGCAAACTTATTACCCCACCATCCCTCTCCCGAAAAGAATTGATTGAACCTAAACTCATCCAATAAGAACTGTCCATAGAGAGAGATATGCTTTAAGAGATTCCACTTCCCATTAACGCCGAGCAATACATTGTCAGGACTGTCCAGCTGGTGCTCCAGTGTTCTATAAAAAATTACTGGATTGAGATATTGTAGTTCAAATTGATTTTCACGAGAAAAGACGATGGCTTCAAAGATACCCACCTCCATATTTCTAAATGGCTTAACACTCAGGTAGTGGTTGACCATATATTTTTTAGGTAAAAGCTGATTGCCTCTATTAAACCTTGCAGATATAGAAGACAGCTCAGCAAAGATACTTTGATAGTGAATCTTCCAAAATTTCGCTTCCAATCGGACATTGAAATAGTTATTGGTTTCGTCGCTGAGTAACAAGGAGCGGATACCGTTGCCGACAAAGTGTCTCGAGTGACCGAGCTCCAATCGTGCATGTTTAGATATTTTGTAACCGAGATAAGCCGTTGCAAAGCCATAGTCAAAACCTTCTACACCATCGAATACACTACTGGTGTAGGGCTTATAGTTGCCTTTGCCACGTATGGCACCATAGTTGTCAATTAGCGGTATTCTGTACTCGAGAAAGTTCGATTGATTCTCTTCGTAAGCGGAATAAAAATAGAGTTTGTTATCTAAGCTCCCAAACAGCTCAATGCCACGCTTATTCAAAAAGATATTTTCCTCAGTTGAAAGATCTCTGCCTATCCTCAAATCAAAATACACATTAAGACCCAAGCTAAAATCATTAGTTCTGATAGAATACAAATGCTGGGGGTCTTTGTAGAAAGTGCCGAGCCATCCCCTTCGTTGACCAAGGCTATCCTTATGAGTTGCCGTATAGCGGCGCACTGCTGTATGCACATCTGCCGTGCTGTCTCGCAATACATCAGCTCTATCGATCAATATATTGCCAAGATCACCTTGCCTATGGTGCGGATACGCGACAGCCTGCATCAATGTATCCTGCGATGTAAGCGACCAACTCAATAGCGTGCATATAGAGAGTATTAATCCAATTCTCATACGCTAGCAAAAATAAGGCATATTGTATTCATTTGAATAGGCGGTGTATCTCTGCTGGGACATAGGTCTGGTTCTATGGGTTTCCTTTGTACTTTTCAAGCAAGTAGTGTTTTTCTCTTTTGACGTATCCTCTTCTTGTGAAGAGGCTCTTTTGTTGCATGGGTTGACAATCGCCTAGGTTGATAGTCATTCAAAAGTCCAATTTCACGGGACTGTTGTTTGATCATTTAACTAGAGAATAAAAATTTGACGACCTCTAATAGCGGATTCATTACGAGATCGAGGATTTCTCTATTCCGCTTTGCTGCAGTCGAAATGATAACTATGGGAAAAATATGCTAAAAAAATCTACACTTTAAACTCCACCAAAAACTCTTTCACTGCCTCTTGAAATCCTGCTTCATCTTCCAGAAATTCTACTTCTATGGGTAGGACAAATATGGGAATCTTGTGTTTCATAAGATAGGGGCGATGAAGGTCCAGACGCATGGCATCTTTTTCTGTAGTCAAGAAAAAGGCATTTTCTTCACCAATATTGTCGTAGATTTTTTTGAATTGCTCCAGTTCTAGATCTGAGAAATAGTGGTGGTCTTCAAACTTGACAACATTATCTACATTGGTTACGGACTCTAGGTGTTCTTGTAGGTAGTCTACTTTTGCAATGGCAGAGATCAGGATGACATGTGAGTCCTTATCCAGCTTTATGCGAGTACTGGGGTCGTACATAAAGTAAGGGTCTTGATACCTGTATTTTGTAAAGAAGACTTTTTGCTTTTTAGTGGGTTTGAGTAGTGTGAGATAATCCTCTTTCTCCTCATCTGAAAGAAGTGCAGGACACTTACTGACTACAATAATATCTCCGCGCTCATAAGCACTGCGGGGCTCCCTTAGCGTACCCAATGGCAGGAGATGGTCTTGGAAAAAGGGTTCATTGTATTGTGTCAATAAGATGTTGAGACCAGGCACAACGGAGCGATGCTGGAAGGCATCATCAAGAAGGATAGCTTGTGTCTCGGGATGCTGCTTGAGCACCATAGGGATGCCTATATTGCGACTCTCTGATACGGCTACGGGTATCTGACGAAATTTTCTTTTGAACTGTAACGGCTCGTCTCCTGCCATAAGTGCATCATCATGGAGTTGGACCATTCTGAAGCCTTTGGATTTACGCTTGTAGCCTCTACTTAGCGTGGCGACATTGATGTAAGGGGATAAGAGTTTGATGAGATACTCGATATGCGGCGTCTTTCCGGTTCCACCCATAGATAGGTTGCCGACATTGATAATCGGTAGGCTGAAGCTAGTGGACCGCAGGAGCTTGGCTTCGTAGAAGAGATTCCTTAAGGAGATGAGAGACCCATATATCAGCGAGAATGGGTACAAAAGGATAAAAGCTATGGGATTCTTCTTCATATCACTCTATCAACATCAGCTAAAGATGATCTGTTGTCCGATCTGGCAATTTAGACAATTGTAATTGTCGCAATAATCGGTTTTTAATTCAATGAGCGCTTGGCTCTGAGCAGCTGATTGGGCTTTGACACCGTGTTCTTTCCATCTACTGAGGATGTTATTTTTTTCTGGCGGTAGCGCAGAGAACAGGTCTAGGGCCTTCTCTTTTAGGGCTTCGTCTTGTAGCGTAATGCCATAGGCAAAGATGAGGGGAATGACGGCATTGATGATAAGGACTTGCTTGGTTGTTTGCCCGATTTTCTTTTTTCTCGTAGCGGCACTTTCTTTGCCAGGGAGATAGTGTTGATCCCAATATGGACTAGCTGTCACGTCTAGTATCTTCTCTATAGCTGTGACGGAATCACTATGGATAAAGGCATTGAAGAGCTTAGGCGTCGCATGATACAGCGTAGCTATCTGGGCCATCCGTACACTCGGAAAGTTGGCTGGACGGAGACGTGAAAATTTCCATTCTACACCTGTCATCGGCAATAGTGAGAATTTATTTTTCTGATGCTTATAGAGCGCAGCTAAATGCGTCGTATAGTCATCTTTTGCTTCTAGTATGCCAGCTTGACCGAGAAGAATACTTTCTTTTTCTTCTACACTTTCTACTTGCTTTTTGAGGAGGGCATAGGGTAGGTGATCTGCAAGTGTCTCAAAGGCGGCGCCATTAACTTTAAGACCCATATATCTTAATAACAATCTGTAGAGGACTTCTTCCCAGTCATTTTTAGTTTTCTGCAGCAAGGCATCGATTCTCTCTTTCTTTTTCATTAAGCGACTTACTAGGACTCTTTCAAAAAAGAAAGGCCATTTTTTCTGATCGAGTTGAGGTAGCTGCTGAGCACAAGGTACCCAGTTAAGCGATTGCGTTAAGCGCCTATAGTCGGAGAGATACTTTTCAGGTATCCGTTCTTTGAGTTCTAGTGTCGGGAGTTGCTGCCCATTTTCGTTGGCTATGGGTTTGTCGTTGTTATAGACGACGTGGAGAATGACATTGTTGTACGCTTCATCATGATGATGTAGATGTTTTTTCCAATCAGAGGCATTGATGTGTATCTCGATGTGGCCGGCCCATAACTTAGTGTCGATTTGTACTCTAGCGTCTAAGAAGTCGGGCCCAGCATTGTGATTGTGTAGACCAAAGTTTTTTATTGAAATGGTCTCTCCATCGACCGTTCTGAGATCGTCTAGATCAAATCTTTTGGTTTTCCATACGTGGTGCAGCAGTTCTTCTTTCATTACGAAGGTCTTTCGTATAAACAAAAAGTATAATCGTGTGGATTCTTATCATCGGCCTTATGTGCTTCCTCGCTGACAAGTTTCCATTTGCTCTCGTCGACTTGAGGAAAGAAAGCTGTGGCATTGCTGATATGCGTATCTACTTTTGTAAGATAAAGTTTGTCCCACAGATTCTGAGTCTGAAAATAGATATTACTCCCACCTAAGATAAAAAGTTCCTCTACACCAGCCTGCGCTGCCATAAGGAGGCCATCGCTCAGCGAATGTACGATATGGATACCGCTATGATAGAAGTCTGTATTTCTTGTGACTACAATATTGGTTCGTCCAGGGAGAGGCCTGCCCACGGAATCAAAACTCTTTCTGCCCATCAATACGTAATGTCCCAGTGTCTTTTCTTTAAAATACTGTAGATCAGCTGGGAGGTGCCAAGGCAGGTCATTGTCTACACCGATAGCGTAGTTGTTGCTCACGGCGACGATACTGGAGATAATCATTGATCTGGGGTTTTGTCTGATTCTGACGCTTCTTCTGCGCTGGAGGGTTGCGAAGTATTGTCGTTGATTTCGGTTTCTTTTTTCTCTTCTTCTGAGGGTTCTGGTTCAGGTGTAGGTTCTGGGAGATCCTTTGATATAAGATCGATGTTGGTCATTTGCTCTTCGAGGAGTGGTCGCTTGACTTGTCCTTTAATATATTTTTCTATAACCAAGCCAGCTATAGGCGCGGCTATGTCTCCACCGAATCCTGCATTTTCAACATATACAGCGAGTGCTATTTGGGGATTATCCTTGGGCGCAAATGCATAGAAAACTGAATGATCATCTCCGTGTGGATTCTGAGAGGTACCTGTTTTTCCACAGATGGTAATGCCTGCGGTATTGGCACGGTAACCAGTTCCGTAGAGTATCGTATTACGCATACCCTCTATAACGGGTTCAAAATGTTGGGCATCTACTCTTACTAGCCGCTTTGCTGTAAATTCATCAGAGAGTTGTCGGTCTTGAGAAAAACCTCTAATAAGATGTGGTTTGATCCAGTAGCCTCTGTTGGCAATGATTGCGGCAAGGTTGGCCATCTGTAGTGTCGTGAGGTCCAGTTCTCCCTGACCGATGCCTATAGACATGATGTAGGTGGATTTCCACTTCCCACCAGCATTTCTATAGAGGTTGTCATAGAACTCTGGAGTCGGGACAAAGCCTGCTTTTTCATTCGGAATATCGACGCCTAACTTTCTACCTAGACCAAAATCATTGAGATGTGACCGCAGAATATTGAGACCGATATCGGGTTGATTGTACCCTTCTTTTTCTATGAGTTTCCGCACCATCTCAAAGAAGTAGCTGTTGCAAGAGTGCATCAGGGCTTGCTTCACATTGTCTGCACTGGTGTGATTATGACAGCCAAACTTAAAGGTCCGATACTCATAATAACCATTACAAGAGACGCGACTCCATGGACTAAATACGCCTTCTTGGAAGGCTATCAAGGAGAGAATGGGCTTGAAGATAGATCCGGGTGGATATTTAGCTGAAATTGATCTGTCCAGCAAGGGCTTCTGGATCTTATCCGTCATCAGTTGCTTAAAGGCCTTTCCTCTGTCTTCATCTAGATTAAGGACATTGGGGTTGTAGCCGGGAGAGGAGACCATCGTCAGAATTTCTCCCGTGCTCGGCTCTAGTGCGACTATACTGCCTCGCTTATTGGTCATTAGCTTTTCGCAGTAAGCCTGTAGCTCTAGATCTAGTGTAGAGTAGAGATCTGTACCTTCCTGAGATACAGAGTCTAATTTTCCTTCGTTAAAGGAGGAGACTTCTCTACCCACATTATCCCGCATTAGAAACTTGACACCTTTTTCTCCTTTAAGTTCCTGTTCGTAGACTTTCTCGAGGCCACTCTGTCCTACGTAATCACCTCTGATATAACCTGATCCTTTTTTGGCAATAAGATTCATATCGGCCTCCCCCAAGTAGCCTAGGACGTGTGCCGCATTCTCGTGAGGGTAGGCTCTGATATTTCTGATCACCGGATAGAAGCCGGGAAACCGGAAGAGTTGCTCTTGGAATTTGGAATATTTTTCTGGACTTATCTTAGACAGAAAGGTGAAGGGCAGCGCTTTGTTGTATCGGTTGCTACGCCAATTTTTCTCTATGTTTTTGAGAAAGGTCGCCTCGTCTATTTCTAGGAGTTGACAGAAAAGAGTTGTATCCATATCCTTGTCGATATTTCGATAGATACACTCTAGGTCATAGATGGGCTTATTGTAGGTGAGGATGTTGTCATATCGATCATAGACATTGCCTCTGGAAGGATATTGTACTTGCTTGTCGAGGACAGTTCTTTCAGCAATTTTTTTATAGCTGTCATCTATCAACTGCAACTCTACCAACTTATAGACCAGCACACTAGCGCTAAGCAAAAAGGTTACAATAATGGATGTCTGTCTATAGTCTGAAAACAACGCTAGTATTTTGGATTAAAAATTAAGCTTCCGAACATCACCAAGAATAGGGAGGCTATAAAACTAAATATGGTCCTAAGTATTATTTCCTTAAGATATACAAAAGAAAAGGCTTCTAGGCTATACAAAAAGATCAGATGTAGAAAAATCATTATGGCCACATAGGTAAAGAACCAAGGCACACCCAACTGATAAGCCGTGAGCGAGTCCTTTTTGTAACCCTCTGTAGGCGACATCCAGTTGAGAATATAATAGCGTACATAAGCGATAAAAGTAGTAGCACCAGCGTGGACACCTATAGAATCATAAAAAATATCAACAAATAATCCCGTAGCAAAACCTAAGAATATAATAAGGGTTCTGTTCCAATTGTAAGGGAACATCGCAATGATAACCGAATACACTGTCAAGTGGACATAGTTAAATTCTCCTAATGTTAGATTTCTTTTTAGAAGAATAACTTGAATAGCGAGTATAAAAACTGCTCTGATAATATTTCGGGTGACCTGCTTATTCATCTTGCAATTCTACTACTGTTTCTTTTTCTTCCTTTTTCTGAAAGGCCACCACATAGGCATAAGAAATATTGGATAAGTCATAATCCAATCTTACATCTATATCATAACTGTTGCTTCCTTTTATATAGTTGATGGCATCTATGGTCCCCAGGTGTACATTGGCGGGGTAGGAGATAGAATAACCACTAGTGACAATGGTATCTCCTTTACTTATATTGGCGTGCCTAGGGACATCTTTGAGATTCATCAATCTAGGATCACTGGACTCCCATACGAGATTGCCGTGATATTCTTTATTCAGAATTTTGACACTAGTACGACTTTGACCATTGAGGATTAAGAGCACTGTTGCATAGTTATCGGATAGCGATTTGATGATGCCGATGACACCGTTTTTGCCAAGTACACCCATACCCACTTTTAGACCATCTTTCTTCCCCTTAGATAGTGTCAGGTAATTATTGCGAAGGTGTATCGTCTTAGAAACAACATTGGCAGGGATCAATTGATAGTCTAGGGTACTATCTTGTAGAGTCTCTTCGAAGTCCTGAAATGCATTATTCTCCGAGGTCATTCTAAAATTAAGAATGGTCTCTAGGAGTCTGGCATTTTCCAATAGAAGGCTGTCGTTTTTTTGATTGAGTTCAAAGAAGTCTTCTACTTTCTGACTGCGGGCATTGATGCTACCGACAAAAAGATTGCTAGAATGTGCCCATATTTCACCTTGACTCTTATTGTAGTTGACAATGAGGTAAAAGCATATAAGTTCTAGAACCAGAAAAGCCAGAAAGGCACTGAATCGGAATATGAGGTAAAGAAGATTCCGCATCTGGTATTATAAGATAAGGTCAGAGAGATTGTCTATCCATCAGAAAGGTCGTGAATTTTTCTGTATTTGACAAAGCTAATCCCGTTCCTCTTACTACAGCCTTGAGTGGATCCTCTGCCACGTGGACATTCAGTTTGGTCTTACGAGATAATCGTACATCGAGACCACGCAATAAAGCACCTCCTCCAGTCAGATAGATACCGTTCTGGTAGATGTCAGAGGCGAGCTCTGGCGGTGTATCTTCAAGTGCCTTGAGCACAGCCTCTTCTATTTTGGATACTGACTTATCTATAGCTTCTGCTACTTCTGTATAGTCTGCCATCACTTGCTTAGGGATACCCGTGAGGAGATCACGACCATTGACTCCCATAGGCTCTGGTGGATTGGGTAGTGTCTCTAGTGCTGAGCCGATATTGATCTTGATCATCTCTGCGGTCCGCTCTCCGATAAGGAGATTATGCTTCCGCTTCATATAATCCACGATGTCATTGGTAAATTCATCTCCAGCGACTCTTATCGACTGATCCGTTATGATTCCAGATAAGGCGATAACGGCAATCTCTGTAGTACCCCCACCGATGTCGACAATCATATTGCCCTGAGGTGCCATGACATCTAATCCTATACCCAGTGCGGCGGCCATAGGCTCGTGGATAAGATAAGTCTCCTTAGAATCTACGTGGTCGGCTGAGTCAAATACCGCTCTCTTCTCTACTTCTGTGATACCCGATGGAATACAGACCACCATCTTAAGGTGTGAAAAGAATTTTCTCTTTTCTCCTATCATCCCTATCAGGCCATGGATAAGATATTCTGCAGCTTGGAAATCGGCGATCACACCATCCTTGAGTGGCCGTATCGTTTCTAGATTGGCGTGAGTTTTTTCATGCATCAACATCGCCTTAGTGCCTACTGCGAGGACCTGATTGGTTTTGCGATCTATCGCGACGATAGATGGCTCGTTGATGACAATCTCACCATTTTGAATGATCAAAGTGTTGGCGGTACCGAGATCGACAGCAAGTTCCTGTCTGAAAAAACTGAATAAGCCCATTTTTTATCTAAAGTGGTGTTAGTTATAGCATATATCAAAAAACATACCTCATCAGAGGATGTCAAAAATGGAATGATAATTTGCGAGAGCCTTTAAGGTTGGAATTACTTCGTCCTTTGGGATGGATTCTCGCCTTTTGCGAGTACAATAATACCAATATTCCCTGTAGTAACGAGCCACAAGGGGCATTGTGCTGGCACTTCTTGCAATTTTAATTATCGTTGTCTAATTATTCTTTATCCGATACGACAGAAAATGGATATAAACTGTTGATATACATAGACTTATGTATCTAATTACAACATATTAATCTTAGGGCTCAAGTGTACCTATAAGGAACCGGCCAGGACTGTCACAAAGGTATCCTCTGTCAGATAGCGCTGGGCCATCTCTCGGATCTCCTCAGACTGTATGGATTTAAACTTTTGAATGGACTTATTAAAATCTTGAACAGTTCGATTTTTAGAGGCTAGATTTTTGATGAGCTCCCCCTTTGCAAAGGGACCGTCTAGGAGGTGGAGCGACTGGCCGAGCAGGTAATTTCTGACCATCTCAAGTTCCTCAGTTGGCACCAACTCCTCCCTCAGAATGGCCATTTCTTTATGGATCTCAGACAAGGTAGCGTCTACATACTCATTGGCGACATCAGCACTGATATAGAGAAATCCATCCCGCTGCCATCCGTGCACAGCCGAGTAGATACCGTAGGTGTAACCTTTTTCCTCCCTTATATTCTTCATCAGTCTAGAACCGAAATATCCGCCTAAGATGGTATTGAGAAAACTCACACTGGTGTAGTCTGGATGCAATCGATCAAAGAGTTTTCTGCCATACTTGATGGCCACCTGCACGTCGTTATCCGTTTGTATGGTATAGGTCTTCTGGAACAGTGGTTTTTCTGGAAACTGAGGTTCTGGAGATTGATGCTGTCTCTGCTTGGTACCCAGATCTGCCTTGATTCTATCTCGGGTCTCAGCGCTGTACCGTCCAGATAAGACGACTAAGGCCGTATCTAGACCAAAGTTTTCATTGTAATAGTGCAGGATATTGTCCCTAGTAAGGGCTTGGATGTCTGCTACTTCTGTGTTGTACCCATAGGGATGGTCAGCACCAAAGATTTCCTCTGTCAGCTTTCGATAGCCTTGGACATCGTTTTTGGCAAGTTGATTGACAAATTTGCTTGAGACGACTTGACAGTACTTGTCTATTTCATCCTGATCATATTGTGGATAAAAGACCATGTGTAGCCAGATCGGCCAGATTTTTTCAAAATAGCGTTCTACGACAACCAAGCTAATGGTGCTCGTTTCCATACCCGCAGCGGACTTGACGACGGCGCCATAGAAGTCATAGAGCTCGGCCAGTTCTTCGCTACTATGTCGGGTAGAACCTTCTCTTATAAGGCTTAAGGCGGCCTTGGCGACGGCTCTTTGGCGCTCGTGGATGCGGCCAGTCCTGTAGACCAGCTCTATTTTGATGATGTTTTGGGTACCTGCATTGGACTCTAGAAACTCTAGGCCATTGGGGAGTCGTGTGGCTTGGACACCTTTCAGCTCCAGGTCAAAATCGCTCTTTATTTCCGGCCCCTTCTTCCTGTCTATCATTATCTTTGCCCCATTTTCAATATATTGCAATCTTAGGCAAAATATCTGAGGGCATTATTAACCCATAACCATTTGAATCCATGATTTTCGAGGTCTCGTCGAGTGAACTACTAAAAAAACTGCAAGTTGCCGGAGGTGCGATTAGCTCCAACCCTGTGATTCCAATCTTAGAGGATTTTCTCTTTGACCTAGCAGGTAATGAGTTGACGATCTCGGCTACAAATCTAGAAGTCACCATTATCTCGACTCTAGAAGTCACTGGAAGTAAGGATGGTAAGGTTGCAGTACCTGCTAAGATTCTTCTAGAAACGTTAAAAGCACTACCAGAACAGCCTGTCAAGTTTAAGGTAGATGCCTCTAATAATGCGATCAGCTTAAAATCTGCCTATGGAGAGTATAAGCTCGCCGGCGATAGTCCAGATGATTTTCCAGAGACACCGTTTGAGGAGAATGTCAGTTTAGTCGATCTGGGTGCTGACCCTCTAGTCAAGGCCATCAACAATACCATCTTTGCGACCAGTAGTGATGAGCTGAGGTTGGCGATGACGGGTGTATTGATGGAAATAGATTATAACAAAGTCATCTTCGTCGCGACAGATGCCCACAAGCTCGTTAAGTATACGATAGGTGGCATCAATACGGAACTCAAGGAATCGATCATCATCCCTAAAAAAGGGCTCACACTCTTCAAGAATGCCGTCGCCAATACCGACGAAGCCTCAGTCAAGGTGTCATTTAATAAGAAGAATGTCTTCCTCAAATGTGGAGACACCTTGGTCGTCAGTAGACTGATAGACGCTAAGTATCCTGATTATAATGCCGTCATACCGGCCAATAACGATAAGAATCTATCGCTACATAGAGGAGACTTCCAGAACTCCCTAAAGCGTATCGTGATCTATGCCAATAAGACAACCAATCAAGTGGTCCTCAATCTAGCAGAAGATAGCCTCACGATCTCAGCACAAGATCTTGATTTTTCTAATGAAGCGACGGAGCAAATCGGCTGTAGCTATAAGAGTGATCCGATGAGTATCGGTTTTAATGCAAAGTTTCTTGTCGAGATGCTGGGTGTTATAGGTAATGATGAGATCAACTTAGAGTTATCAGCACCCAATAAAGCGGGTATACTCACACCAAGTGAGCAAGGTGAAGGCGAGCATCTGATGATGCTGGTGATGCCGGTAATGATGAGTCACTAGAATCGATACAAGTGAAGATAGGCCTCTATTTTGGTTCCTTTAATCCTGTGCATATCGGACACATGATTATCGCCAATCATATGGCCAACAACTCTGATCTGGATAAGGTCTGGATGGTCGTCACCCCGCACAATCCTTTTAAGCAAAAGAAATCACTGGCTCGGAATCACGACAGGCTGCATCTAGTGCGCTTGGCGATAGATGATAATCCACGGATAGAGCCTTCTGACATAGAGTTTAATCTGCCACAACCCTCCTACACCATCGATACGATGACCTACTTGCAGGAAAAATATCCGAGCAAGGAGTTTGCGTTGATTATGGGCGGAGATAATCTCGCTTCCTTTCATAAGTGGAAAAACTATGAGCTCCTACTCGAGCGGCACGATATCTATGTCTATAAGCGACCGACGCATGACCTTCCCGATCTCGCTGATCATCCTCGGGTCATCATCAGCAAAGCACCGATGTTAGATATCTCTTCATCCTACATCAGACAGCTGATAAAAGAGGGTAAGCCCATAGAATACTTGGTTCCCGACAAAGTACATGACTATCTCAAGGATAGTGTGATGTACCACAACTTAGGGGACTAGCGTTGCGTTATAAATAGCACGAAACGATCAAGAACTACTAATATTATGAAATTCGCCTACGCCTTATTGCTCCTAACAGTTGCAGGTCTTCTCTCTGCGCAAAGTGATCTTAGAATCGGAGAATGGAATTCTCATCTCCCTTACTTGACAATTACACATGTGGAGACAGGAGATGGTAAGACCTTTTATGGCACGGATGAGTCCATTGTGATTATTGATCAAGAAGATCAGTCTTTTCGATTTCTTTCTAAAATTGATGGCTTATCCGATGCTAGTATTTCTGAGATGCTGTATGATGATCGCGAAGATCAACTGATCGTTGCTTACACGAGCTCCGCTATCGATATCGTCAGAGGCTCAGAAGTATTTACGGTTAAGGATATAAGAGACAAATCAGATTTGCAAGGAGATAAGAGCATCAATGACCTCTATGTGGATGGTAATAATTTTCTGTATCTGGCCACAGGATTTGGATTGGTCCAGTATGACTTGACGACATTGGAGTTTGGTTTTACACTAGATATATCTGCTCGGGTCAATAAGGTCTCGGGTGATGGCACTTCACTGGTTATAACGACAGAAGAAGGGGCTTATGCACTAGATTTATCACAGACCAATGCACCAGCTTTTTTCCAAGAGTGGGACAAACTTACAGAAGGCTTGCCACAAGATGCCGCACCTGCCGATGTCTATCAGCGCGGGAGCAGTATCTATGTTGCTGACGCTACGACACTGTACAGGTCAGATTCTGGCAGTGCCTTTGTGCCGATCTACGAAACCGAGTTTGACATTATCTTTATCCATCAAGTAGGCAAGGGCGGTTATCTTGTCGGAGACAAAGGGAGCTCTGGGCCTAGCAGCCACGTGACTTATTTTGGTGACAACGATGAGCAGCTAGCGCAAGACGAACAGTGCTCTAGAAGGGTGCTGGATGCCTCTCTGGATGAGGAAGATCGTCTATTTCTTGCCGACGAATGGTTTTCTGTCCGCTATAAGAACATTAATGCTTCTGGCGAATGTAAATTGTATAATATCAATAGTCCTCTCGGCCCGACAGTATCTGATATGGCGATAAAGGATGGTAAAATTTATTTTGCGTCAGGCGGTGTTACCGAAAATTTTTTCAACTCTAACAATAGAGAAGGTTTCTACATTTTGGATGAAGATGAGTGGATACTGGTCAATGAGTTTGAAGAAGATATTCTGAAAGATTTTTTGGAATTGCACCAAGTTGCAACACATCCGAGAGTTGATAAAGTTTACTTTGGTTCCTTCTATGCTGGTCTCTTGGAGTATGATCCAAGGACCGGTGATATGGTGATCTATGACGACACCAATAGCCCACTGCAGAGACAGGTAGGCGATATACGTGTGCGGATAGCGGGTTTGGATTTTGATAGTGAAGGCAATCTATGGATCAGTAATTTTTCTGCAGAGGATCCTATAGCAGTGTTGACGCCTGAGGGTGTATGGCACTCATTTAAGTTGCCGAGTTCTCCAGACACCAAGGTCACCGAAATTGCTGTAGATGACAATGATTTTGTATGGATCAATATATGGGGAAGTGCAGGGGGCCTCGTCGTACTAGATAGAGGAGAGACGTTAGCGGATCCTAGTGATGACAGACAGCGATTTTTCAATATTAGCAACTCGGAGTTAGAATCCAATTTTCTTTTTGATTTAGAAAAAGATAATGAAGGTGCCATCTGGGTCGGTACAGGTGCAGGTGCTGTGGTATTTGATTGTGGCGGCTCACCCTTTGATGTAGAGACTTGTCTCGGTTCTCGACGACGGACACAGACGGATAGCATTACGGCCTTTCTACTTGAGTCTGAGGAAGTACTTTCTG
The DNA here is from genome assembly GCA_937929835.1 of uncultured Saprospiraceae bacterium. GTDB lineage: Bacteria > Bacteroidota > Bacteroidia > Chitinophagales > Saprospiraceae > RFSX01. Next base: position 2,628 of record CALFUU010000143.1, on the reverse strand, counting down.
TAGAGACAGATGGTGCTAACAGAAAGTGGTTCGGTACGCGTAACGGCATCTTCGTACAAGGGCCTAATGGAGAAGAAAAAATTGCCAGCTTCGACGAGGAGACCAGTCCCTTATTTGATGACAATGTGCAGGATATGTTTTTCGAACCCAATTCTGGTGTGATGTATATCGCCACTAACAATGGCCTGCAGAGTCTCAGAACAGAAACAACGGGCGCACGGCCCATACACAGCAATGATGTCTATGCTTTTCCTAATCCCGTCCGGCCTGAATACAGTGGGCCTATAGCTATAAAAGGTCTTGCGCAGGATGCAGAAGTTTCGATAACGGACATCGATGGCAAGTTGGTCTTTAAGACGGACGCCTTAGGAGGGCAAGCTATATGGGATGGATTTAATTTAGAGGGCAATGCCGTGTCTGGAGGTGTCTATTTGGTGTATAGTTCTACTACAGATTTCTTAAGCGACATCGATACGTATGTGACCAAGATTTTGGTGATTCGATAGAAGATATTCTTTTAGTGCATAGTTTTATTTTAGTGCATAGTTGATTAGTGCAGAGTGCATAGTTGGGTTAGATAATAGTGCAGAGATAACAGATAATAGATTTTTTATTGTCCGTCGCTGATATAGGTTGACTTTTTTAGTGCATAGTTTCTTTTAGTGCATAGTTGGTTAGTGCAGAGTGCATAGTTGAGCTAGTCAAAATCCTATAATCCTCCAATCCTATGAATCCTAATTCAGACAGTTGTGCAGTGGGCAGAGGCTCGACTTTTTAGATAATAGAGAAGAGATAACAGAGCGGGCGGCGGTTCTCCCTTAAGGGAGCTAGAGGGTAGAAGAGCAGCTCATTGGCTTTTTAGATAATAGTGCAGAGATAACAGATAATAGATTTTTTATTGTCCGTCGCTGATATAGGTTGACTTTGTTAGTGCATAGTTTCTTTTAGTGCATAGTTGATTAGTGCAGAGTGCATAGTTTCTTTTTAGTGCATAGTTGAGCTAGTTCAGAGTGCATAGTTGGGTTAGATAATAGTGCAGAGATAACAGATAATAGATTTTTTTTGTCCGTTGTCCGTCCCTGATATAGGTTGACTTTGTTAGTGCATAGTTGATTAGTGCAGAGTGCATAGTTGAAGGCTAGGCTACTAAGGGCTATTCTTAGATAAGAGAGAATAGATTTTTTATTGTCCGTCCCTGATATAGGTTGACCGTTTTAGTGCATAGTGTCTTTTAGTGCATAGTTTTTTCGTGCATAGTGCATAGTGGGCATAGCGTAGTGCTTGGCTTATTAGTAGCGCGGCAGCTGATTCTTCTTATAGGACGTTAGTAGGTTGCAGGCAAGATATTTATCACCCACCACTCACAACCTGCATCAACGTCGCGCAGATAATCGCTCCATAGGTTCCTAGCGCATATCCGAATACGGCCATTAATACGCCTACTGGTGCAAGAGAAGTACTGAAAGCAGAAGCCACCACTGGCGCAGACGCTGCTCCCCCTACATTGGCTTGACTTCCGACAGCAACAAAAAAGAATGGTGCCTTAATAATCTTGGCGACGGTCAGTAATATCGTCACGTGGACCAGCATCCACACGATACCTATGGCAAAGAGACCTAGATTGTCAAACACTTCTCCTAGGTTCATCTTCATGCCTATCGTTGCTACTAGAATGTATATGAAAATAGAACCCCATCTGCTCGCGCCGACACCTTCGAGTTTTCTAAATCTAGTCAGAGACAACAACATCCCAAAAGTGGTAGAGATAACTATGAGCCAGAAGAAATGAGACATCAGGGAATTGAGCCGCAGGGAGTTCAACGTTTCTTTGAAGCTGCCCATCAACGGTGTCAGCACATCTGCTCCCCAGTGCGATAAAGCTACACCACCAAAGCCCAAGGCCATCAACATAAAAAGCGTTCTGGTTGTCGGCATTTCTGCAATACTCGCTCTGTAATTGGCGACCCGCTCTTTGAGATCTTCAATAGCAGAGTTATCAGCTTTGAGCCATCTGTCTACTTTATCAGAAATATTGGCCCCATAGAGAAGGAAGCCCATCCAGATGTTGGCCACCACCACATCGACGACGATCATCGTCCCGAAGAGATTGTCTTTGACCTCATAGATTTCTTTCATCGCTGTCTGATTGGCACCGCCACCTATCCAACTCCCTGCCACTGTCGCCAAGCCTCTCCAGATTTCATCGGGGTTGCCGCCCACTACATTGGGGAAGACATAAGAGATGACGAGCAGAGCAATGGGACCACCGATAATGATACCTAGAGTTGCTGTCAAGAACATAATGATGGCCTTAGAGCCGAGCTTTTTGATACCCGCAAAATCTATCCCGAGACAGAAAAAGACCAAACTCGCCGGCAGTAGATATCGAGAAGCCACATAATAGAGGCTCGAGTGCTGCTGATGGGCCTTATACTCTGTAGCAGGTACGCCGCTCTGATCGAGAAAGATGCCTATCTGATCATAGCTGAGTCCCGAAGGTAGAGTCAAGCCGTGGGCGGAGAGGACTTCGTTGAGTCCCTCACCATACCAGTGCGGAGAGATAAAGCCTAGTGGCCAGTTAAGCAGCGCAGGAATAAAATACGCCAATAACAACCCCGGCACAAACTT
>CALFUU010000142.1 GCA_937929835.1 uncultured Saprospiraceae bacterium | reverse complement strand
CGCAAGGATAATGTCTACTCTTCAGAAGAGTTTGAGGCCATTGCTACGGAGCTGACCACCTTAATTATGCAGATCAAGGCAGAGTTTGGTGCTGGAGAAGAGCTAGGTATCGACTTTGAGGAAAAAGCCTTCTACGATATTTTAAAATCCTTGGCAGAGAAGTACGACTTCACCTACCCTAAAGACAAATTGCTCTACCTCGCCAAAGAAATCAAGCAAATCGTCGACGACAAATCCAAGTACACAGACTGGAGCGAACGCAGCGATATCAAGGCTGAGCTGAAAGTTGATCTCATTATCCTTCTAGGAGAAAATGGCTATCCTCCGGTAGATAGAGATGAGGTCTACCAAGAGATCTTTGAGCAGGCTGAGAATTTTAAGAAGAATAGGATGAAGTGATATTCAAGCGTGGTTAGCTGTTAGTCATCAGCTTGTTGCACTTTAATCTTGCGAGTAGCAATAAGCACCCTGTTTGGATATGCACATGATATCTTTCGGATGAGGTGCCTTTTCTTTTCTTAAGTAATAACTACAAGTACAAGTACAAGATAAAATGCCCATCTTGTTTTTGTCTGATACAAAAGCAAAAAGGGCGAACCCCTCACGAGATTCGCCCCTTTCATTTCTTATTAACCGATGACTACTTGCCAGCTGATTTTACAAATCTTTGGATACCAGTAGTCTGATTGTCTTTGTTGTACATCGTCACGATGTAAGAACCAGCAGGTAGCTCTGAAGTGTCAACGCTGTCGCCACTTCTGTGTGCTTGATTCATTAATCTCTCACCAGTTACGGTTGTTATAGAGATGCTTTCTACCAGCTCGTCGTTAGCAATCTGGAAGCCATCTACAACAGGATTAGGATACAGTGTGTGATTAACTATTTCTCCTAGTTCATTGGTAGAGCTCGTTAGAGAAGTACAGAAGATTTCTTGTGTTCTAGCTGCATCACCATAGACGCAAAAGACTGCAGAAGAAATTCCTGCAACGCCATTAGATCGAACGTTGACATATTGCAAGTCAGGGTTTGTAGTCGCGCCTGCAGGTTGCTCATTAGGTAGGGCATCAGCAGAAGCTTCTACTCCCCAGCCATAACACAGATTAAGATCACATACTTGTACTTCCCATTCTGGTGGAAAATCATCTGCCAGTTCGATATTCCAGTACCAGTCTAAAGTACCTTGTGTATTATTGGTCATTTCGAATCCGTGCTTCTTCGTGTCTTCATCAACGATTTCCAATTTGTAATATTCAGGTGTAAAGGTGACATCCTGAGCTCTTAGATCTTGGTTCGTAACAACAGAACAAAGTAAAATGACGCCTAGTAGGTTTAGTAAATGTATTTTCATAAATCTCATTATTTAATTTGAATTTTAGATTTGTAATTATACGCCGAAAATTTATTAATTCTCCGATTTCAAGGGAATGCAGCTCAAAATTGGCCCGCACTCTTTTTTCAATATGTTTTTTAACATTATGTACTGGCCTAACGCCTTGCTACTTTAAAGATACAAATAATTAATCATCTAAAATATACCGTTCTAATTAACTGATTATTAAGGAGTTATAAGATTTTCTCTATTAAGTTTGGAGTCCCAATAATTTGAACGTTATGTACCGATTTCCCATTTCCCCGAGGGTAGCCCTCATCTGCGTATGTATATGGATGATAATGTCGTCCGCGATACAAGCTCAACAACTGACCTGTCATAATAATCTGAGTACGTCCGTAGGCAGTGCCTGCGACCTCTCCTTAGAGCCTGGTCATCTCATCAAAGGTGATTATGACTTGGCCGCTCTTACTGTGGTCTACAAGAAAAACGGCGTCCTTATAGACTTAGCCAACGCCTCTAATTTCTTAGGCCAAGAAATTGTATTTGAAGTCCACGATCTATCAGCCAATAATTTTTGCTGGGGCACCATCACGATAGAAGATAAGCAAGCTCCAGAAATCTTATGTGGCCCTTGCTCTAACCCAGCAATTAGTGATCCTGATTGTAATTTGTCTTGTACTACTTATAATCTATTCAAGGAGTATAACAAGATTACTGGTGTAAGAGGATACGATAGACAACTGTTAGACAAATTGATTCCATCAGACCCTGATGCATATATCAATCGATATGTAACGGATAACTGTGATCAAGAAGTAGAAGCCTTCTACAATGATGTATTTCTAGATTCAAATGTCTGTGAAGGCAACAGCACCCTGATCAGAACGTGGACATTTAGATACAGCTCAGGACAGGATCTTGTTACTGAGAATTGTGTACAGTATTATAGTTTCGAGCCGCTGGCATTTGAGGATGCTGCTGGGGATCCTATCATAGAAGAAGGTGATGGTACACCACGATCTGGGATCTTATTGATGCCTGTGCAGAAGGTCATAATACCTTCTTGCAATCTAGGCATAACGCCAGATGCTGTCGCCGCATACTTTGATGATCCCAACACTGAGGATAGAGACTCCAATGACGATGGCGAAGAGGAAGTTGACTGCGTGATAGAAAGTAATGAAGGCATTATCTACGGCTATCCACATTACTATCTGCCCGGTATAGGTTCTAGAGACCTCCATCCCCAACCCTTGACCAGCAGGATCTGTAATATTAATGTATCGTACGCAGATGTTGAGCTGGATGCTTGTGGGTCGGATTGCCAAGGAAATGTCAAAGTGTCTAGAAGATGGACAATTCTCAACTGGTGCGATGGACAGTTTTTTGATTACATACAGAATATAGATGTAGTTGATGGCGTCGGTCCAGAGATTTTGGTAGATGATATTTTGCAGAGTGTTGATCCTTGGCAATGCGCGGCAGATGTTATAGTCCCTAGGCCTGAGCATCTTCGTGATAATTGTGATGACAAGGTCCAGTATACGGTAAGGCTCTTGGCGCATTTTAATCCTATATCTGGCAATCCAGTAGATGGATATATCATACAGGGTGTGGAGCCTGGCATCTATACTTTACAATATATAGCAGAGGACTGTTGTGGAAATGTAACACGAGAAAATGTACAATTACAGGTGAGCGACTTGACACCTCCCACGCCTATTACGATAGAGAACATTGTTGTAGAGCTGACCTTCACAGATTTAGGGGGGCTCGGTACTGCTAAAATATTTGCCTCAGATATCGACAATGGCAGTTTTGATGCTTGTAGTGATGTGACCATTGAGGTGAAGAGACTTTCTGCAGGGTGTAATCCTCAGGATACAGTATGGGGTGATTTTGTGACCTTCTGCTGCGAAGACCTAAAGGCCTCAGAGTTTGTACTCGTGGATGTACAGTTTAGAGTTACAGACTTTGTGGGCAATGAGAATCTTCTTTGGAGTACAATTAGATTGGAAGATAAAGAGGGTACAGCGCTGAGCTGTCCGCCGGATATGGTCTTGAGTTGTGATATGGATTTTCATCTCTTGGACAATACGGGCGGGGTGCCTCAGTTATTTACTGCTTGTGGTGAAGTACCCATTCTCATCGACACCTTGCAAGTTATAGAAGATACAGAGCCGCGTAGAAAAAGAGCCACGGATGGCAATGTGCCCGGCTACATCGGTGTCGATGTGCCAGAGTATAATCCCGCTTGTGGATTTGGCGCTATCAGAAAGGAATTTGATCAATGCACCCAATGGTTGGTTATAGAACCTCTTGCAGAAGTCTTTGATCCCAGTACTATTGTATTTCCACAGGATATAAGAATCGACTGTACAGATACAGATATGGGAGAGCCTACTTGGCAAGAGGCCGCCTGCAATCTGGTCGGCGTTACTTTAGACTCAGAAACATATATGGTCGAAGATGAGGTCTGTGCCCAAGTCATCAATAACTGGACGGTAATCGATTGGTGCAATCACAATTTGACTACGGGCGAGGGGGCTTACACCTTTACGCAAGTCGTCTATATAGAAGACCACACACGACCATCTGTCCTCGTCGATGTCAACCAAAGTTATCCAGTAGACACGGATTGTATAAGTGAAGGCGTGGTGCTGACTGCCCTTGCTCACGATGCAGGTTTGTGTGCTAGTCCTTGGCTCAACTGGCAGGTGGAAATAGATTTGTATGGAGATTGGATTATAGATTATACCTATTCTACCTCTGCGCCAGCAACACTTGCTAATGGAGAACCCAATCCGTTCAGAATTGAAAAAACAACTTCAGGACAGGCTCAGTTTATCACTTTGCCTGATGGATTTGAGGCTAGCAAAACAGCGCATCGGATCTTATGGACAGTAGATGACGCCTGTAGAAATATAGAGAAAAAGGAATCTTATTTCTTTATTGAAGATCTGAAAGCACCTACGCCATACTGTCTCAATGTAAGTACAGCAGTAATGAATAATGGAGAGGTGGAGTTATGGGCTATCGACTTTGACAGAGGCAGTTTTGATAACTGCACGGATATAGACCAACTCAATTTCACGTTTACAGATGTGGCACCACCACCAAGATGTGACGATGAGTACGATAGTACTGCAGATCTGCAATGGTACGATACGACATATTGGTTCTATGATGCTAGTCAGGTAGAGACAAACAAGCAGTTGTGTGACGTGGTAGGTGCGGGTAGATATATGGATCTAGAAGACTACGGCGGTGATGTACACAGGTGGGAACCAGGACTGCACAGTAGTGGTAAGATATTTACGACAGCAGACATCGACCCATCTACTGGAGAGATACGCGTACCCATCTACGTATGGGATGGCTGTGAGAACATAGATTTCTGTACCGTTAGTCTTAGAGTCACGGACAATGGAGGAGGCGCACAGGGTCTAGTCGCTGGTGTCGTCACAACAGAATCTGGTCAAGCGGTAGAAGGTATTTCTACTTCATTAATGACAACTATGCCCGGCTTTCCTAGGTCTAAGACGACAGATGCACAAGGCAGTTACATCTACTCAGATAATCACTTGCATATGGATTATAGCCTTACAGGCAAGAGTGATAGAGATTATCTTAATGGAATAAGCACCTTGGATTTGGTATTGATACAGAGACACATACTCGGAATAGAAAGTCTGGATAGTCCTTATAAGATGATTGCTGCGGATATCAACGCAGACAATAAAATTAATGGTCAGGATCTCATCGAACTCAGAAAGCTCATCTTAGGGATCTACTCGGAGCTACCTCAGAACGAAAGCTGGGTCGTCGTCGATGCTGATCAGACTCTAGATCTATCTGCACCTTGGGATTATAATAGGGCTAGAGTAATCAGAGACTTGAGTACAGAGATGATGGACGAAAACTTCATAGGTGTGAAGATCGGAGATGTTAATGATGATGTAGTGGCTAACAGCTATGCGTCGACAGCTATACACCAATCTCAAGTAAGATTGGGCTATACAGAGTCCGTGCTCCTTGACGGGCATAGTTCGGAAATAACATTTAGCTTAGATAGGGCAGTAGCAGGTTTTCAGGTAGCCCTCGACTTTGGGCAGTTAGAAGTTCTTGAAGTCAATGGCCTAGACCCTCAAGCCTTTGTCTTGACGGACAATACATTATTGGTAAGTGCAATGGACAGCTATACGGATGGCGCAGATTTATTTACTGTCGTGTTATCCTCTGATCCGAATGTAGATATTGATAACCAACTCAGCATCCTCACCGATGAGCTGGCACCCGAGACTTATGACATACAAGCAGAAGATATCTATAGGCTGAGTTTGTTCTCTCCTAATTCTGATGCGTTACTGACGATATATCCGAATCATCCTAACCCATTTAACGTCTATACTTTTGTCAAGTTTGAGCTGCTCGCTGATGCAGAAGTGACTGTTTCTCTTTTTGATGTGAAAGGGAGCCTGCTAGAAGTGATACACTCAGAAGGCGTCGCGGGGATGAATATGATAAAAATAAATAGAGCCGACCTAGAATCAGGTTTGGTATTCTGTAAAGTAGAAGCCAATGGTCATTCTCAAGTTCAAGAGATGATCATCATCGACTAGTCACGTGAAAAGGACTAACGATGGTTGGATTTGTTCAAATTGATTGAGTGAAAAAGTTCTGAGTGATCAGGACTTTTTCTGTTTATATATTTTATTGTTGGATTCTACTTTCCAGTGTTTCCGGGATTTGAAGAACTTGCTGTTTACGACTAGGAGTCCAAATGACTCACAGTCTTCTTTAGTCTGTACGGCGTGATGGGCACCATGCGCTCTGAGTATGGCCTTAGAGTATTTGCTATCCAGTTGTCTGAACCAAGAAAAGCGCTGATGGATATATACATCGTGGATGAGAAAGTAGATCAGACCATAGATGGAGATGCCTATTCCTACATAGAGTAGTGCGCCCCAGCCAGCCCATAAAGAACCGGCCATATAGCAGAAAGCAGAGGGCACTGCAAAAACGAGGAAAAATCTATCGTTTTTCTCCCAAAATCCATCCTTGAGATGCGGCTGGTGATGGTCTTCATGCCACTTCCAGAGAAAACCGTGCATAATGAATTTATGGGCAAACCACGCCACAAATTCCATAGCGACCACGGTACCTATAACGATCAGTAAGTTCAGTAGTATACTCATAACACTAAGATTACAATCTTCTAACAGATTTGTTTTAATCTAATGTAATTCTTTCCTTAGAATCGTGGTATACCTGGGACCTGATAAGATCCAGTTCCATATAAAAGCTAGTAGATAAGCCAGGTGTGGAGTCAAAATAGATACGGCCGTTCATAGACTCCATAACATTGGCAGAGATGGCTAAGCCCAGCCCAGACCCAGAATCCTTAGTGGTAAATTTGGGCTGGAAGATTTTATCTCGCTGGTCCTCTGTTATCCCTATGCCATTGTCCTTGACCTCTATTATGGCTTTATTGGCCTTGGTTGTCAGGGTGACAAAGATCTCTCCCTTGCGGCTATCAGGTATAGACTCTGTGGCGTTCTTGACGAGATTATTGAGTATTCTGATGATCTGGTTCTTATCAGCAAATACATAGACGGGATCTATTGGTACAGCCAGATTGATATTCATATCTTCTCGCTTTCTAAATAAATTGTGGACTGCCTCTACGACACTATTAAGCTCTACCGTGCTATTAGCGGTCTGAGGCATTTTGGCAAAGTTGCCAAAGGCTTCCGCTATGCCTGTCAGATTCTCGATCTGCTCTAGCATCGTTGTTGACAATTTCTTAGTGATCTGATGTGCTTCAGCAGGGTTGCGCTTTATGGCTTTTTCTAGGTATTGTATGCTGAGCTTCATTGGCGTCAGCGGATTTTTGATCTCATGTGCTACTTGCTTCGCCATCTCTCTCCAGGCATTATCTCTTTCCTTTTTGGCGAGCATTTCCGCACTTTCCTCCAGCTTGGCGACCATCGTATTATAGTTGTTGATGAGGACACCGATCTCATCATCTCCAGCCCAGTCTATTTTTTCGTTCTCTTTCCCTAGTCCGACCATACTCATATTTTGATTGAGTATAGACAGGGGTTTGGTGATGGATTGTGCTATAAAGATGGACAATACACTGGCTATCAAAAAGAGGAAGACATATACATTGAAAATACTGCCGAGAAAATCTAAGACACTCAGCGCATGACCTTCTGTTTTTCTGTTGAGCGAGATGGTTGCGACACCTGCAATCTCTTCCTTGTGCATTATCGGCAATAGAGAATGCTCTGCTGCCTCATTCATTTTGTAGGTTATAGGTCCAGGGTTGTCTTGCTTGGTGAAGTACATTTTCGTAAAGAAATCCATACCTGTCCTAGAGGCATATAATGGATAGACTTCTAACGCAACATTGTGGATTTTTTCTATGTCTTTTTCATAATTGGATACGATCTCTACAGATTCTGTTAGGGTAGTGGAGATGCGTGTCTTGTCGACAAAGCTTTGGGTGAGATTCTCTAGTTTTTCTTTTATAACCAGTTGTTTCTCTTTATGTAAATGGGCCTTGAGATAAGTACTTGTAATCGTAGCGATGACCAAGAATGAGAGGAAGATCACGAGTATCAAGGAGATCTGTATTTTACTATTAAGCGAGTGCATATTTTGCACTACGAGGGACCAGTCTTCTGGCAATACTTTGAGGTGCTTTCTCATCAGTGCCATAACGATAACCAATCCAATTAGAATACTGAAAAGGAAGGCAAATAGTGCTACAGGTTTTATAAATCCGGGGAACGCTTTTTTACTCACAAGCAATCGACTAGAGGAGGGCTTATAGGTGACTAAGATATCGGAACCTCTTGTGATCACTGACGATGTAGAATTTGAAGCGAGTCGATATTCTTCCTGACTGAGGTTCTGATTTTTATAGACCAACTCACCATTTCTATAGTAATTATAGGGGTATAGCGGTGCTTGGTATTTCTCATCAAATGAAAAGCCAGCATAAGCCTTGGCACCTTCGACAGGCACTTCAAACCAAGCAATGGCTTGCAGCTCATCGAAGTAGCTGAGGCTATCTAGTTGAACTAAATTGCTAAAATAGGATAGACTGTATTTTGATTTGTCAAATAGACTCTTGCCTTTGTTGTCATAGATTTCTAACGAAAGGTCATCTCTTCCCATGGATTCACTGACGACGGAGACGACTTCCGCTCTATCATAGTATGCCCCTTCTGGTAAGATGAGCAGATCACTAATCATACTGCCGGCTTCTGGCAAGGTGTGATTGGCTTTGAGGGCAGCTATTTTTTTTGTTGGAATATTGTGGTAAGCTTGTTGGAGCGCCACCTTTCTATTTTTGACTTCTTGATTAAAATCATAATTGAAAAGCAGAGCAGCCAAGTACATTGCAAAGAAGATGCCCCAACATATAACCCAGGTGACTGTCTTGGTCTTTTCATCGACGTACAAGTCTATCAGCGTGAGGTAGAGTACTAGAAAAAATCCCAATACCAGATTGTTGACATCTAGATGTAGTAGATGACTTAATCCGATAGCCATAAGTATACTTAGCCCATAAGTCAGATACACTTTTTGCTTGTCTGCGTAGACTCGCCTGTGATGCTTGAGTAGGGTATACCCGAAATGAAAAACACCGAGCAACGTCAATAAGGCCACACAGAAAAAAGAAAAGTCAGGTAGACTTAATTGCGATAAGTCTTCGAGATTTTGATTTAAATAATCACTGCTAGAAAATAGCTGCACCCCACGTATATGTGCAATAAACAGCAGCATATGCAATGACGAAAGTCCCCATAGCCCTACTTGAGGTATAGGTGTATTTTCTTTGAATAGTCTATTAGACAGGAAGATCAAACCTCCAAATACTAAGATGCCATCACTGACGAGATCAATAGTGTTGTAACTTGAACTGAGTATGGGTTGAGTTAAAGTCTCTAGATTAAAATGGGCTGACCAGTTGGTCTTTAGGGATAGTAACCTTAAGCCTACCAGACCGATCCAAGGTAGAATTTCATCATACTTAAGACTCAGGAGAAGTATGCTGAGAAAACCTATCAGGTAAATATTTAATACCAGCTTATGGAAACTTGGAGATTTATAGTGCTTTCCGACGACCAGGGGTAGACCCGCAGAGAGTAGAGTACCACTGGTATGATCTACTTGCAGTTGATGATCTAATTCTAGCCTATCTAGCTCGGCGGATATAAAATGACCTCTATCGTCAAAGGGCGCATAACAGACATCGCCAGAATAGGAGGCATATTCTACCGTCTTACAGAATCCTTCTCCTTGTCTTTTATCAGTCCATAGTATCAACTCTCCCTGCTGGTAGAGCTCGACAAATATCTTTTTGTCTTTAAGATCTTCTAATAGAGTCTGGACATAATTATAATCTGCAGGACTATACTTTTCCTTGTTGAGTCTATTTAATACTTCGGCCTGGAGTAAAGTGGCTATCTCTGTGGCGAGATGCTGATCTATGGCTTGATTGGCACTTTCTAAGGTGATGGTATCGTCACAGCCATCTGTACCCCTGTAATCAAGGACAAAGGCGATGAGCAATGCCAGCATAGGCAGTAGGTATGTCTTGAGACCTGACATAAAAGCGAAGTTACATATTATAAATAACAGTAATATGTAATTCATTTGATTTCTTGGTGTTTTCCTCATTATACGGGCCTAACTTTGTGACCAGCATGTGATCTATCGCTCAGGAGCAATCCTGGGAGGAAAGTCCGGACAACGTAGAGCGCCGTACCATCTAACAGGTGGGTCTCGATGATATAATCATTCGGGAATAGAAAGTGTCACAGAAAACAGACTACCTCAGGGGACTTGTCCTCAGAGGAAAAGGTGAAAATGTGAGGTAAGAGCTCACATACAGCTGGGGTAACTCAGTTGTACGACAAACCTTGCGGGTTGAAATGCCATGTATACCTCGATCAGAATCCTAGATTCTGTTGTAGTTGCTCGCTGCAATGCTTCGGCAGTAGGGGAGGGTAGGCAGCTTAGATAAATGATAGATGTCCTGTAGGAAACAGAATCCGGCTTACATCATGCTTTTAAATTAAAAAAGGAGGATCGAATACATCGGTCCTCCATTTTTAATTTTATGTCTTAGTCTATTCAGGCCTAGTAATCGCCTGTCAGTGCTGCAAAGTCAAACTGTAAGGTAAATCTCAAGGTATTGTCGAGAGGGTTTCTCTGATTATTAGTCGGTACGAGATACGAGATATCCATACCAAATACGCTATACTTCAGACCTGCTCCTACAGTGATAAACTGTCTGTCACCTTTAAGCGGGTTCTCGTAGTAGTAACCTAGTCTAGCAGCAAACTGCTTGTCATACCAGTACTCGATACCTAGAGACATATTGAACTCTTGGAGCTCTTCTCCAAATCCACCCTGCGCATCTCCCCAAGAAGATAGGGCTGCTGAGAATACAGATTGTTGTTTGTAATCTGGAAATCCATCACCGTCTGGATCCCAATCTGGATTTTGTATACGCATCCCTTGGTCATCAACTGGTATGTTACCATCCTCATCTACTTCAAATCTAGATACTGGCGTCGGTAGTAATAATTTATTGACATCAAATAAGAACGTAATACTGTTATACTCATCAAAGTTGAGTAATAAGGAGGTTCCTAGACCAAAGTTGGCTGGGATAAAGTCTCTTCTATCATTAGAAGTATACGTTACTTTAGAACCTAAGTTGGTAATAGCGCCTCCTAGTGTCCACTCGCTCCCCTCAGGCGTCAGATTGCCTTTCTTCTTATAAGTGAATGAAAGATCGGCAGCAAAGGCATTGGCGCTAGAGATCAATACACCACCGACGGTCTGACCAGAAGCCAGATTAGAGTGAATGTACTTGGCTGTTAATCCAGCTGAGAAGTTGTCAGATAACTTTCTATTATACGATACTGCCAACTCGAATTCTCTTGGTAGTCCATTTCCTGTAGGATTCCCGTTGATATCTGTAAAGTTGATCTCTCCCATAGAGAAGTATCTGAAGCCCATTCCTATCGTCTGCAGGTCATCTACTTTCTTGTACCCAGTCAGGTAAGCCATATAGATATCCTTGATACCTAGATTTCTGAGCCAAGGCGTATACGTTGCAGAGAAACTCATATCCTTGTCTATAAAGGCCAACTTGGAAGAGTTGAAGTGCAGTGCATTAGGATCTGCAGAACTTGCTATACCCGCATCCCCTAGAGCACCAGATCGTGCATCAGGTACGATTCTGAGGAATGGTGTTGCGGATAGTATGACATTGGGCGCACATCGACCATTGGCATCTACCACACAGCCTGCTACTGGATTAAACTGTGCCTCCAGACTACCCATCATTGCTAGCATCGTCAGGACTAGGGCAAATAATATCTGTTTCATAATTTTAAACTATTGCATAGAATGACAGATAAGGTCATTCGCTTTTTGAATTAATGTTTTCTATGTTATGAGTCATCTCTTTCTCAAGCGGCGCAAAGATAACACATTGTCGTTTCTCTTAATGTAAAATTGCCATCTTGCGGAAATCACTCTCTCGACTGACATTTAACTGTGGCGAATACACTTTTATTTTGTACAGATAGATACCTTTTGCCAATCTGTTACCATAATCATCTTTTGCGTCCCAGTGGATATCACTAATCCTTGAGCCTTGACTAAATCTTTCCTCTACAATAGACTTGACCAACTTGCCCGAAATGGTGTAAATGCTTACGATGACTTCTATATCTGTGTTGATAAGGTCGTGCTCAAAGGTGAAGTTGGTGCTCGTAGAGAAAGGGTTAGGATAGTTGAAGACATTCTCTATGAAGCCTTCGCTAGAATTCGCCACATAGAACTCTGATACCTCTTCCGAGGAGTTGTTTAGGATATCCCAGGCTTTGAGATATAGCTTATGGGGGCCTTCTTCCAGTTCTGGCATCTGATAGGTGACGGTTCCTTCACCGATTTTGTCTACGGTCGGCTCATAGAACTCATTGAGGACTATTCTGGTCCCGTTTTGATCTTCTAGCGTCGCTGTTATATCATGTCCTATACTCGTAGAACTCAGGTTTATACCATTTTCGTCAGCTAGATCCACTATTAAGATAGGTTCCGCATTGGTCTTGCCGCCAAAGATGAATGAGCGATCATTGAAGAATATATCTATTTCGGGACCTTCATTATCTGAGATCACATTATCACTGGTACCACCTATGACAATTTTATCATAACAGCCCATAGCGTCAGAGTCGACATTATTAGTCGCATATAAGTTGATGCTGGCCTTACCGAAACTGAAGTTGATATCCTGTGGTAGGATAAAATCTGCTTCAAATTCGCCGTTAGATACTGTTGCACTGCCTTTGTAGAGGATGTTTTTACGGACTGAGAATCTCTGTGCTGGTCCATTGCCATCATTTAGCAGCGTAGTCAGTTCACTTGCTTTGTCAAATACAGTAATGAAGACAGTTCCATTGAATCCTGACTGTAGCTCTCCACTATCCCAACCCTCTATCTGTCCTGTTATCTTGCCTCTGCTCAGTGCACCAAGTGTATCTACAGTCGTTTCTGTCACGATTTGATTATTGAATTCTGTAACACTTACTCTATGTTTGGGCAGGGCTATCTGCATAGCCGGGTCACCCATCAATAGGAACTTTCTTGAGTTGCTGATGGCATTATCACTGACATCATTTTGGGACCTTCTAAGGATGTCACCCAGTCTTAGCGGAAGTCCATTTTCTCTCTCAAATAGACTTCTGTATACATTCTGTGTCAAGATTCTATTGGAACTCGCAAAGACGGATCGTACCGTCGTAAAAAGGCTCACCGCACCACCATTAGGGTTTTTTATCAAGAACTCTCCTGCAGAGACAAAATTGGGTTCATCAAAACCTGTAAATGAACAGGTAGCAGTTATGAATATGGGCAGCTTCTTGGTGTTGTTGTAATTTCTTACATCCGATATCTGTATGACTCTTTCTTGCGATAGCCCTCTAGGTCCCCCGTGTCCGAGATAGCCGAAGACAAGTTGACCTGCAAAGATGTTATCCGCGATGGCCTTATTGGCTGCTGGATATCTAGCACCTCCCGGCGTAGCCTCTTGTACAAAGGCGTCAAAGTAGACTTTCTGTTGATGAAGACAGGGGTTGGCCTCCTCGGTTTCTTGAGCAATATTATCCGTATCTCTTGCGTGTACTGTATCCCAACTCGCATCTACATCATCTGCTGCAAATCCTAATCTAGTCCTCCAATCACCAAATCGCTCTGGATCTGTATCATAGGTAATGATTTTGTTCACAACGGCTAGGGCTTCGTCATTGGTCTGAGCAGGAATACGACCTATGCCCAAATCCAAAGTGCCTCTCAGTGCATCAGACCCTTCCTCTTCAGATAATAGCCCAAAGAAGTCATCCGTCGGGAAGGCAAAAATTGGACTTAATGAAGTATCTGTTTCGTAAGTAGGCACAAAATTTTGAAATTCTATAGAGGTATTGATACCACGATAATCATAACTAGCATCTCCTAGGAGTAGCAAATATTTAAAGTTGGTATCCCGAGAATACAGCATTCTCGCCATATCTCTCACGGCCACAGGGTCTGCCTTCCCTCCACCAAACTCATTGTATATATCAAAAATGTTAATAGTTTCTACGCGGAAACCATCCTGCGCTCTTCTATGATCTGCCAGTCTCATAGCCGCATCTTCAAAATTGGGGTGATATACAATCGCCATATCTAGAGCTTCTATGCTGTGGATGTTGGTATTTTCCACTACACTGAAGTTTGTTGGCTTCATAAAAGATCCAGAATTATTGAAGACGATAAACTGTTGAAGTTGTCCATCCGTATTGTATCCAAATCGCAGCGAGGCATTATCCACGGCATAGGCTTGTTGATGGACGTCGGTAACATCTGTAACATTCCATATCCAAGCGCCAGCAGCGTCTCCATTTAGTCTAAAACCAGCTTGTGACTGCTGATCAGAGCCCAGTTGGCAGAATCTTCTCAGGCCTGATCTTGGCACAGTGAGGCGTTCTTTGGCGATAACTTGAATGTAATCTAACCAGCCAGTTTTGTCATTGCCGCCATTATAGGTGACAGATACATTGATACTGCCAGATACAGGCATAGTCTCTTCAATTACTGCTGTAGTGGCGTAGGTGTCCTCTACGTTTCCAAAATCAACACCAGAAAGGTTTCTACTTACTGATTGTCCATTGACGTTTAGGCTGACAGAAGAGCTGCCTTCACCTCTGGCCGAAAACACCATACTCACCTCTGCTTCTCCCGCTTCTAAATCTGTAAATGAAAAAGAACTAGAGAAATCCTGAGTACTCGTACCCCCAAAAGTTTCTCCAAACCATTGTTTGCCTGAGCCTTGTGTACTACCAAAGTTTCCTAGAAGGTTGAGCACATCTATTTCGTGTCTAAGGAGTCGATCACTAGATGTACTGTACTCCGCGACATCTAAGTTTGTCTGTTCTTCTATCCTTTTACCTCTATTGCCATCTACTTTTAGGAAGTAGTAGTTATTGAAATCATAGATGTTTTTTTCATAAGACAACTGATTTCCTCTAGCAGAAACTCTGTCAGCACCCTCAGCATAGAACAGGATATAGTCACCCGAATCAAAACTGCCGTCATCTTCTCCTTGGATGTAAACGGCATTTTCTACTAGGTCATCTTCTCTAGGCGTGCTGTTATCTAGTGGCAGCAAACCTCCTTGATTGCCATAGATATGGATGTTTCTTGGGTCTATATTGGCTAGGTCAAGGTCCGTGTTGCTCTGTAAGTCTTGAAAACTCAAGGTGTACAGACCAGTCTCTGGAATGGCCATTTTTATGACAGTCCCTTCAGATAAGATAGAATTTGTCGTCCATTGACCAATAGCCAAGGTTACAGAGCAGAATAGGAGGAGGATGGTGTTTTTCATGCGCATTAGACGAAAATTGTATTCGGTTATAGAAACGTTAAGTTAAACGCCGTATTGCTTTGATAGGGCAATTGCTTTACTTTGATTTACATTTATATACCAACAAGACATTTAGAAACAGGTTTAAGCACTTTTTGTGAGAGGAATAATCCATGTGTTAATTGTATTATGCGGCGTAGTCTCGACGACACTAGCCCAAGATCTAGTCTTTAGCCAGTTCTATAATGCACCAGTCCATATTAATTCAGCTTTTACTGGAACGGTGGCCTATCCTAATTTTGCAGTTAGTTATAGGCTACAGTGGCCGAGTATCAGCAAGACGTATGAAACTTACGCAATCACTTATGACCAGCACCTCAGAAAGAAGAATCTGGGTGTCGGATTCATATTACTATCCGATAATCAAGGATCTGGAACAATAACACGTAACAGAGCCAAAGGTCTCATCTCCTACAATCTTAGGATAAATAGAGATTGGCAGTTGAAGTTTGGTACAGGCGTATCCTTTGTGCAGAGCCGACTTGATTGGGATCAATTGATATTCTTTGATCAATTAGATCCAAGATTTGGCGCCGTAGATGTTAATGGTGTCCCTAACCCGACGACGGAGGTCCGTCCAGATAATTTGACAACAGGGTACTTTGATGTGGATATGGGGATGCTCCTATTTACACCGAAATACTATGTGGGCTTAAGTCTATTTCATCTCAATGGGGCATATGACGGATTCTTGTCAGATGGATCTGACCCTAACTTGACGTCGATACCAGTTTTGTTGGGGATACACGCTGGTTATCAGATAGTTATCAATAAAGACAATAAGGGAAATCCTACGACGTTTATATCTCCAAATGTGCTGTATGCCCACCAGGCTGGTTTTAATCAAATCAATGTGGGCGCATACTTTCAGAAAGAGGCCGTATTTGGCGGCCTTTCGGTACGACATACGATTGAGAACGTAGATGCTGTAATAGTTTCAGCGGGGGTTCATTTCAATAATTTGAAGATTTCCTACAGCTATGATATCACTGTTTCACCTCTGTTATTGAGTAATACTGGGGGGAGTCACGAGATAGGTATCAGCTTAGGTCTAAGACATCTCGAGAAGAAAGAATCCAAAATCAATGACTGCTTTGCGCTGTTTAGATGATTTCGGAACAGTTTGTGAAGGAGTTAGGAGAGTTGTCACGCCAGCTAGAAATAGCAGCATATTGAGAAATGGCAATATTTATATATGGCCTAGGTGGTAGAAGTTCATTTTTCTTCTATCTTCAAGGTCTTATTTCAGAATAATTAAAATCAGTTAATAATGACTAAGGGCATTCAATCATTATTATTCTTTTTGGCTACAATAGCACTCGTATCTACCTCTTGTAATAAGGGAGGAGGTTCGGGAGGATCAGGCGAACTTTCGTCTGCGACCGGCAGAGAATATGGAAATCAAGACTTAGGTGGCTTTGATAAGTTAGACTATGAGGGACAAGTTACTGGTCCCAACCTAGTACTTATAGAAGGTGGTACCTTTTCGATGGGACAGACACAACAAGACGTAACCTATGAGTGGAATAACATCCCGAGGAGAGTTACAGTTTCGTCTTTCTATATGGATGAAACGGAAGTCAGAAACATAGACTGGAAAGAGTACGAGTTCTGGACAAAGAATGCCTACCAATCATATCCAGAGATATGGAAAGACCTTCTTCCTGATACACTCGTATGGAGAGAGGAATTGTCTTACAACGAGCCTTATATCAGAACTTACTACAGACACCCATCTTATGATGATTATCCAGTAGTAGGTGTTACTTGGGAGCAAACTAAAGACTTCTGTAAGTGGAGGTCTAATATGGTCAATGAAATGATACTTATAGAAAGGGGTATCCTTAATCCTAACACTGGTGAGCAAATTGATAGTGAGGTATTCGATACTGATGCCTATCTCGCAGGCCAATACCAAGGTTCTGTAAGAAAGAATCTAGAAGATAAAGCTACAGGTGGAGAGAGACCAGTAAGATTTGAGGATGGTGTTATGTTACCAGACTATAGACTTCCTACAGAGGCAGAGTGGGAGTATGCAGCACTGGCTCTACAAGGAAACCAACCAGAAACTGGAGACGAAAACATAATGGAAAGAAGATATTACCCTTGGAATGGTAATACAGCTAGATACCAAAAGCATAATGCCAACCAAGGTAACATCCAGGCCAACTTCAAGAAAGGTAGAGGTGATTATATGGGTATGGCAGGGAGCTTGAATGATAAAGCATCTTTCCCAGCACCAGTTAGAACTTTCTTACCTAATGATTTTGGTCTATATAATATGGCTGGAAATGTGAGCGAGTGGACAGAGGATGTATACAGACCTTTGACGAGTTCTGATCTCCAAGATTCTCAAAATCACGATCTGAATCCATTTAGAGGAAATATCTATACTGAGACCATTCTTGATGAAGAGGGTAGACCAGTAGAAAAAGATAGTATGGGTAGAATCAGAACAAGAATAGTAGAAGACGATACCTTAGGTGTCAGAGATAACTATAGAAACGCCGATGTTAGAAACTATAGAGATGGTGATAATGAAGAGATCGTCAACTATGGTTACGGTGAGTGGTCATTGATCAATGACGAATCTAGAGTGATCAAAGGTGGTTCTTGGGGTGACAGATTGTACTGGTGTATGCCAGGCACAAGAAGATTCAAGGATCAGACTAAAGCAGATAACAAAATCGGTTTTAGATGCGCTATGATCAGAATGGGATCAGAAACAGGTAATGATGATACTGGTGGACACCAGTTTAAAGAAAAAGGACCTACTGTAAAAAGAAGGTATAACTAATCCCCACTTTAGCGGATTAGTAAAAAGGCTTTTATCTTGCACAGATAAAAGCCTTTTTTTTATGCCTGCTAGTCAACTACTAGAGCTCTTTCTTTCTTCTCAGGGTATCTGCACAGATACCAGAAAGCTGAAGAGAGGCCAACTCTTCTTCGCACTGAAGGGCGCCAACTTTAATGGTAATAAGTTTGCTGCTCAGGCACTAGAGCAAGGCGCCATAGCAGCTATTGTAGATGAGCCAGAATATAATAGTGGAGATAGCACGTACCTCGTTGAGGATGTACTTATGGCTTTGCAGTCCCTAGCTCGTGAGTATAGGCAGACACTTAGTTGTCCCGTGCTGGCACTGACAGGCAGCAATGGGAAGACGACTACAAAAGAACTTATCTATGCTGTCCTAAGTGTACGATACAAAGTCCACGCTACAGCCGGCAATCTTAATAATCACATCGGCGTACCACTCACCTTACTCAGTACACCCAGAGATACAGAAATCCTTATTGTAGAGATGGGGGCCAATCATATCGGAGAGATAAAAGAGCTCAGTGAGATAGCACGACCAGATTATGGGCTGATCACCAATATAGGCCGGGCACATCTAGAGGGATTTGGCTCTGTAGAAGGAATTATTAAGGGTAAGACAGAACTCTATAGACATCTCGAAGAAAGAGGTGCAGTTGCATTTTATAACAAATCAGATGCAATACTCTGTGATCACCTCCCCTCTGGTATCCAGACAATTCCATATCGTGAAGACTTGCAGTTCTCTGCTTCTCAGCTCTATTTATCTTTTGCCTTTGGTACAGGTAAGCCGTATGAGAGCCAACTTAGTGGAGATTACAATCAGATCAATATTGCTGCTGCGCTGACGATCAGTCAGCACTTCCAAGTAGAGGATACTCTAGCAGCAAAGTCGATAGTGGCCTACACACCAGATCTCAACAGATCAGAAATAAAGTTGATCAAGGGTTGTGCCTTGATTATGGACGCGTATAATGCCAATCCGACAAGTATGCGTGCCGCCATACAAAGCTTGAGAAATATCCAAACGGATAAGAAAAAGAATCTAATACTCGGGGATATGAAAGAGCTAGGCGATGAGACGGTGATACTACATAGAGAGATAGTAGAGTATATTCTGGATACCCAATGGAATAAAGTTGTCTTGATAGGAGCGGACTTTAGCCGAGCAGCACAAGATATAGCAGAGATCGATACTTATGCAAGCGTAGAGGCTTGCCTAGCAGAATTTGATCAGCTCAGAGAAGAGATGGTCGGGGCATTGACCTTACTCAAAGCATCCAGATCCCTGAAGCTAGAACGCCTCAAGGATCTGGTATAATTTTTCTTAGTGTTGTAATGAGACGATAGCCTCAGGTAAGTTACCCATAGAGATCGCTTTGTAGTCCTTGTCAGAACAAGGGAGATACTCCTTGGTGCTTGGATGTTGATACCACCATCTGCCAGTCGTGTGACCTACAACAAACTTGATTGGCTCCTCAAAAAGCTTAGAGGATACCAGGAAGATGTCATTTTCTTTCTGTTTCATAGTTTCAATTTCTTTATTTATTTGACCTTCTAAATAATACCATATCATAGTGCTGATTGTATCAGCAGTTCTTTCATTTAGGGCTCCATCTCCAGTATTGATCGCGAGCAACTGCAATCGCTTGGACAACCCAGACAATCTCATCAATTTGCAGGTTCTATAGATGTCAAGACCTGCTATAGGCGAGTGCTCACTACGGCTATCCTCATAGCGAATGGCATCCATATGGAAGTGGATTATGCCAGCAGTACGCATAAGGGTTTCTGAATCAGATAAATCTTCCCTCATCTCTCCTAAGGAGATGGAATCTACACTTACACCTGATGTAAAGTGTCTCTGATACGCCAAATGTGTAGACAGTCCCCTGCATTGGCTTGATATATGCAAGAGTTTAACGTTTGGTGCTTTTAAGTACTTGACAATATGTCTATCTTGACCCACTATCAGACTATTCCTCTGAGGAGTAGTCATTATAGAACCATCCTTCTCTTCATTATTTATCCAACCGAATCTGAGATTTAGGGTTGGAAAATCAAATTCAAGCTTATCTAAGGCTGAAAGTACCTTACCTGCTATCTCTTTATCTGTGAAAAGGATATTGGACCAGTCGCTATCTGCGTCGGATTCGGTTACACGTATTTTATCGAAAATAGACAGATTAGAGTCTATAAGTCCTGTGAGACTAGATTCTGCTGTTATCCAAGATATATTCATAAAACACGTATTATAATAAAAGCAAATTTAATACTCTCTGAAAATAAATGTTTTAAATATTAGATTTTTTTATCATATATTATTTACTTTTGGTTCTGATTCGCCAAAGAAGACCTATGTCTTTTTTATAGAATTGAGATAAAATGATGCAGAACCACTTTAAGAAGGTGCCTAACCACACCTACTGATAACCTAATTATTACTTATGAATACTACGTTTATAAAAGCATCAATTCTGACAACGCTTGTTGCTTTTACTTCATTTCTTCAGGCACAAATTGAAGAAATAGAGCCGGTTCTACAGATAGAAACGACGGAGTCTAATACCGAAGTTTCTGATCAAGATTATAAGGATACTTGGAGAACACCTTTCGTGACAGACGATATGACTGTCGATCCAGAACAAAATATGAAATGGAAGCAAGGGGAGTACAAGTACAATTCTCAACCAAAAAGTTCATGGGAAGTTGGTCTTCACGGAGGACATTTCTTCATTGATGGTGATGTAGATAGAACTATCCCTGGCGGATGGGGTGCAGGCTTGCATTTGCGTAAGGCCATTAACTATATCTTCTCACTTAGAGGTTCACTTTTTTATGGTCAAGCCACTGGTCTAGAAAATCAATTCTGGAGACACAGAAATAACGGAGGTGGTCTGGTAGAAGATACTTTTGATCCAATAGACCCATTACGTGGTGGTCCCGGAGAATGGATTCCTTCTCACAGAACACGTTATATAGCTGGCGATCTTGCTGTCGTATTCAACATAGGTAACCTCCTTTTTCACAAGGAAAGAAACAAATGGAATTGGTATGCGGCCCTTGGTCTAGGCTTAGATAATCATGAAGTCAAACTCGACCTACTAGACAGTGATGGTACGCCATATACCAATGTTAGAGCTCAAATAGGTTGGACTCAAGAGCTATTCGATACAAAGGCGGGAAGAGATCAGATAGAATCTCAGATTAACCAATTATATGATGGCGTCTACGAAACGGAAGGCTTTAAGAAGCAAGGAATCTTCAGAATAGGAGATGATGTCAACATCCACCCGATCTTTGTACCTTCTATGGGTATATCTAGAAAAATTACAAAAAGAATTAACGTCGGCCTAGAGCACCAAGTTTATTTAAGTGACAATGATTACTTAGACGGTATCAAGTTTAGAACAGCGGTCGATCAGACCAACAATGTAGACATAGGTCACTATACGCATCTAAGAATAGGTGTCAACATTGGTAATTTCGAAAAAGTTACGGAACCACTATACTGGTTGAATCCTTACGATGCAGCCTTCAATGATATTGCAGATCTGAAGTCCCAACCGGCTCTAGACCTGACAGATGAAGATAATGATGGCGTACTCGATATAATCGATCAAGAGCTAGATACTCCTGAGGATTGTCCTGTCGATACGAGAGGTGTGCTTTTAGATAGTGATGGTGATGGTATCGTTGACTGTCAGGATAAAGAGCCTTACTCTAGACCTGGTTGTCCTATCGATGAGGTAGGTGTAGCACAGTGTGAAGAAGAGTGTTGTGCAACTGAGGAATCTATCAATGAGCTTATAGATGCGAGAGCCGAAGAAATAGAAAGAGTAATGAGCCAAAACGGAATAGCTCCTGTAGAGACAAGAACGGAAGTAAGGACCAAAACGAGAACTGTTACAGATGACGATGGTACCATCAGAACTGAGACATATCAAGAAGAAGTAGAAGTACCCGTAAGAAGTACTAACAACGTACGGAATGGTGCTGGCGGTACTACAGTAGCTAGATCTGGATGTGGAGAATGGTTCTTACCTATGATCCATTTTGATCTTAACAAGTCTTCTATTAAGCCAGAATACTTTAGTCATCTGCACAATGTAGCTCAGGTACTGAATAAATGTCCTGAAGTATGTGTTGTTGCTCAAGGGCATACAGATCAGAGAAATTCTAATGATTACAATACCGTTCTATCTTATAAGAGATCAAAATCTGCTGTCGACTACCTAGTAGACAACTATGGTATCGATAGAAGTAGAATCAAGTTGATGTACGGTGGAGAAGAAAATCCAATGATAGCATCACCAAACAGTGAGGCACACCACTTTATGAATAGAAGAGTAGAGTTCAGAACGTGCGAAGCAAAAGATTTTGATATGGCCGCTCCAGATGGTTACAATGAAGTAGGATCAGGTTCTGGATATGCACCTACGCAAAAGGAATATTATAACGGAAATAAATCTTCTGGATATTAATCCAATTGATTTAGTACATATAAAAAAAGAGCGCGGATCTGATCCGCGCTCTTTTTTTTTGTTTTTATCTAGGCTTCTATCAGACCATAATCTTAACAGGATTTTCTAGTAATCCTTTTAGTGTCTGTAAGAAAGCTGCGCCTTTGGCTCCGTCTACTATTCTGTGATCACAAGACAGGGTTACTTTCATAATATTACCGATGACTATCTCCCCATCCTTGACAATAGGCTTTTCTGCAATACTGCCTACTGCGAGGATGCAAGCATCTGGCGGATTGATAATAGCAGTAAATTCGTCTATGTCAAACATACCTAAGTTACTGATAGTAAAGGTGTTACCAGACATCTCATCTGGAGAGATTTTTCTAGACTTGGCTTTTCCTGCGAGATCCTTTATTTCTGTCTTGATCGCTGTGAGCGACTTGAGATCAGCATTTCTGATAACTGGAACCATAAGGCCTTCGTCTATGGCTACAGCTACGCCGATATTGATGTCTTGATGGTAAGTAATTTTATCTCCCAACCAAGAAGCATTAATTTCTGGATGCTTTCTGAGTGCTGCCGCAGATGCTTTGATAATAAGATCATTGAATGAGATCCTAACAGGTGCATCTTCATTAATGGCCTTTCTAGCGACTATCATCTTATCCATATTCATCTCCATCGTGAGATAGAAATGAGGAGCAGAGAACTTGCTTTCGCCGAGCCTTCTAGCGATAACCTTTCTCATCTGAGATATAGGCTTATCACCATAGATGGCAGGATCTATAGTGGTGCTCTGCATCATCTGAGGTGCCGCGCCTGCCTGCCCGCCTGAGCTTGCTGCTGGGACACCGTGGGCTATTGCAGATTCTATATCTCTTTTGATGATTCTACCACCTTCTCCTGTTCCTTGCAGTCTCCATATATCTATTCCTGCATCTTTAGCCATTTTTCTTGCTAAGGGAGAGATTTTGACCCTTTCATTGCCTGTTGCACTTGTCGTGACCGACGGCGTCGGCGTGGAAGTCGCTGCTGGTGCAGGAGCTGGTTTAGGCTTAGGGGCTTCAGCTTTTGGTGCTGGTGCGGGTGTAGGCGCGCTCTTGGCAGGCTCTGGTGTTGCCTCTGCTTTAGGGGCATTGGCTTCTGCCTTTACTTGCTCTAGCAAGTCGCTGATGTCTTCTCCTTTTTCGCCGATAATAGCGATGACACCTTCTACAGCTATAGGTCCCTCAGGAACACCAATATGCAATAGATAACCTTCATTAAAGCTCTCTAGCTCCATAGTGGCTTTATCTGTTTCTACTTCTGCAAGGATATCTCCTGGGGAAACGGCATCTCCTACTTTCTTGAGCCAGCCTACGATATTGCCCTCTTCCATTGTGTCACTGAGACGGGGCATTCTTATTACTTCTGCCATAGTATGCGTTGAGTTAAGTAGGCAAAGATAGAAAGCTTCTACAACCTATCCGTACTTCTGTAGAAACTCTATGCATCTCTCTGTGTTCTATCTTCGTATGTAATACATATTTTTACCATATGAAGTACTCATCCAGAATATTGGAAGAAGCAGTGGAGGCTCTTAGTGCCCTACCCAGTATAGGCAAGAAATCTGCTCTGCGTCTAGCTCTGCATCTAGCCAGTAGCAAAACGGCCAAGACCCAGCGCATTATCAAGGC
This sequence comes from uncultured Saprospiraceae bacterium, assembly GCA_937929835.1. Lineage (GTDB taxonomy): Bacteria > Bacteroidota > Bacteroidia > Chitinophagales > Saprospiraceae > RFSX01. The sequence goes on along the minus strand of CALFUU010000142.1, from coordinate 8,860 downwards.
TCTGACAGCTATGGATAGCCAGCTCAAGTCTTGTGACAAATGCCATAACTACAGTGATGAGGCCATCTGTGATATCTGCAAGGACCCTTCTCGCTCCAAGCGCTTACTCTGCGTTGTCGGTTCCGTCAAGGATGTTATGGCTATCGAAAATACACAGCAGTACACAGGGACGTATCACATCTTGGGCGGTGTCATCTCTCCTCTAGAAGGTATTGGTCCCGAAGATCTCCATATAGAAACACTCATAAATAAAGTCAAAGCACAAGAAGTAGAGGAACTGATTATGGCGATCAGCCCTACGATAGAGGGTGATACGACGATATACTATATATCTAAGCTATTGACTGGGGTGCCTGTTAAGATTACGACTATCGCTAGAGGGGTCTCCTTTGGTGGAGAACTAGAGTATGCAGATGAGCTCACCCTAGGCCGATCTATCCACAGTAGAACAGACTATAATAAAGAGATGAGTCTATAAGTTATATTTGCCTAGCTGCCCTATTAAAACCGATCACCTAGGCGGCTCCTCCTTGTATGACAGGCATTACCATCATTATTGTCAATTATAACGTCAAGTATTTTCTGAGGCAATGTCTGCAATCTATACTCAATAGTGATTATCAGGGTGCCGTAGACATTATCGTCGTTGATAATAATTCTCAGGATGGCTCAGATGTGATGATGGAAAATGAGTTTCCATCTGTCAACTACATCTATAATGCAGACAACAAAGGCTTTTCTAAAGCCAATAACCAAGCTATAAATATTGCCGCTCAGCCCTATACGCTTATCCTCAATCCAGATACGATACTACAAGAAGACACCTTACATATCTGCGCCCAGTACTTAGATACCCATAAGGAAGTCGGAGCAGTAGGAGTCAAGATGGTCGATGGTTCTGGTACTTACTTGCCAGAATCTAAGCGTGGATTTCCGACGCCACTTAATTCTATCTATAAGTTATCTGGGCTCAGCAGACTCTTTCCTCGGTCCCAAGTATTTAACTATTATTATCAAGGGCATCTATCTGATTCTGAGATCAATCCGATAGAGGTTTTGACAGGGGCATTTACGTTTGCTAGAACCGATTTGCTACAAGAGATAGGCGGTTTTGATGAAGATTATTTTATGTACGGTGAAGACATAGAATTGTCTTATCAGATACAAAAATCTGGACAGGCCATTCACTATCTGCCCACGACACAGATCATCCATTTCAAAGGAGAAAGTACGAGCAAGCTATCTCGAAAGTACTTAACCAATTTTTATGGTGCGATGGGCATCTACGCGGGCAAACGAAATAAAGGCTCGGCCTTGTGGGCGGCCATCTTACGATTTGGAATTATCGCCTCAGCTGTAGTGGGATTGACAAGAAAGTTGGCCAAAGCTATCCTTAGGCCCTTATCAGATTGGGTGTTGTTGTTTGGTGCGACTAAGGGCGTAGAACATCTCTGGGCGATAGGCTATCATCAAGATCCCAACTATTATAAAAGTGGAGAGTTCAATCTGATTTTCTTGGTGTTGACTTTGGTGGCTGTAATTTGTTATGGGTTTTTAGGCCAGTATGATCGCCGTCATAATTTGAAGCATCTTTTTTATGGATTTGTTTTGAGCAGTCTGGCGATGTTATCTCTTTATAGTTTGATGCCATCACAATGGAGAAGTTCACGATTGCTACTGATGAGTCTTGCCTTGCTGTCTCCAGTTATTTTATACTTGAGTAGACGCTTGTACAATCGATTATTATTCGGGATATCACAATTTGATACCTTATCTGCCAAGCGGGTAGCCATTGTGGGGGATACAGATTCAGTAGAGAAGATAGAGCAGATTATTGCACAGTTTTCTGGGTCAGAAGCCTACATAGGTTCCATAGGTGTTGATGGACAAGGCGATATCGGGGGTCTCGCAGATCTTCCTGATATCGTAGAGTCGAGATCGTTGAACGAAATTGTGTTTTGTAGTAAGGACATGTCGACACAGCAGATATTTAGTGCAATGGCTGATTTGGGTAATAGAGTTTCTTTTAAGTTGGCCAATAATGACAACACCTCCATCCTAGGCAGTGACTCCAAGGAGCGGGTCGGCGAGTGGTATACCCTCGATCTGTTTTATAAAATTACACAACCGTTTCATCTCAGGACTAAGCGCTTACTTGATGTGGGCGCTGCTGTTCTATGTCTCATTGGTTTTCCTCTGATACTTTTATTTTCGCCTTCCCGAGGAAAAATATTTGCCAATTTATTTTCTGTGCTGATAGGGAAGAAAAGTTGGATAGGCTATCAAAAAGCTGTTAATCCAGGGAGTGCCCTGCCAGAATTGCGGGACGGCGTCTTTGAGTTGACCCCACTGAGCAAAGGCATCTCTGCACACAAAACCAATCTGCACTATGCTAAGAATTACAGCACGTGGTCGGAGTTGTCGTTGCTGGCTAGTTATTTCTTTCGAAAACCCAGGGTATAAAGTTGCTTATCTTTGGGGCTTTATTATTTAAATTTTAATCACAGTTCTTTATATGTCGATTGTCAAAAAAATTAAGACCAAAGTCGAAAAACTTAATGGCAATCTGATAGAGATGCGCCGCCACTTGCATCAGCACCCAGAGCTGTCTTTTGCAGAAAAAGAAACAAGTCAGTATGTCCAAGGTCTTCTCTCAGAGCACGGCATCAAATACAAGGCTGGCTATTGTAAGTATGGCATCGTTGCAGAAATAAAAGGAGCACAAAAAGGCGGGCTGGTTTATTTGCGAGGAGATATGGATGCCTTACCGATTACGGAAGAAAATAAAGTGCCTTACGCCTCTAAGCGATCAGGGGTGATGCACGCTTGCGGTCACGATGCACATACGACGATGTTGTTAGGCGCTGCGATCACTTTGCAATCCTTGAGGAAAGAACTCAAAGGGACTTATAGATTTGTATTTCAGCCAGGAGAAGAACAGTTGCCTGGTGGTGCTTCCATTATGATTAAAGAGGGAGCCATAAAAAATCCGTCTAAGGCCAAGATATTTGGTCAGCACGTCCATCCACCTTTGGAGGCCGGAAAAGTTGGATTTCACCCTGGCGAGTATATGGCATCTGCGGATGAGATATTTATAGAAGTCGTGGGTAAAGGAGGGCACGCCGCTTTGCCTCTTAACTTTATAGATCCTGTTATGGTCAGTGCAGAGGTGGTGTCAGCCTTACATAAAGTTATCAGTCGCTATTCTGATCCTAAAGTGCCTGCGGTCTTGAGCTTTGGTAAAATTAATTCCAAGGGTGGTGCGACCAACATCATCCCTGAGAGTGTGAGTCTGATGGGGACACTAAGGACGATGGACGAAACCAATAGAGCCCATCTTAAGAAGATGATCAAGCAGATCGCTACCCACACGGCCAAGGCCTACGGCGCCAAAGCCAGAGTCAAGATAAAACACGGCTATCCAACACTGAAGAATGATATCCCACTTACTACGGCAGCTATGGGTCACGCCGAAAAGTTTCTTGGAAAGGACAATGTGGTCCTCCTAGATAAAAGGATGACAGCGGAGGATTTCTCGTTTTATACGCAGATGATGCCGGCTTGTTTTTACCGACTGGGTACGGGCAATCAGCGCAAGGGCATGACCTCTCCGGTCCATACACCTACCTTTGATATCGATGAATCTGCCTTGGTGACGGGGGTAGGGTTGATGTGCTATCTGGCAACTCAAAATGCTTAATATTAGATATTTTCGTTATTTGTATAGTGCTCTTGATAAGTGATTTATACATTATATAATTATTTAATGTATCTTGCTTTTTTGTTACCTACCGACTCAAGGCGTTCGCTTATTTATTAAGTCTAACTCCCTGATATATAGGTGATTAACTAAGTTATTACTCGAAAATCAAGAAAGATACGCATGGCAGTTGTACCAAGAATTTTAATTGTAGATGATGAAAGGTCTATAAGAAGGACCTTAAGAGATATTCTAGAAATGGAAAAGTACGAGGTCGCCGAAGCGGAAGATGGCCTTACCTGCCTCGTCAAAGTAAAACAAGATAAGTACGATGTTATCATCTTAGACATCAAAATGCCTAAGATGGATGGTATGGATGTAATGGATCGTCTGGCTGAAGTAGCTCCTGATCTGCCTGTTATTATGATAAGTGGTCATGGAGATATCGATACGGCTGTAGAAGCGGTCAAGAAAGGTGCCTTCGACTTTATATCTAAGCCACCAGATCTCAACAGACTGCTCATTACAGTGAGAAATGCCCTAGATAAGTCTACACTCGTCGTCCAAAAGAAGACGCTACAGAAGCGTATCAAGAAAACGACTAAGGCGACCACTATAGTCGGCTCGTCTACAGAGATCAATATGCTCAAGGAGACTATCGAAAAGGTAGCCCCTACAGATGCACGTGTATTGGTACAAGGACCTAATGGAACTGGTAAAGAGCTTGTAGCCAGATGGATGCACGAGAGATCTAATAGAAAGGAAGGACCTATCGTAGAGGTTAACTGTGCAGCTATACCTTCTGAGTTAATCGAGTCTGAGTTGTTTGGGCATACCAAAGGATCTTTTACTGGTGCTCACAAGGACAAGGCTGGAAAGTTTGAATTGGCCAATAGAGGGACGCTGTTTCTTGATGAGATCGGAGATATGAGTTTGAGTGCACAAGCCAAGGTGCTGAGAGCCCTACAAGAAAATAGAATTACGCGTGTAGGCGGTGATAAAACCATCAACGTAGATGTCCGTATCGTTTCTGCAACCAATAAAGACTTAAGAAGAGAGATTGCTAAAGGAAACTTTAGAGAGGATTTATACCACCGATTGGCAGTAATCGTTATGAAGGTACCGTCACTGAATGATAGAAAGTCAGATATTCCTGAGTTGGTAGATTATTTTAATGGGCAGATCTGTAAAGAATATGGAATGCCTAACAAAGAGATAGAAGACGCAGCTATCAAGGAATTGCAAAAAATAAATTGGACAGGTAATATCAGAGAATTGCGCAATGTGGTAGAGCGATTGATTATCCTTTGTCCTAAATCTATCTCCAAGAAAGATGTCCTGCGTTACGCTGTTTCTCTCAGCAATACAAGAAGCAGTATGGAAGATCTCTTTGAGAAGTTTGACACTTTTGCTGAGTTAAGAGATCATATCGAGCAAGAGTATCAAAAGTATAAAGCCGTTACTGTTTAATCTCTAATTATAACCGATGATAATTACAGCAATACTATTGCTAACAAGTGTCGCTTTCTTTAATGTAATGAAAAAGGATACTGGAGAGCAAAAGAAATTAGTTATTAAGTCTTACAAGATGTCTAAGTAAGACAAAACAAATAATATGACGACGAGAAAATTAAAAGTGTGGACTGGAATGAAAGGCGAAAACTCTTGGACGATGTTCAAGGTATTGGCCGAGTTTGTTGATGGTTTCGAAAGATTAAATCAGATAGGTCCTTGTGTGTCGATATATGGTTCAGCTAGAACCAAGCCAGAGCAGAAGTATTATCAAGAGACTGTAGAGCTATCTCGTGCGCTTGTGAAAGAGGGCTTCGGTATTATCTCTGGCGGTGGTCCTGGAATTATGGAAGCGGCCAACAAAGGTGCCCATCTAGAGGGTGGCGTCTCTGTAGGGCTCAATATCGAGCTCCCCTTTGAGCAAGGCGGTAATCAGTACGTCGATCAGGACAAGCACATCAACCACAGATACTTTTTTGTCAGAAAAGTGATGTTCGTCAAGTACTCCCAAGCTCTTATTGCAATGCCTGGAGGATTTGGTACACTAGATGAGTTGTTTGAAACCATCACACTTATCCAGACCAATAAGATCACAGCAGTGCCTGTCATCCTTTACGGATCTGATTACTGGGGCGGGCTCAAAGAGTGGATACAAAAAACACTTCTAGATAAGTTTGGCAACATCTCTCCTAAGGATATGGATCTTATTCCGCTTGTAGATGATACAGAGTCTGTGATTAAGATTATCAACGACTGGTACGGAACAGCAGAGAATAGACTAGAGCCGAATTATAGCTTGTAGGATTTTTCAAGTTACTCTTCTTTATTGACAATCTGACTTTTTAGTGGCATAGATAATAGGATTGTAATAGTAATAGGACTCTTTATCTATCCTGGCTAAGAATAGATGTTATGTCTCTGAGAAGTGCTGGTAGACTCTTGTGTTTTGTTTGCCATACCAACTCTAGGTCAACTTTGTAATAGTCATGTACCAACCGGTGTCGTAGACCTTCTATTTTTCTCCACTCTATATTTGGGTATTGTGCTTTTGTTTCACTTGTGATTTTATAAGCGGCTTCTCCAATTATTTCTAGATTTTTGAATATGGCATCTTGTAGCATTTCATTCTTTTCAAATTCAATGAAATCTACCTCTTCTGTGTATTTCATAATTTTATCTATGGCCTGCTTCATATGGAGGAGTCGTTCTCTATCTTCTTTATGTTTCATAGATGAGAACCTTTTCTGAGTTAACGACTTCCTCTATTTCCTGATTGAGGGTGCCCTCTTGTACTAGGTCAACATTTCTTTGTAACAAGTCTTCTAGTTCGTGGGTGATGCCTATATAATCTAAGAGATCGAGCTTCGCAGATTTTTTTAGTTGGATGAGAATATCTATGTCACTATCGTATTTCCATTTGTCCTTTGCAAAGGAGCCAAATATCCAAGCCTTTTCGATAGGGGATTGTGCTAGGTAGGTTTTTAGCTTATTGACAATTATCTGCTTTTTATCTTGCTGTTGCGTTCCTTTTTTTTCATACTTCAATCTTTTCCTGGTTATCTCGATAGCTTCCAAGGCATAGTCATATTCTCTTGTTTCGCGATACAGCTTCTCGCTGAGATATCTCGTCTGGAATAGTCTATAGTCTTCATTGTAGAGTTTCGCTAGGGGCTTGATTATATATTGAGGTGCAAGCTTTTCGTTACGTTCAATTTTGGATAGCGTAGATTGATCAATGTCTATCTCAGCAGCGACAATCCTTAGGGGTAGCTTATTGTTTTGTCTCAGTTTGCGGATGTATTCTCCGAAAGACTCTGATTTCATCGGAAATAATTTTCTAGAAATATATTTCCAAAATTAAACAAAAGACAATTTACAGGCAAGTTATCTCTTAGGGTGCAAGTACGGAAGACAGTATATATACTCAAAAACTTGTAGCTTATCGCAAAAGTTAGCAATAAGCTACAAGTCTAAGCATACTTATCCATCTCATCTAATCTCACTCCACTACCTCGAAAAAAAACACTCCTGTCCATTCAATTGCTTTGCTACCATTAGAAATGTGCCCATTTAAGCTATTGAGGAAGCCTCCATATATCATATCATCCATATAAGTTAGTTCTTCTAAGAAGTCCTCGTAATGTGGATCACCTTTAATTACTGTATTTGGAGAAAATGATTGTCCACAATATTCTTCAAATTCTATTTGATCCTCTATCTGCTCACGTCTAGATTCTATATGATCTTTTGGTGTATCATTAAATACATCGTCCATATAAGTTCCGTAGACTCCTGGAGTTTGGAGAACAATCTTAATTTCATAGTGATATTGTCCTTCGTCAGCATTATAGATTATCCTTCCGATGGATTCATCACCTTGATCATTCCGACTAAAATATCGATGATCATATTGATCATCGACGATGAGTTGGTTAATTCGATATCCTTGCTCAAATCCTTCTTCAGTGAATTTGTAAAGAACTCTAGCAGCGATAAATGGAAAATTCTTGACCTTAAAGTAGGTCTGGAAGTTATTATCATATATGCTGTCTGAGAACACAGATCTTAAGGTCATAGTATCTCCTACCTTGTAGACTTTCTGATGCGGAATGACCTCGACGGGAACAACCAACTGGTGATGATATAGGGGATATCTCCTTTCATAAGGACAAGTCTCCATAAATCTTTCATCAAAACTTTGTCGGTTACAAGAGATAAGGATTACTAATATTAGATAGAAAAATAATCTGTTCACTTTAGGTCTTTTTTGATAAATAATATTTATGAAACATCAAAATTCTTAATAATTCAACAACAAATTTTATTTATTTTAATATTCATTGTAGAAATCTATTAGTTGATTAAGATTCGCTGGTGTGGAAGGTGTAAGAGACAAACTTTGAATTTGTAACTGATTCCCAAAGTCACGAATATTCATACTTCCTTCCAATGCATTAAACATCATAGCAGGTGTAAAACCTTCAACATTATCTATAAGTGTATTTCCTCTAGGGTTTGTAATTAAGTCTGGTGTATTATCTGCTAGATCAGTAAGTAATCCTACCGGTACGTAGTCCTTTTCGAAAGCAAAGCTATCACCTCCTCCTGTTCCGCCTCCCCACAATGTTTCAAAGTATCTTGCAGTTCCCTCTCCTAATGCAACTACTCCAGGAAAGTTTTCAGCGCTACCGCCGAAAGGTGGATCTCCCCAACCACCATTGAATATTATATGAGTTCTGTATGGAATCCATAACCTTTCTCCAACGACCGCAAAATGTGAAGCGTGTGTAAGTTCATGTGTTATTACTGTTCTTATTTCTCCCGCTGTTCTGTTGTCATTATGAGAATAGGTTATGTCAGGTGCAATAAGTGGCACAAATAATGGAACTAGACCTAAAGCAACTGCTGCTAAGAATGAAGCACCAATAGTAACAGGACTGTTTTGAAGCATAGGGGCACTGGCAAACGTTCCAAGATTTGCGGCATATAGATAATTAAGTCCAAACTTAGGCTGCTGAACGTTTTCTGCTGAAGCATTGTCTCTATAATCTAAGTCAAAATTTAATGTATGCGCTGCAGCCCACTGTTTTCTATTACTATTTTTCCAATAATTTGTCTCAATATTATTATAAGGGAAATTGACTCGAC
>CALFUU010000141.1 GCA_937929835.1 uncultured Saprospiraceae bacterium | reverse complement strand
GCCGATGATATTTGTTCTCTTGTAGGAACATTCTGGAAGTGCATGGCCTTAGCCGATGACATCAATCTATCCAAGTGTCTATCTAGTACAAATATGCCACCCTTGTAGATGCGCAGTCCTTCCCATACGGCATCACCACCTTGTACAACACTGTCAAATACAGAGACCTTGGCTTCTGATCTGTGATAGAGTCTGTCTTTGACCCAGATTTGGAGGTCTTTATTGAGTGGATTAAATTGCTGTAGCATTGTTTTTTATTTTTTGCTAAGGTGAGGAATCTAAATTGAGAAAGCAAAGGAAGTTAGGAAATATCTGTGAGGGCAGGGGTGTAGAAAGTACGCTTTTCTAATAGCTGCGTAATTGTATAGGCTAGAAGTTGCTGCAATGATAGCGAAGCAAAAATGTGTGACTATTATGTCTACAATTTAGCTTTGAAATCTTGATGACGCTACAAGTAGAGCTTAACAGCAAGACCTTCTATCTCACACCACCCACTCCCGCAACTTCTCATAATACTCCTGCGCCTCTTTGAGCAAAGCCGTTAAGTGACTAGGAAACTCCCGCTCGCTCGTCTTTTGCTTTTTCCATCCCGTCGAGCGGTGCACATTGGCATACCAGTACTTGGCCCATACGCCGTCCTCCGCTCGTGGCCCCGCAGCCCAGCGTAGCATAGCGGTATCAAAAGGAATCCCTAAGCGCTCACACAAAGCATTCAACTGCCCTTCGGGATTCGCCAACACTTCGTTAGAATCTATAACGATAGGTGTCTGTCCAGAATTTAGCACATATTGCAGTAGGTCATACTCTAGTTTGAGCCCGATATCGAGTAGGCTCGGTTCGGCAATCACCTGCGCAAATGATGCTATCAATTGCCTCGGACTTCTAATCAGAAAAACATTCTGCACCTCTTTGAGAAAACTCCAATCGGCACCATCGAGGTGATGCGCCATATTCTTAAAGAAGACATAGGGTTGAGGATAGTCTCCAAAGATGATGTTTTCCTTGACAACGTTGTAGTCCGTTGATTGAGATGCAAGTACCTCTTCTTTTCCTGGGTGATCAAGCTGAGGATGTTGTGCCAAGTAGTAAGCATAAAACGGCTCATCGACAATAGCCATATCCTCACGATTGCCAAAGGCATACATCAGTGCTGTAGATATATTGCGTGGCCCCGAAATGAGATGGATCTTATGTGTCTTTTTCATAATCATAATCGTCTTGATTGAGATAATCACCCGGGTGCCAAAAAAGCGTTTTGAATTCGGTGACCTTATCGTTTTCGACAACCACCCCTTCTTGCTCTAGTTTTTCTTGCATCATAGTGGGGGAGGGAAACATATTGCGACCGGAGAGTTCTCCTTTTCTATTGACGACTCTGTGGGCGGGGATATTGAGGTGCCCACATTTATTGAGGGCCCAGCCGACCATCCTTGCAGATCCGAGAGCTAGAAAATCTGCAATGGCGCCATAATTGGTTACCCGACCTGGCGGAATAGCGGCGGTAACTCTATACACAAGGTCAAAATAGGAGTTTTTCATTCGATGGGGTCACTGGGTTGAGCATGCTGAATTTTTATTTAATCAAAAATAAAAATTTAATGTTGTTGAGCTATCCTCTTGAGTATCTCGAGAAGGGCAGGGCAGTATCGGGCATTGCGCTTATGATGAGAGAGATTCTTATAAAAGAGTTCCTCTCCACTATGGGGATACAACCGACAGGCAGCGGGTCTATCTTCATAGATACGACACTTATTATCCTCGAGCAAGAAAGGGCAGGGGCTGGCATTGATGACAAGATCACCGTCTTCATCTAGAAGCGTATAGGTATCGAGAAAGACTTTTTTAGAAATATTGAGACGTTTGGCAATGCGTTTGGCATCCCGCATAGAGACTATTGGAGGGATAGACTTACAACAATTAGCGCATTGAAGACAATCCATTTCCTTAAATACCGAATCGTGTGTTATTTGAGCTAATTCGTGATTGGGCGGATTTTTCTGAATGCTTGAGACCAATCTTGTCAGGTACTTACTGTCAGATTTTCTTGAGTTCCAGCGGTCTATAAGAGCTTTCATAGTCGAAAAGTAGGCAGATATGACCACTTCAGGGCATAAAAAAACCGTTCCGACGAGATCGGAACGGCCACTAAGCTTTTAAAAGAACCAATGAATAAGGCATTAAAAACTCAATCTCAATACCTACAACGACAAAGAACATGCCAATAATTCCTTGATTCTCTGTCTATTGGGGATTTATGACGCCTATTAGACCTTTGAATTTTGCCTATAAATAGGCTACATTTGCACTCTTTTGCGAGAAAAAAGACTTGTGCCAAGAAACCTAGTAAGAACGGCACTTCATTGACTACATAACTACAAGAACAAAGCACTCGAAATGGCTTTAATAGGAAAAATAAGAAAGAATTTTTGGTTCGTCCTGATATTATTAGGTCTAGCCTTAGCAGCATTTATTCTGATGGATATGACCAGCGCAGGTAATGCAGGTGGAGGAGCGACCTCTATGACGATGGGCTCTGTTGCTGGAGATAAGATCAACTATAGAGAGTTTCAGGCGACTGAATCTAACTATTATGGTAATGCGCAAGGAGATGTTTTTTCTAAGAGAAATTCTATCTGGGATTTCTTTGTAGAGAGAGCTTTACTCAATAAGGAAGCTGATGCATTGGGCCTTAATGTTTCTCAGCCAGAGTTGATGGATCTGCAGTTCGGTGCTAACCAGAGCGAGATCATCAGAGCTAACTGGACCAATCCTCAGACAGGTCAAATCGATATGGCCAGACTTAATGAGTTCAAGACACTTATCGAGAATCAAGAGGACATTAATCCGCAGTTTAGAGCTTACTGGGCAGAACAAGAGAAACAGATCATTAAGCAGACTATTCAGGATAAGTTGAATACGCTTGTGACTAAATCTGTGTACACGCCTAACTGGATGGCAGAGGAGTCTCACATTATGGATAATACCAAAGTAGATTTCAATTATATCAAAATTCCTTTTGACAATATTGATGGTACTGGTGTAGAAGTTACAGATGCAGATCTGATGGCTTATGCAAAATCTGAAGGTGATAAGTATGTCGTTAATCAAGAAACAAGAGAAGTAGAGTATGCTACTTTTACAGTATTGCCTTCTGCTGCGGATACAGCTGCAGTTGTAGAAAAGATGGCAGGTCTTAAAAATGAATTTATGACCAGCCAAGATGATTCCTTGTTTACAATACGTAACAAGGGACAGTACAGCCATATGTACGCAACATTAGATCAACTACCTCCGGGTGCAGCTTCTCAGATTGCAGCCCTTAATTCTGGAGAAGTCTATGGACCATTTACAGAAAATGGCTTTGCTATGTTGGTCAAGATGATTGATAAAAGATCTATCCCAGATTCTGTCAAAGCGAGACATATCTTGGTTGCTGCTCAACCTGCTCAGCCAGGAACTTTTGTTACAGCAAGAGCTAAGATAGATAGTATCAGAGGTGCTTATAGAAGTGGGAGTTCATTTGAGAGCCTTGCGGCAGCGCATAGTGATGATCCTTCTAACAAAGACAAGGGTGGTCAGCTTGATGTAGCTACCCAAGCAACGTGGGTGCCAGAGTTTACAACAGCAGCTTTTGGTGGTAGAGAGGGTGGACTGTATACAGTGCAGACACAGTTTGGTGTACACTTGCTAGAAGTACAAGATCATATATATAACGAAGGAGATAATACCAAGTACAGAGTTGCCTCTATAGGCCAGCCAGTTGTGCCTTCTCAGGAGACACAAGATATGATGTACGATAAGGTAACTGAGATTATGGCAGGTAATAAAGACGTCAATGCACTCAGGACAGCATTAGCTAATTATCCTGAAGCGGGATTGACAAAGTCGGCACCACTAAGAGCTAACGATTTTGCGTTAGGAACTCTAGGTTCTGGACAGGCAGTAAGAGACATTATCCAGTGGGCATTCAATCCTTCTACAGAAGTAGGAGAAGTATCTGCGGATATCTATAGATTTAGAGATCAAGTCAACTACTTTGACGGTAAGTATGTGATAGCGGCACTTTCGTCGGTTATCCCTAAAGGTATGCAGCCTGCTTCGTCTTTGAGAAATTCTATCGCTACCTTGGTGATGAACAAAAAGAAAGCAGAAAAATTTGCAGCAGGTCTTACAGGGTATAGCAGTCTACAAGAAGTGGCTTCTTCTAACGGTGTGTCCGTGGAGACAGCTAGAGATGTGGGTTCTAAGTCAGGAACGATTACGGGTATCGGCAGAGAGCAAGGAGTGTTAGCCAATGCTTTTGGCCTTCCAGTTAATTCTATTTCAAAGCCGATCGTAGGAGAGACAGGCGTCTTCTTGGTGCAACCAATAAGTAAAGCAGAGGCTGGACCGGCAACCAATCTTGGATTTGTGAAAAATAATGTAGCCACTGCGACCAAGACTCAGGTGGATTTTAGTCTGATAAAAAATATGAAGAAGCGTGCTGATATCAAAGATGATAGAGCGACCTTCTTCTAAATGATAATTAAGAGCCCTGAAGAGATTCTTCGGGGCTTTTTTAATTTTAAACTATGACTTTTAAAGATTTCGGATTTAGTGAAGTCCTATTGGATGCCTTGTATTACATGGGTTTCGAAAATGCGACGCCGATACAAGAAAAATCTATTCCCGTTATCTTAGAAGGTAAAGATGTATTGGCGACTGCACAGACAGGAACAGGTAAGACTGCAGCATTTATGTTGCCGACTATCGATAAGATCATCAGAGCCGGCGAGACCAATACAACGGCATTGATTATCTGCCCGACACGTGAGCTGGCTCTCCAGATAGATCAACAGATCCAAGGGTTTTCCTATACGACCAATATCTCTTCTATCGCCCTCTATGGCGGTGGTAGTGGACAAGAGTGGGAGACACAAAGTAGAGCCCTCAAGAGTGGTGTCAATATCGTAGTCGCAACGCCTGGGAAGCTGATTTCATTTATCAATAACAAGCAACTCAACTGTGATACGATCAAGTATCTCATTCTGGATGAAGCAGATAGGATGCTCGACATTGGTTTCTATGAAGACATCATGACGGTCACCAAAAAGTTACCTAAGGATAGACAGACTTTATTGTTTAGTGCGACAATGCCTAAGAAGATTGTCAAGCTCAGCCAAGAAATCCTCAATGACCCGACACAGATAGCCATTGCAATCTCTAAGCCGGCAGAAAAAATATTGCAAGCCGCTTACCTTGTACACGATGAGTACAAGTTGTCACTGCTCAAGACACTCATCAAAGACAAACCTAAGTATAAGAGTATCATCGTCTTTAGCGGTACCAAAAAGAACATCAATAAGCTCGTCAGTGGACTCAATAGAGCTGGCATAGCAGCGACAGGAATTTCTTCAGACCTCGATCAGAAAAAGAGAGAAGAGGTGATGCTTTCTTTTAGAGCCAAGCAGATCAGAGTGCTCGTGGCTACCGATGTTATCAGTAGAGGTATCGATGTGAAAGATATCGATCTCGTAGTCAATATTGATGTGCCTAGAGATGCAGAAGACTACGTGCACAGAATAGGACGTACAGCAAGAGCAGCAGCCGAGGGTGTGGGGATAACTTTTATCAATGATGATGATATGCGCAACTTTGCTGCTATCGAGAAGTTGATCGAAAAAGAAATCACTAAGATGCCTACGCCTCCATCGATAGGCCCTTCGCCAGAATGGGATCCTAAGAAGCGGGTCAGTAGAGGTGGTCGCGGTGGTGGAAGACACGGCGGTGGCGGAAGAAGAAATGGCGGCGGCGGACGTGGTGGCAATCGCAGCGGTGGCGGCAGCAACAGAACTAATAATAAGTCGCGCTCCAATAACAAGCATAGAGACAGTGGTCCTCCCAAGAAGTCTTAACCTCCTGAGATCTATTCCGTTTTAAGTGCCCTTGTTAAGTCCTAAGTTTATTGTTTCGTAATCATCTTGGTATTAAGCGTTTGGCCCTGAGAATTGGCAAGATGGAGAATATAAGTACCTGCTGGTATCGAAGAAAGATCAATGGTATAATTTGATCTGAGTGCTCCACTCAAGACCTGCTGACCAGTCGTGGATGTCAATTTGTAATATTGTCTTTCTTGCGCAGTATTTTCCAAGTATAGAAGATCGATCACTGGATTAGGGTAAGCAACGAGCTGCGACGCAGAATTTTCTTTGTCTGTAGATAATGTAAAGTCTTTGCTACAATCTACTTCTATATCACTATCAGTAAAATAAGCTCGTTGCACGAGAGTACAATCCAATATATAGGGATTGAGTTTACCTTGTTGGTACTTGGCCTTTTCAAAGTTGAGTACGTACTCTAGGCTATCGACAGGATCTTGTTGATGCCACTCAAACAAAATGTCCTTCATCTCATAAAAGTAATCTGGGTCCGCATCGTCAGCTTCTTTCTTGTACATCGTGTAGAAATAGAAAACAGCTCTTGCTACATCACCCTTTACCGTTTCTCTGGGCTCAAAGCGACCAGGGTTGCCAAATCCTCCATTGAGTCGCTCACTATAGTTATCTATATCTGTGGTTGGAATCTCTTCTAGGTCTTCGGTATAAGCATACCAGTGATCTGTCTCATCATCTGGCACTTCTCCAAAAGGATAATTGGATCTGGCTTCATTGACTCTCCAGATTGCAGGTACTAGGCTGTGCATATCACTGCGAGCATCACCTTCCCCAGCGCCCTTGGATTGTGGGTAGAGATGCTCTGCGGTGATGCCATTGAGGTCACTATTGTTATAGAGAAAAGCACTAGGGTCAACATCGGGTGGAAGGAATATAGTGTGGCCTGTATATATACAAGTCACGTTACCGTCGGTATCACGATAGACCTTGCTGTACATAGTATCTCGTGCTTCATTATAGCTGAGCAGCCCGCTCGGTCTATACGCCGTCGCCAATCTTGTTACAAGGTCGTCACCATTATATTGTGGGAGTACATCTCCTTGCGCACAGGCTAGGCTAGCCCATAGGCATAACATCCAAAGTAGTCTCATTCTTAATCTATTCTCTCTAATTCAATTCCAAAGACTACCGCTCACTATATCTCTAGCCTCGTCCAGGGTAATATGCGCACAATTTTACGATTTTTTTTAGTATAAAGCTTGGGGGCTCGGCTGATTAGATAATAGAGAAGAGATAACAGATAATAGATAAAAATGTAGGGGTTAAATTTTTTGGTGAGCAGTCTTTTTAGTGTATAGTTGAGCTTGGCCGCGAGGGCTCTTCTTTTTTAGTGCATAGTTGGGGCCAGGCTGCGAGGGCTCTTCTTTTAGTGCATAGTGCATAGTGGGGGCTCGGCGCTGGATTTCCCTACTTCATATATTCTCAGTTTCAAATGTCACTTCTAGTTTTACATAAGCTTCTTCTTGAAGAACATACTTTTGTCTTGCAGTGATTGTGCCTCCTGCTCCATTAAGTAGGACTTTTATATTTGATAATTTAGTCGCTTTTCTATCAACTAATTTCGCCATTTTATTCGCTTCAATTTTCGCTTTAGAGATAAGGTCTTTTGTTGTAATTTTTAAAGTCTGATCTACATTCTTTGAAAGAATAGATGTAGAGTCAATTTTTGTATTTGAGTATTTTCTTATCAAACCTAAAAATTGATCTCGATCTTTAAAATTATCTATTACGATGAGAAGATTGGAAGTTTGCGTAAGTCTAATTTGCTCCTGGCGTGTTCCTTTTTTATAGAACGTAGAATCAATTCTTGAATTGATTAGTTTACCCTCTAGCTGCATCTTGTTGAGTTCAGTTACAAGATTATCGGTGCTTATTGATTTAGGTGAATCATATTTAGTTTCGGTTACATTTAAATAAACATCAAGTTTATCTAGCTCCAATAAACTTCTATCTTCAACTATCACAGTAACAGATTGAGCATTTAAAGTAGATATACCTACTATAAAGCCTACAAGTATGCTGAAGAATCTTATTTTCGATTTAACCAATCTTGTTAATGTAATTTTTTAATTTTCGTAATTTCTTGCTGATAATGAACAGATATCTCTCCCTATAAAAATTCTATTAATCCTTCCATCCAATAAATCCTAATACAGACAAAAGGCATAGTGCGATGCGTGTACACAAAGACAATAGCTGACGGAAATATCGCTAGATAAATCCTATTAATCCTTCCATCCAATAAATCCTAATTCAGACAAAAGGCGATGCAAAAAAGCTAAGACATTGACTAACAGCTGAACAGTCTAATTCTCACAACTCACCTCTTTTAGAGAAGCATTGTCAATCATAAGATTTCCGTTATAGGGATATTCACCATCTTTATAGTAAGCCTCAATAGTTAGGTGAGTGAATTCTTGTTCTTTGGAGTTCTTAAAGTCTAAGCTGATGGTTTTCCACTTTGTTGATGTGATGGGGTCACTCTTGAGTTGTATGCCGTCGTTATTGCATGGGCGATTAGAATAACTCACTCGGAGGACCACAGGATTACCAAATGAAACTTCTTCGATACCACTACCTATTATTGGACTCTTGTAATTTTCGTCCATACGAGCATCTATCTCAAACTGATAACACTTGTTTGCTTCTAATGCAGTTTTAAGTTCCTGTGATACTGCTTCCCAAGTATCCGTATCTCTTGTTACCAAGCCTATATAAGTTTTGCCATTAGAAGGAGGGAAGGTAGTTCCCCAGTATCTGGTATCCTCTCCGTGGACGTCTGGTGGTGAAGTTTCTCCAGACCCACATTCTTCCCAACTTGCAAGTTTAAAAGGCCGGGAATGTCTATATGAGTCAACTACACCGCGAGCTGGCTTACCTTCAAAAGAACCATTTATGAGGTAATTATATTTCGGAAAGTCTGTTTGGGAGTTTACTGATGTTGAGTCTTTTGATACCTCATCTGATATCTGAGCCCTGCATAATGAGGCACCACAGACTAGGATAATTAGAATAACAAGTTTGTTCATAACTATAGTTGTTTTATAATATCTGTTAGCTGCTATTTTTTACTCGTCTCCAAAAACTAAGCACTCTGAACTCTGAACTCTGCACTATAATCTATTCTCTATTATCTAAAAAAATCTGTACTCTCCACTAAGAACTCTGAACTAAGAACTCTGCACTAAAATCTATTCTCTATTATCTATTCTCTATTATCTAAAAAACTCTGAACTCTGAGCTCTGAACTCTGCACTAAGCACTCTGAACTCTACACTCTGCTATCTGCTATTTTTTTACTCGTCTCCAAAAAACTCTGCACTAAGAACTCTGCACTAAGAACTATGCACTAAAATCTATTCTCTATTATCTATTCTCTAAAAAACTCTGAACTCTGCACTATAATCTATTCTCCTTTATCTAAAAAAATCTGCACTCTCCACTAAGAACTCTGAACTATGCACTAAAATATATTCTCTATTATCTATGCTCTATTATCTAAAAACCTCTGCACTATGCACTAAGAACTATGCACTAAGAACTATGCACTAAGAACTATGCACTAAGAACTCTGCACTCTTCACTAAGCCCCCTTCTCCTCAACCTCCTTCAGATCCAGATACAACTCATTCAATTGATCTTGATCTACGGGGCTCGGCGCATCTATCATCATATCTCTACCACTCGTATTTTTAGGGAAGGCAATAAAGTCGCGAATAGAATTCTGCCCATTCATCACCGCATTTAGCCTATCAAACCCAAATGCTATGCCGCCGTGTGGTGGCGCACCAAACTCAAAGGCACCCAGTAAGAAACCAAACTGT
>CALFUU010000140.1 GCA_937929835.1 uncultured Saprospiraceae bacterium | reverse complement strand
TTATGAAGACCAAGAACAAGAAGAACAAAGTCAGTGTCATCACCTTGGGGTGCTCTAAGAATCTGGTAGACTCAGAAAATCTGATTACGCAACTCAATGCGAATGACTACGAGGTAGAGCACGACACCAAGTCCGATGATGCCAATGTCCTTATTATCAATACCTGTGGCTTTATCGATAGAGCGAAGCAAGAGTCTATTGATACCATACTAGAAGGCTCGGCACTCAAGCAGGAAGGTAAGATCGACCAACTCTATGTCACTGGTTGCCTTTCTGAACGCTACAAGCAAGAGCTAGAGGTAGAGATCCCTGAGGTAGATGCTTACTTCGGCACCTTAGAATTACCTGCTCTGCTCAATAAGCTCAATGCAGATTATAAGCACGACTTGATAGGAGAGCGATGGACAACGACGCCACAGCATTACGCTTATCTTAAGATATCTGAAGGTTGTAACAGGACCTGCTCTTTCTGTGCCATTCCATTGATGCGGGGCAAGCATATATCCAGAACAATCGAGAGCCTGGTCAAAGAAGCTTCTAACCTCGCCCGCAATGGTGTCAAAGAACTGATTCTCATAGCACAAGAGCTGACCTACTATGGTCTAGACATCTATAAAGAACGGGCTTTGCCTCGGTTGATGCAGGCCCTGCACGAGGTCGAAGGGATAGAGTGGATCCGCTTGCATTATGCTTATCCTAGTAAGTTTCCTCTAGAGATCATCGAGACGATTGCCGAGCTACCAAAGTTTTGCAATTACCTAGATATGCCTCTCCAGCACGCTGCCGATCCCGTACTCAAGCGTATGAGAAGGCAGATTACACTAGCAGAACAGAAGACCCTACTAAAAGATATAAGGAGCATACTGCCTGATATTGCCTTGAGGACGACGATGCTCGTAGGCTTTCCCGGGGAGACGGAAGCTGATATGAATGTGTTGACGGAGTATATCCAAGAGATTGAATTTGACAGGCTTGGGGTCTTTACTTATAGCCACGAAGAAGGTACCATAGCCCATGACTTTGAGGATGATGTACCGGATGAAGTCAAGGCTGCGAGAGCCAATGCGCTGATGGAAGTCCAGCAAGATATCTCCTTTCAAAAAAACCTCAATAAAATAGGCAATACTTATAAGGTGCTCTTTGATAGGAAAGATGGAGATCATTTTGTGGGCAGAACAGAATACGACTCTCCCGAAGTAGATAATGAGGTACTTATAGATGCCAAGACAGACTATATACGAATTGGTGACTTTGCTGAAGTAGAAATCCAGAATGCAGAGCCCTTTGATTTATTTGGTAAAGTAGTGTTATAATTTCTTGTCCTCATGAACCTTTTGAGGGTTTAGACTCTTTTATTTATCCAGTATGGAACAGTCTGTTTTTCAAAAAGAAATATCACCCTTTGTCCAAGCAGCTTTTGCTATCGGGGTCAATCTTATAGTGATTTTATTTGTAAAGGGGATTGTTGATTCTGGATCGGTAATAGAAGATGGTATAGTGCAGTGGGAGGTGTCTTTTTCTGTTTTGTTGGGATTTATGCTCTTCAACAGTGTCTTGAGTATTCCTTATCAAAATAGAACAGAATATTTTAGAAATAGCATATTTTCCTTTTTAGCAGTAGCGGGCTTGGGCGGTATATTGGCACATAATATTTCTGGAATCTCTATGGATGCGGCAGGGTCGTTTAGGTGGCTATACATTGTGTTCACTTTCACTTACCTCGTCTTTATTTCCATAGTTAATCTGATGCGGAAAATTATGGAAATTGCTAAGAGACAAGATGCTAGACTAAGAGGTGAAGACAATTTTAAAGGATAAAATTTTTTAGAGATGAGATTGAATACAATAATTATAGTCGCCTTATTTTTTATAAGCTGTCAGACTAAAAAGGCACAAGACCTAACTAAAGCAACTCTTCCAGACGGCATCGTACTGGTAGAAAAGTCAGATGCCGAGTGGCAGGCTGAGTTGACACCGATGGAGTACAAGGTTTTGAGAAAAGCGGGTACAGAGCGGGCTGGCACAGGGGATCTTCTAGATAATAAGAGTGATGGGGTATACACCTGCAGGGGTTGTGGATTGCCTTTATTTGACTCTGCGACAAAGTTTGATTCTGGCACTGGTTGGCCAAGCTATTATGAGCCCGTCAATGACACAAATGTAGAAGAGGATACTGATTACAAACTAGGGTATGCCAGGACTGAAGTCCATTGTGTGCGATGCAAAGGTCATCTAGGACATGTGTTTCCCGACGGACCCAAGCCTACAGGTTTACGGTACTGTATAAATTCAGTTTCCCTAGACTTCGAAGCCAGAAAAGAGCCATAGAAAAAAGCATAATAAGAAAAGCTCTTAGATCATATTTGATCTAAGGGCTTTTTTATTTCATTGAGATACTCATCACGAATCTAGATATCCCTTGACGGCATTCCAAGAACCGCCATTGATTACATTCCTGTAGCCATTTTGTGTCAGTATCTTTTTGGCCTTTCCGCTTCGAGCACCGCTTCTGCAAAAGACGACGATAGTATCTGTTTTACTAAACTGGCTGAGTGAATCAGGTACCGTACTTAAAGGAATGTTGATAGCTTTATCGACAGATCCCGATGCGTATTCTTTAGATGTTCTCACATCCACCAGCTGTATTGATTGCCCCTTGAAATCTAAGGCCTCTTTGCCAAATAACTTATTGAGTAAGTTGGAAATCATAATAGGTAGTTAAATTGGATGCCTAAGAATTGACGACCAACATAAATTTATTCTTCTTTCCATTTTCTACCATCAGGTACTTGCCGTGTATGAAGTCGGCTTCTGTCAGATTATGTTCGTGACTTGCAACTTTGTTTTTATTGACAGACAAGGCATTACCTTTTATGGCTCTTCTATATTCACTTACAGATGTAAATACTTCAGAATCTTGACATAAGACTTTAGATAAGTCTGTTTCTTTAGAAGCCAACTCAAAAGAGGGTACTTCTTTGCTCACCATTTCTAGCGTCTCAGGATTCATAGCTTTCAGAGCTACGTTGTCTAGCTTTTTATTGAAGATGACTTGGGATACATTCTTAGCATTTTCAAAAGCTTCATCACCGTGTATGCGCTTCGTCAACTCCTCCGAGAGTATACTTGTTACGGCCTGTGGATCTTCTTGTGCTTGCGTAATCAAAGCTTCTATTGTTTCCCTAGATTTGAGTGAGAAGTATTTAAGGAACATCGGTAAGTCCTCGTTGCTAGCCTTCAACCAAAACTGGTAGAATTGATATGGAGAGGTCATATTCGGATCTAGCCAAATATTGCCCTGCTCTGATTTGCCAAACTTCTTCCCATCAGCCTTAGCCAAGAGTTTACTCGTTACAGCATAGGCCTTAGCTGACTCTAGATTTCTTCTGATAAATTCTGTCCCAGAAGTGATGTTGCCCCACTGATCTGATCCACCCATCTGAAACTGACAACCATCATTGTCATACAAGTACTGGAAGTCATAAGCTTGTAGTAGCTGGTAGCTGAACTCCGTAAAGGAAAGACCCGTATCCAATCTGTTCTTGACAGAGTCCTTAGACATCATATAGTTGACAGTCAGTGTCTTTCCTACATTTCTAAGGAAGTCGAGGATATTCATATCCTTGTAGAAGTCGATATTGTTTCTGAGTAGCGCCTTGTTTTCACCTGTTTGGAAATTCAGAAATTTCTCCATCTGCTTGACTTGATGGGCGAGGTTGTTATCTAGTTCTTCATAAGATTTGAGCTGTCTCTCTTTGTCTTTTCCACTCGGGTCTCCTATTCTGCCTGTCGCACCACCCATTAATACGATGGGTTGGTGTCCAGATTTTTGAAACAGTGTCAGGACCATCAGTTGTACATAGTTGCCGATAGTCAATGAAGGTGCCGTTGGATCAAAACCTATGTAGGCTTTACACATCCCTTTCTCCAATGCTTCTTTGGCACCTGGTGTCATATCGTGCAGCATACCTCTCCATTCCATCTCCTCGATGAAATTCATCTTATTAATTTCCATAATACAAACTTAGTGAATACTATAATAAAGTGGACTGGCTGAATGCTGTCGGTAGTATAGTTTCTATACCCTTGAAGTAGATAATCTCATCAACACTCTCTGCTGTAGCGTAAATATCTATAGGTTGGCCTTGTCGATTCTCATATTCTTGGATGACTTGTCGACAAGCACCACAAGGCATACAAGGCTCTTTGAGGACTTTGAGATCATACCTTACTGTAACGGCCAATGCCTTGATCTTGCTTTTGATAGTTTTAGCACCGTAAGTATATAAGGCCACTCGCTCAGCGCAAATGCAAAGAGGGTAGGACACATTCTCTTGATTGCATCCACCGATTAGTTTTCCATTTTCTAATAGTAGAGCCGCGCCGACATAGAATTTGGAATAAGGTGCATAGGAGAATTTAGTTTGCTTAGAAGCTTGTTTTATCAGTTTCTGAATTTCTACAGGCAGAGCTTTATTATGCTTGTAGACTTTATGCTTAAATGTGAGCTTCTTTGATTTCATTATGTTTGTCAAGTCGTTCGCCTCATATGAGGTAGATTATTCTAGTTCAAAGATGAAGCCATATTAGGCAGGTCATAGGTCAGCTATATGTTAAAAAACTCTTTTAAATCTTGGATATGAGCATCTTGATAGGTGGTAGTCCGAGTACAGGCAGCTCATTATTGAGACGTATATTAAACAGGCACCCACTCATTTTCTGTGGTTCTGAAACTTCAATATTTGCTAAGGCAGAGATATATGATGACTGGCCTTCTTTTAAGTCCAAGCTATTTAAGAAGTCATTTTTCGGGATATCAAATGCGGGCTGGCACAATTTTACCGGTGTAGATATTGGCGAAGATTACCCTGTTTCAAAATCAGAGGCAAGGACTATAGCCCAGCATTCTGATACTTTGATTGATTTTACAACAGCGTTTTTTGGAAAATGCCTCGACAAAAGTGGTAAGAAAATATGGGCGGAGAAGACACCATCCAATGCATTTACCCTAGCGAGATTTTTAGATATATACAAACAAGAGGCTAAAGTGGTGCACACGGTAAGACATCCCCTAGATGCTATCAGCTCCTTACATAATCGCGGTATGACCTTATATAATGCGCTCAGTGTCTATCTGCTCAATGTATCTCAAGCTCAGCAAGTAGAGCAAGATGCTAGAGCGATGGTAATCAAATATGAAGATCTAGTATCCAGCCCCAAGCAACAGCTTCAGCTCCTCTGGAATCATTTAGAGGTGTCTGATCCTGAAGAGAAAGTCCTCCAACCTCACGGACAAGAGTCTGGAGTGACAAAAATGGAGGGTTGGAAGTCAGAAGAAACTGCCGCTCCCAATACACAGAGTATAGGTAGATTTGCTGAATTGCCGCTGGCTGCCCAGAGGCGGTTGATGGCTGGAATAGAGTTGTTGACACATAACCTGGATGCACCGCTTAAGGATATCCGAGCAGTTGCTCATTACTACGGTTACCAACTGCCAGATCCACAAGAAGTTAAATCTGAGGATTACAATTTTCTGTATACCGATAGAGAAACTGATATCAAGAAACGACGCTACTCAAGAGCTTACTTTCGGGCTGCCAATTATCCTATTATACTGAGAGCACTATGAAGCAAAATGCGGTAAGACAGTATATGATTGAAGCTCTAGAGGGTTTTGAAGAAAGGGAGCGCAACAATGTCATCTCTTACTATATAGATGCTAAGCAAGCAGAAATATTATCCAATACATTGGCTTCTCAACAGCTAGCTGCCGATGTAAAGGCACTGAATAGAGGGGAGCCGGTACAGTATGTTACGGGTATTTCTTTTTTTTATGGCCATCGATTTTGTATTAGACCTGGTTGCCTGATTCCTCGGCCAGAAACAGAAGAACTTGTCCACTGGATTATTGAGGATAGTAGACGATTGGATGCGCTAAAGATTCTGGATATCGGCGTGGGAAGCGGATGCATACTTTTGTCGGTTGTATCTGCTTTAGAAAAACGTGCTATTGATGTTGGGGGCTTTGGTCTAGATATTAGCCCAGTAGCCATCGAAGTCTTTGATGAGAACAAAAAGCAAATTGGTGCAGAGGCACAAGTTATAATAGGGGATATCCGATCGGATCTAGACCTACCTATGGTCAATGTCATCGTCAGTAATCCCCCCTATATACTCGATGAAGAGAAAGCCAGGATGGACGCTTCAGTTCTGACTTATGAGCCTCCAGAAGCACTATTTGTAGAAGGCTCTGATCCGCTTGTCTACTATAAGCGGGTTATGGAATTAGGTAAAACCTTTCTACTGCCAGGTGGTGTGATCTACTTTGAGACAAGCGATTTGTACCATACAGAGTTATCGGAGGCCATTGATGAGCAGACATATCGTCCAGAGTTTAGGAAAGACCTCAATGGAAGTTGGAGAATGCTCAAGCTGACTAAGCACCAGCTTTCTTGATGTCTTGAGCACCTATACTCTTGAGATGTGCAATAATCTTATCGCGCTGATCCCCTTGTAATATGATCTCGCCATTCTTTTGAGAGCCCCCAACACCACATTTAGCTTTAAGGTCTTTGGCTATATCCTTCATATAAGCGTCAGTCATCTCTAGTCCTTTAATTATAGAGACAGGCTTACCACCTCTTCCTTTCTTCTCTAGGTGTACCCTAATAATTGATTTTGATACAAAATGGTCAACTTTCACAGGTGCAGATTTGGGTTCTTCGGGTGCATTTTCAGGGTTTCCTAGAGCTTGAAATGCATCCCAGCTTAGTTGGGTTTGTTTTTTCTTAGACATTACTCGAGGCTTGATTATCAGCTCCAATATAGGCAAGATAGACCTTACTTATTGATTTTAGAATAGAGATGTTTTAACAAATAGTAAAAAAGACAAATATTTCTCCAAACGGCGATACAGCCTAATTGAATAGTTATGAATCAGTTATAGATGAGAGAAATTACTAATACGAGACGTATTAATTCAAGTGTTAATATGAATGGGCTTTTGGTTAGGTTCTTGGACTTCGTACCCCGAAGAAAAAGGGATTGGTCTATGTTGACCATACCTATTCCTTTTGAACGAATTGAATTTACAATAGTAAAAAATGATTACACATACATTTACACATTTAAAGAAGAGCCTAGTTCTGTGCTTTTTCTTGCTGATGTTTGCTAGTAACAATTTCATTGAAGCGCAAAGTGTCTCCTATGAGTGCTCGTGCGATGAAGCTAATCCAGCAGGCCTCCTATCCTTTGTAATTAATACCTGGGGTTGTGATCCTAGTGATGTGATTACCTTACAAAACGGAACAAATCTCTTAGATTCGGATGGTAATCCCTTGCCAGATGGCACAGAGTTTTCCTTTGTAATTGGGACAACATTTACCCTTAGAGGTTTGTCTGACCCTGCTGGTGCTGTGCCACTCGTCACCATATTCAAGAATGGAGAAGTATTGTTTCCTGAGTACGAGATGTTTTCTTGTAGGGCTCCATCGTATCCTATACTTCCAGCCAATCCATCGGTATGCGCTGGTGGGTTAGTTACTTTAAGTATGGTAGATGAGGATGGAAATCCTCCGCCATCGGATGTGACCTGGACTACAACTGGAGCTGATGAGATTGACATGGTCTCTCCTGTAGTATCTGGAGAAAGCAATAATACACTGCAAGTGTCTTATTGCAATCCTGGTACTTATACAGTGACAGCAACTGGAACAGCAGATGGATGTGATTATTCATTTTCTAATACGATAACAGTTACGAATCCAAGTGCAGGCGCAAGTATAACTGGAGCTTCAGAGTTCTATCTCTGTGGAGCTCCTATAGAAGAGGAATACACTGTTATGCCTATCGCTGATGGTCTTGATATCGGTTTCAAAGTTATCGGAGCTGATGGAATGCAAATTGGTAATGTAATGCCGGGCTCTACGACAGGTAGTGGTACGGGCTCAGGTACTGTAAGCTTTACTGGCTTAGCTGCGGGAGAGTATATGTTACAGTTATGTAATCTAGATACCGATGTAGGAGCTTGCAAGCTGGGTGATGTTACCGCTCCGATTTCTATCCTAGACGGTCCACCGACAATATCACTTCCAGAGGATATGACACTTGATCACCTCTGTACTGGACAAGAGTATGAGTTGGTTGCAACAGTGACACCTACCGATGCTCAGTCTATTTCATTTTTCCAATTTGATTGTACGGATGCGTCAGTGACTCCCGTTCTATTAAGTGATTCTGGTCAGTCGGTTACGATTACGCAATCTGGATGCTACAGAGCCGTGATCGCGGAAGGGCAAGCAGAATGTACTGCCCAAGATGAGATAATGGTGACATACGGAAATGGAGTATCTGTAGAAGTGATGGATATGACTTTGTGCAGTGGTGAGATGCTTCCTGCTACCAATCCTGGTCCTTGGCCATTACCATTAACGTGGTTTGCTCAAGGTTCTACAATTCCAGTAACTACACCGCTTGTTTCGGGTATATATACAGCCGTGATTGCTAATGGCTTATCTTGTGAGGAGTCAGAATCAGTATTTATTACGGTGATACAATCACCAACAGTCGATCTACCAGATCACACGATTAGAGAATGTGCTGGTGTCAATGTTGCGATAAATGCAGGTCCCGCGGGAGAATTCAATTATGCATGGTCTCATGACGCTACAG
This sequence comes from uncultured Saprospiraceae bacterium, assembly GCA_937929835.1. Classification (GTDB taxonomy): domain Bacteria; phylum Bacteroidota; class Bacteroidia; order Chitinophagales; family Saprospiraceae; genus RFSX01. The sequence goes on along the minus strand of CALFUU010000140.1, from coordinate 39,094 downwards.
AAGCATCTTCTACGGTTGTCTTTACGACTTCAGGAATGTATTGTGTTACAGTTACGACTACAGATGGTTTGTGTTCTGCGTCTGACTGTGTTGTTATAGAATTTATGGAGGAGCCAACAGTGGGCTTTGCTGAAGACTCTGCAACCTTCTGTGGTTCTGGATGTATTGACGCTATAGTGGATGGGACTACAACGGTTGCTTGGTTCCTCAATGGTGAAGTGGTAGTAGGAGAAACTTCTACACAATTATGTGTTACAGAATCAGGTGCCTATACTGCTGTAGTAGGGGAGAACTTGACCTGTGAAGAAAGTGCAACCATAGACGTCTCTATAATAGATATGATGCCAGAGATACAAGGAATGTCTTGTGTCTGTTTAAATAGTATTAATACTTATAATCTAGTTAATTTCAACTCTGTAGACGAAACTTTTACAGTGTGCAATGAGGATGGAAGCCCTGCCGCAGCGACTAGTTATAATATCTTTCCAGCTAGTGGAAGTTCTGATCTTGTAGATATAGAGTTTTTAGTCCCCGGTAATTTCTTAGTAAAAGCAACGGGAACTAGTTCAGGTCCTGAAGCTTGTTCTATAGCTAGTTCATTGCCTGTCATTGTACTAGAAGAAGATAATAGTTCACTAGCTTGTAATAGTCTAGTCAATGTCACACTCAATAACAATTGTGAATTGGAGTTGCTTCCAGAAATGATACTAGAAGGTCAGACTGCTCCTAATGAAGCTTATACAGTTACCATATCAGACGCTAATGGAAACATTATCGATGGTATGCTGACTCAAGACCTAATCGGACAAACCTTGAATGTAACCATCACACAGAAGTGTGGTAACAATTCTTGTTGGGGAGAGGTCCTTGTAGAAGATAAATCAATAGAGCCTCTAGGTCAGTTCTGCACAGGTGGTCCATTTCTTTCGACTTGTTTTGAAGTAGACGTGCCAGGAGATATGACAGGATTCCCAATGTTTGAGGATGATGTAGTTGCAACTTATAGACCTGCTACTAATGATTGGTTCCTGCAAGGCTATGATAACTGTAGTGACGTCGTGCTAACCTTTGTCGATGATAATACATCTGCACAATGCGCAAGTCCTCAGTCAGTAAGAAGAACGTGGACAGTTACCGATATTAATAACGGTGCACAGAGTTCTTGTTCAGTAAATCTAGAAGTGAGTTTAGTAGATCTGAACTCCATAGTATGGCCTAAGAATTTTGATTCAGTACTTGATGCTGATGCGGAAGGTGCGGCAGATACAGATGGAGTATGTCCATCTATCGAGTTGTGTTCTGGATTCCCTACAGATGCTCTTGGCAACCCTGACCCAAGCTTCACAGGATTCCCTTCTGGGTTAGTATGTACTAATCTAGAAGTGATTGGATACTCTGATAGAGTTATTCCAGTCTGTGGAGAGACGATGAAGATTGTAAGAACGTGGACAGTATGGGATGCTTGCGCCCAGGAGAGCGCGATGCAAAATCAGACTATCGTATTGACAGATACGACTAGCCCTATATGCAGTGCACCTGCTAATGGAAGTGTATCTACTTCTACACACGATTGTGGTGCGACACTCACTGTAGGACCGCCTACAGTACAAGAGTGTCAGACTTGGACTTATAGTATAGAGTATCGAGTAGAAGGGAGCAATGCATTTGTAAGTACAGGAGCTACTTTCGATCCAGCAACCAATAACTACACGATATCTGATTTGGATTTTGAGGGTAGTTCAGTAATGATAAGATATATGGTAACGGATGTTTGTGGTAACCGTTCTGAGACGGATTGCATATCTGAAATTTCTCTAAGAGATACAGAGCAGCCTATACCTGCTTGTGATTTGTTCAATACGATTACATTAAATCAGTTTGGAACTGCATTCGCTGGGCCTTCTACTTTTGATGATAATAGTTGGGATAATTGTGGCATCTATGAGATTGTGATTCAAAGAATGGATACACAAGATAGTGAGTGTGATTGTGAGGAAAGAGATTTTGAGTTTATGTCATTATTAGGAGCTTATACAAATGACCACTATTATTATATTTCTAATGAGCCTGTATCTAGTGAGAATGCGACGGCCTATGCAGCTGCACTAGGAGGAGCTTTGGCTAGTGGGGACAGTACTGCAGAAGCAGATTGGATTGCAGAGCAAGTTGGTCTAGTGACCTCTGACCCTGTTCATATGGCAGGTACATCTCTAAGCGATGCAGCAAGATATGTGGTAGAATTTGAGAATAAATGTGGCTTCACACAAGTAGAGAAATTTTGCTGCGCAGATGTAAACTGTGACGGTGGAGATGATCCAGTTATGATGATGGTCAGAGTGATAGATAATGCAGGTAATCATAACTTCTGTATGACTGAGGTAACTGTTGTTGATTTCATCAGACCAGAAATTACAAGTTGTCCAGAAAATGTCGTCTTGGAATGTGGGACGAATATTAACTTGAACAATTTGGATGCTGCCTTTGGGACTTTAACTGCGACTGATGTATGTGGTGTGACCATTACGGAAACGACTGATGTCTCTGGATTTAGTCTAGATGAATGTTCTCAAGGATCGTTTAGAAGAACGTGGACTGTAGAGGATTGCTCAGGGAATAGACCAAGTACAACTTGTAGTCAAACGATTTCTGTGAGAGATACATCTCCATTCTCTGAGTCAGATATTACATGGCCAGCAGATGCGGACATTACAAGTGGAGCTTGTACTCTAGATGGTATTGATCCTGCAGATTTGCCCGAAGGTAGTCAGGAGCCGACATTTAATTCAAGTGGATGCTCTAATGTAGTTGCTAACTTCACTGATCTGGTTTTCAGCATTGTTGATAATGCTTGCCAGAAGATGGTGAGGACTTGGACAGTCGTTGATTGGTGTAATCCTGATCAGGTATTCACTTTTGATCAGATCATCAAGATGACAAATACGACAGATCCAATCATCAATTGTAACAGTTCTCAACTCGTCATAGAAAATACTGGAAACTGCTCTGCTACTGTAGAGAATCTAATAGCTACACTTTCAGATAATGGTGCCTGCACAGAAGGTGCTATATGGACTTATACGATTGATGTAGAGAATGGGCAAGATCGTTCTGGTAGCGGCAATGATGCCAGTGGTACTTTCCCTATAGGTAATCATATTGTAACCTTTACTGCGGAAGATGCTTGCGGTAACACAGATGAGTGTCAACGTAGTCTAAGCGTTACCGACCAAATACCGCCAGTGCCTTACTGTCATACTGAATTAGTGCTTCCTTTGGGTGCTGATGCGACAGCAGAGATTTGGGCTAGTGATATAGATTTAGGAAGTGCTGATGTATGTTCTAATAGTGTGGAGCTTTCATTTTCTGAGACAGCTATAGTGAGTAGTCTTACTCTTGACTGTAGCAATGTAGGGGATAATCCTATTAGATTATTTGTGTGGGATGGTCCTACGTCTAATTCAAATATGGCGCACTGTACTGTCAACTTGATTATCCAAGACAATATCGATGTATGCGACACACCTATGTCGCTTACAGAGGTAAGCGGTCAGATAATGACGGAGCAAGAGCATATGATCGAGAATGTGGAGGTTTCTATAATGTCGACTGATATGACGGTACCTCAAGTGAATATGGCATTAGAAGGGCAGTATGCTTTTGATGATATGCCAATGAATACCGACTATAGAATAAGCGCAGTCAAAAATGATAACTACTTAGCGGGTGTATCCACTCTTGACTTGGTGATGATTCAGAGACATATATTGGGTATTGAAAAATTGGACAGTCCGTATAAGATTATTGCGGCAGATGTTAATAATTCAGAATCTATTGATGGATTGGATTTAGTAGAATTGAGAAAGCTCATTCTAGGTATATACCAAGAGTTGCCGCAGAATACATCTTGGAGATTTGTAGACTCTGATTACATTTTTGCTGATGTAACCAATCCGTTTCCATATACAGAGAATGTTGATTTGTACAACATTCAGAATAATGTCAATGACGCTGACTTTATAGGTGTCAAGATAGGCGATGTAGATGCTTCTTCACAGAATGGCTTTCAGAATAACGCTGTAACTAATAGAAATGCAAATTATGATCTGGAAGTGCTAGAAACACTTACCAAGAAAGGTAGCAGAAGAATACAATTTGTAGCAAGCAAAGATATTGCTCTAGCTGGAATGCAAATGGAAGTTGGCTTTACGACTGGTGACTTTATAGCCATAGTACCTATGAGATTAGAGTTAGAAGATGCACATATCGCTTGGGACCTCTTAGATGAAGACAGAGTAAGAATAAGTTGGAATGATGCGGAAGCTCTTAATGTTTCTCGTGGTGATATTCTTTTCGAAGTCCTACTGGATGCTGATGGAGGATTATTGCTCCATACATCTGAAGTCTTTAATGAGACTTATGTCGTCGACGGAGAATCTGTGACAACACAAAGTATAGACTTTGTCCACAGAGATTATAGTGCTGCGGATGAATTCAGAATAGAGCAAAATATACCAAATCCATTTAAAGATGTAACGACTATAGGATTTACGCTTCCCCAAGCAGAACAAGTGACCTTTGTTATTACAGACGTAGATGGTAAGCAGATATTCTCTGAAGTCCGTCAAGGGCATAGAGGCTATAATGCAATTGATGTCAGCAGTGACGTCATCGATGGAGCAGGTGTTCTTTATTATCAAATCAAAGCTGGGGCTAATATCGCCAGTAAGACGATGATAATCATTAAGTAATTCTGAATCCTCAGATAAAAGAAAACAGATTATGAACAAGATAATTAATCATAAAAATATGGGCACCGTGAGTACTTCTAAATGGAGTAAAGTAGGTAACTCATTATTACATGTTACCATCTATGTTGCTTTACTTACGCTTATTTCTACTGTAGCCTCTGCTCAGTGTGCTAATGTAAGTTTGGCATGTAATAGTGCTATTAATATCTCAACCAATGAGTCTTGTGTTGCCGATATAACACTAGACTTGATTCAGCAAGGAAATCCTGCTGGGTTTACAGATGCAGATTATACTATAGCTTTGTTATACGCAGATGATACAGTTTTTGATACAGCCACAGGCACAGGTTCTATAACTGTAGGCGATTCAGAAGTGGGCACTACATTCAAAGCAACAGTAACCTTAGATCAGTGTGGTATAACCTGCTGGGGCAATGTGACTATTGAGGATAAAGTAGGACCCATCTTTATAGAATGCGATGGCACTCTAGATGTAGGCTTGCACGATGCAGTAGTTCCTTGTGATGGAGGGTTTAATATCCAAGAGCCAGTTGTAGCAGTAGGGTGCGAGGCGAATTCAGAAGTAACTTTCGAAGATGAAGACCTAGGAGTTACTTGTACTGGAGATTTTTCAGGAGAAGTGATCAGAACGTGGTATGTTTCTGATTCTAGAGGCAATCAGACTTCTTGTAGACAGAGACTGCTTCTAGAGAAATTTGATATTGCAGATGTGGTTTTTCCAGATGATTTTATTTTCGAAATCAACGCTGTAGATTGTAGCAATATTCCAAGTATAGAGCCTGAAAATACAGGAGAGCCTACAGGGACAAACTGTCCAAATATTATGTTCTTTCATACCGATATAGGAGCTGAGACTTGTGGTGAACAGATAAAATTAATCCGAGACTGGTTTGTCATAGATTGGTGTACTGGAGAGAGTATTTCTGATGGTCAAGTGATCAAAATTAGAGATCTGAGTCCACCTGTATCTTCTTGTCCTGTTGATAGAACAATAGACGGTTCTAGATTTGTGACTAGGACGACGTCGGGTAGTCTTTTTGATACATTGTTTGTACAGTCTAGGACTTTTGATTGTACAGCCGAGGTGATCTTAGACCCTATGGGTATAGTGGATTCATTGACAACACCACTAGTGGTATTAGATTGTTCTTATCCAGTAACCGTTGATGTTGCTTTCAAAAGGGCAGAGCCAGGAGTAACCGATTTAGGTGCTATTCCATTTACAGACATACAGGTAGCTGATGATGGTAGATACCCGATTCCAGGTGTAGTAGAAGATATCACGTGGGTAAGATATTGCTTTACCGATGCGTGTGGTAATGGTCCAGAGCTACAGAGCAACCCCAACGCTGTGGAGGCAGATTTTGTTAATTGTTGCTTTTTTGAAATTAGAGTAAGCGATAATAACCCACCTAATGCAATATGCGAAGGATTTACTAAGATACCAGTAGGGCCTGGAGGTCAAACTGATGTACCTGCTGAGACTTTTGATGATCACAGTTTCGACCCTTGTGGTTCTGTAATGCAGTTTGAAGCGAGAAGAGAAAGTCCTGGATGTGGTACTAATAACTTTTATGACAGCTCTGTAGCGTTCTGTTGCGAAGATGTAGGAGATACAATCTCTGTTTTCTTAAGAGTAACGGATGCAGATGGAAATTTTAGTGAGTGTCCAACGAGAGTTTGTGTAACTGATGATTTTATACCAGATTTCAGTTGTCCACAAGATGTTACGTTGTCTTGTTTAGATGATTTCACTGACTTGTCTACCGCTACAGGTACAGTCGGATGCAGTACTTCTTTTAGTATAGACAATGGCACTTTTGATTTATCTAATTTCGATACAGGTTGTAATACAGGAACGATCACAAGAAAGATTCTTATTAGAGATCTTGACGGGATGATTATGGATAGCTGTGAGCAGACGATAACCATAATGCCTAGTGGTACATCTATGACCTTAGACGCTGATGATTTTGATTTTCCAGATGATGTAGTTATAGATATTTGTGATGCTGATTTTAGTATAGATCCTTCTCAGACAGGATTGCCGACTACTGTTGCTGATTTCGAATGTATAAACATTGGTATATCATACGAGGACTCAGCACCTATAACGAGCAATTCTGCTGGCGAGTGCTATACCATTATAAGAAATTGGATTGTAGTAGATTGGTGTAGATTCTCTTCTACCAATCCTAATGAGTTTGTCATTAGACGTACACAAAATATAGAAGTTAGAAATTCGGGTACACCTGAACTAATCTGCCCTGATATGGTGATGGTGTCCACAGATAGTATTAATTGTATAGGTTTTATAGATCTTGCACCGACAGTCAATGATGCTTGTGTAGGTTCTGAATTAACTTGGTCTATTGATGCATTTACTGATGGAACTGTTGATATTACAGGCTCTGGAATTGCTTCTGGTGAATACCCTGCAGGTGAACACTCTATAACATTTAATATAGAGAACTCTTGTGGTGCTGGAAATGACAGTTGTACCTTCCCATTTATCATCAAAGGAGACAGACCGCCACTACCTATTTGTTTGGCGACGATAACTTGGACACTTAATGAAGATGGAGAAGCTCTTGTATGGGCCTCTGATTTTGATCTCAAGAGTGAAGGTGGTTGTGATGGACTAGATAGCTTGACGATTACTTTTGATTCTCCAGAAGCGACAAGTTATCCTACGTTAGAAAGGACTTTTACTTGTGATGATATTGCCAATGGAATCTCAGAGATAATCACCTTGTCCGTATTTATAACAGATGAGAGTGGAGCATTTGAGTCTTGTACTGTTAATCTAGACTTACAAGATACCAATGATGTCTGTGATAATATGGATGGAATGCTTACGACTATTGCAGGTAATATATCTACAGAGACAGAGCAAGCGATAGAAAATGTTATGGTCCAGTTGGATAATATGAACTCAGTGAGTCCTGTTATGGATATGACTGGGCAGTCTGGTGAGTATGCATTTAATTATGTGAATTTCAATCAAGATTACATTGTAGAACCGGAGTACGACGAGGAGCATCTAAAAGGAATATCTACCTTAGATCTGATTCAGATCCAGAGACATATCTTAGGCGTCGAGCGCTTGGATTCTCCCTATAAGGTTATTGCTGCTGATGTCAATAAGGATAATAAAGTAGATGGAATAGATTTAGTAGAGTTACGTAAGCTTATCCTAGGATTGTATACAGAATTACCGCAGAATGATTCTTATGTTTTTGTTTCGGATAGCTACCAGTTTACCGATATGAATTCTCCTTGGGGATATTCTGATAAGATCACTAAGATGTCTATAAGCAGTGCGGATATGGAGGCTGACTTTACAGCAGTCAAAGTTGGAGATGTGAATAACGATGCGGACTTACTACAGAGCTCAGCCTTAGATAGTAGATCTGCACCAGCCTACGTCAGTGGCCAGAATTTGCAGTTTGACGCTGGTGATTTAGTAGCGGTGCCATTCCGACTCGAGGAGGCGATGCAATTCGATGGCTTCCAGTTCACCTTAGATTTTGATACAAATGCACTTGTCTTCCAAGGAGTAGATGCTGATGCAATTCCTTTAAGAGAAAAGAATTTTGCCTTGCTCAACGAGCCTTTAGGTACGATGACATTTAGCCATCACGATATCTCAGGTTATAAGATGGATGCAGGTAGCAACTTGTTTACGATCTACTTCGAAGCACAAACCGCAGGACAATTATCTGACTTTGTTACGTTAACTGGATATGTGGCTCGACCAGAATTTTATACTGGCGCAGATGCTAGGTCTTTGAATTATATCTTTAGAAGTGAATCTGTATCTGATAGCTTCGAGGTATTCCAAAACAAACCTAACCCCTTTACAGAGTTTACTAAAGTTGCTTTCTATACACCTACTCGACAGTCCGTAAACTTGACAGTTTACAATGTCGCAGGGGAAGTCATACAACGACAAACAGGTGCTTTCGATAAGGGTATCAATGAATTCAATATTGAGATTAGTGGTCTCGAATCTGAAGGGTTACTGATCTATAGAGTAGAGACAGAAGATGTCAGTATCACTAAGAAAATGATACTGTTTAGATAAATGTGTTTTTATTTTTGTAATTATATAAATGCCGACCGTTCAACCAATGGTCGGCATTTCTTTCATTCGTAATAACCTCGCATCTTTACACCTTATGAAACGAATAGGATTGATCTCAGACACTCACAGCTTTTTGGGTAAGGATGTGGTAGAGCATCTTAAGGATGTGGATGAAATCTGGCACGGAGGCGATGTCGGCGATGTCCAGGTCTTAGATTATCTAGAATCTATGAAACCAACTAGAGGTGTCTATGGCAACATAGATGGACACCCCGTCCGAGGTCGATTACCACTCAATGAGATTTTTATCTGCGAAGGTGTCAAAGTATTGATGACACATATAGGAGGTTATCCACCCAAGTATACTAAACGTGTCAAGGAGCTTATCGTCAAAGAAAAACCAGATCTCTATATCTGTGGGCACTCACACATATGTAAGGTGTTGCGCGATGTCAAGTTATCTGTCCTTCATATGAACCCTGGTGCTTGTGGCTATGAGGGGTTCCACCGATTTAGAACCATCCTCTTATTTCAGTGTGATCAAGGGGAAGTCAAAGATCTCCAACTGGTAGAACTAGGTCCTCGCGGCACAGCTGCTGGGTCTGCCTACTAGGCTAGTGCTTGTTCTATATCTGAGATAAGATCGTCTGGATTTTCTATACCTACTGACATCCTTATCAAGCCATCCTCGATGCCACTAGCCTCTCTTATTTCTTTTGGGATGTTGAGATGAGATGAGCTCGCAGGATGCAATAGCAGGGTATCTACATTCCCTAGGGTAGCGGTTATAGCACATAGCTTGGTATTATCCATAAAATTAACAGCGGTCGGAAACCCTCCTTCAATTTCAAATGAAAGCATACCACCATACTGACGCATCTGTTTACTGGCTTGTGGATGTGTGCTATGTGAGGCCAGACCAGGATAATTAACCTTTTTGACCTTGCTGTGTCCTTCTAGATATTGGGCTATAGCTGTCGCATTGCTGCAGTGCTTATCCATACGCAGCGTTAGAGTCTTGAGTCCATTATGTAAGAGCCAAGCATCCCAAGCGTTGCAGTTAGTACCCATAAGCTTCATTACATCCCACACTTGCTTTCTCAAAGATTTGTCTTTGAGGATAATCGCTCCAGCTATAGAGTTACCATGACCATTGAGAAACTTAGTAGTGGAGTACACAACGATATCTATACCTAGTGTAAAGGGTTGTTGGAGGTAGAAAGTGCTGAAGGTATTGTCGATAGCCGATTTGACCTTATATTTCTTTGCAAGGCTGCCGATAGCCTCTATATCTATACATTTGAGTGTCGGATTTGTAGGCGTCTCTAGGTAGATGAGTTTTATGTGGGTGTTGGCTTTGAGGGTTGATTCTACTAGGTCTAAGTCGTTAAGATCTACCGTTAGGACTTGTACTCCTGCTTTGGCGACGACTTTATTAAAGAGCTCCGTGGTACCACCATAGAGATCAGCTTGTGTCAAGACAGCATCTCCTTGGGAGACAAAGCTCATAGCCATAGTGGATATAGCACTAAGACCAGAACTGGTCAGGATGCAGCCCGCTGTGTAATCTGTTCCAAAGGTCTCAAGGAGAGCTAGTTTTTGCTCCACCGCCTGTAAAGTTGGGTTTCCATATCTTGAATAGACAAACCCCTCCGACTTTCCTTGAAACACATTGATACTGTCCTCTATACTGACATAGGTAAAGGCAGATGTAGCGTGAATCGGCAAGACATGCGCATGTGTCTTTTCAGGAGAGGGGATGTCTTTGGCACACAGTGTGTCCAAGTGATACTTTATATCTTTATCAGAGTGCATAGACTACAATTTGTTGTGACTCAAAATATTACCTTTGGCAGACAAATCGTATAAGGTTTATGAATTTTAAACAGCTAATAATCTGTATCGCTGTCATACTATTGGCTATATCTGATTTATTGTCTCAGACAAGGCAGAGCTCAGGAGGTCCTGATTCCCTAGAGATCGTTATAAATGAGGATGTTAGGATTATAGAATTGACTTTTGATGCGGTATTACCCTATAGTGGCTTCAAAAGGTCCCTCAATAAGAATCTAGTCGGTTTTACCGCTGCTTATTATGCGCAATCAAACTCTAAGCAGTATGCACATCTGGGCTTGCTCTTTTCACTTTATCGAATTGATGAACTGAGTAATACGATACTTAATGGCTTCGATCAGTTTATGGATACGACGACAAGTAGCGCCTTTATGGCACGCTTTATTTATCGCCAATATGCACCCTTCTACTACAAAGGGCTAGAGCCATTTGTAGAGGCCTCAGTCGGCCCACACGTATTTTATACCTCCACCAATACGATATTTCTGGATGCGCAGGGCGGTTCTAGTTTTACCTTTGATGAGTCCGATCTAGGGTTGTCTTACGGTGTTGCAGTGGGATCAACTATCTATGTAATAGAAAATATTTTAGGTGTGGTCAAGTTTGGTTTTCACGGAGGGACTTCGACTTCATTTCTAGTAGCAGAAAGAGGATTGACAACCTTGTATCCAATAGATAGTTTTATAACACAAGTAGATAGAGTAGGCTATTTTTCTATCAATCTTGGCTTAGAGTATACCTTTTAATGATAGATAAAGAAAGTCAAGGAGACGATGATATGGAGAAAGAATTACACGAGCATTATAGGTTTGAAGTAGACCCTGCGCAGTCGCCCATCCGATTGGATAAGTATCTACTCAATAAGCTGGAGAAAGCGAGCAGATCAAGAATTCAAAAAGCCATAAAGGACAAAGCAATACTTGTTAACGGGCAAGAAATAAAATCCAACTATAAAGTAAGACCACTGGATACCATCGTCATTGTCTTGCCCGAAGAGCCAAAGGAAAAGGAGTGGGCTGTAGGCGAGGATATACCTCTAGATATCAGGTACGAGGACGATCATCTTATGGTTGTCTACAAGCCGCCAGGTCTTGTTGTACATCCAGGTGTGGGCAACAGGTCAGGTACTCTAGTCAATGGTCTCGTCCACTATTTTTCTAAAATCGAGAATTTACCCACGCTACCGGGTAACGATAGGACAAGATCTGGATTGGTACATAGGATTGATAAGGAGACTTCGGGTTTGCTAGTTGTCGCTAAGACGGAAAGTGCTATGACGCATCTCGCTAAGCAATTTTTTGATCACACTATCGACAGAGAGTACGTCGCTATAATTTGGGGCAGTTTGGATCCATCTAGTGGTACTATAGAAGGCAATATCGGTCGTCACCCTAAGGAACGTAAAAAGATGTTTGTCTATGTGGACGGCGAAGATGGTAAAGAAGCCGTAACACATTATGAGACGATAGAAGACCTCTATTACGTCAGCCTTATAAAGTGTAAACTAGAGACGGGAAGGACGCATCAGATTAGAGTACATATGGCATCCAATAATCATCCACTTTTCAATGATCAGCGTTATGGTGGTGATAAAATTGTAAAAGGAACAGTGTTTACTAAGTACAAGCAGTTTGTGCATAATGCGTTTAAGCTGATGACACGTCACGCCTTACATGCGCAGTCATTAGGCTTTGTACATCCTGAGACTAAAGAGTATATGAAATTTGAAACGCCTTTGCCTGAAGACATGCAAGCGACGATAGATAAGTGGCGTCATTATGTGACACATCAGAAATCAAAGCAGTAGTATGGAATTGGATAGACGTATAGCAGCGCTGGGCGCTCTTGGTAGTCAGTTGATCAAGCAAGGAGGAGTACCTGATGCTGTAGCCTTAAAGGCCAAAGTTTTGAACCCTTGGTTTACGGTGGAGAATGTGCAGAAAGCGACTACTGAAATAGCCAAAGCTTATCTAGATCAAAAAAAGTTGACTGCTTGGCTCTCGACTTACACTACTGCAGGTAAGGAGTCATCCAAGCGAGTGGGGCTCCTCCTTGCAGGCAATATCCCTCTAGTTGGTTTTCATGATGTATTATGTACTTATGTTGCTGGACACAAGGCTATGATAAAGGCCTCCGAAAGAGATCAAATTCTTCTAGAGTATGTGTTAACTCTTTTGAGGGAGTATGATGAGCAGAGCCAAGTGCAATTTCAATTTGTAGAACGGCTTGCTGATTATGAAGCCGTTATCGCAACAGGAAGTGACAGTTCTGGCAGATATTTTAGAAAGTACTTTGGTGCAGTGCCCAATATCATCAGAATGAATCGAAATGGTATTGCAGTCATTTATAATGATACTACCGAAGAGGGACTGGAAAATTTGGGTAGAGATATATTTGCTTATTTCGGAATGGGATGTAGAAATGTGTCTAAGTTGTATTTGGAAAAAGGATTTGATATACAGCGCATTTTTGCTGCTATAGAAAAGCATCGAGATATCATACATCACCACAAATACAAAAATAATTACGACTATAATTTTGCCTTGTACCTGCTTAACAAGGATGATTTCTTAACCAATGACTTTTTGGTAATGAGAGAGAATGCGGATATAGGAAGTCGTATTGCTGCTTTACATTATTCCTATTTTGAAGATTATTCTGCCTTACATTCAGAACTCCAAGAACATAAAGAAGAAATCCAATGTGTTATCTCAGACAGACCTGTTGATGGTTTTAAGGTGTTTGACTTTGGTGAAGCGCAACAACCAGCCCTCAGTGATTATGCGGATGGTGTTGATACTTTGGAATTTTTATTAGAGCTATGAATAAAGCAGAAAAAGTAGTCTTTGTTAGAGACACGCTAGAGGAGCTATACCCTGAAACGCCTGTCCCTTTAGATCATAAGGACCCTTATACTTTGCTTATAGCCGTTCTCTTGTCTGCACAGTGTACCGATAAGAAGGTCAACCAGATTACACCTTTGCTTTTTGCTCGGGCTGATACACCACAGGAGATGATTAAATTATCTGTTGAGGAAATAAAAGCGATCATCCGCCCTTGTGGACTGAGTCCTATGAAGTCTAAAGGTATTCACGGCTTATCGAAAATTCTATTAGAACAACATGACGGAAAAGTACCACAGTCATTTGCAGCACTTGAGGCCTTGCCTGCTGTCGGGCATAAGACGGCCTCTGTAGTTATGGCCCAAGCCTTTGGTGTGCCTGCTTTTCCTGTAGATACGCATATTCACCGATTAGCATACAGGTGGTGCTTGACCAATGGTAAAAGTGTTAAGCAGACGGAGAAAGATCTGAAGAGACTCTTTGATGATTCTATATGGAATAAGCTACACCTACAGATTATCTTCTTTGGGAGAGAGTATTGCCCTGCACAACGCCACGATCCATTGCAATGTCCTATTTGCAAAGTAATAGGTCGCAAATCATTATTTAAGAATTAAGTAAACCCATAAGTCAGAAGGGGTAGGCAACTGCAATGTTGAAGTTACCTAAGCTCTGACCTCGAGGGCTGATCCATCTTGAGGATGGTGCTGGGATTCGTGGACCTGAAAACTGGCTATACTCATTAGAAGGGTAGCGCAGCTTCAAGCCTAGGTCAAATCGAATCAAAAAATAATTGAAGTCAAATCTAATTCCATACCCGTAACCAATCGCTAGTTCATTTAGAAAGGAGGCGCTGAGCTGTGAGCCTGGTCTTATGACATTGCCATTAGGGTCTCTTTCTTCTTGCAGGGTCCAGATGTTTCCAAGGTCTACAAATAGTGCTCCCTCCATAAGCCAAGCTAAGTGAAACCTATATTCTAAATTCATTTCGAGATTGAAGTCGCCTCGCTGGAAAAATATCGTTTCACTTGTTGGAAAGAAAAATTCATTATTTACAAAAGTACCAGGCCCTAAATGCATAGGCCTCCACGCTCTTATGCTACTCGGCCCGCCGACAAAGAATTGTTTGATATAGGATATCGTATTGTCAGAACCAAACGGTATTGCGATGCCTGTTTTTATTCTTGCAGCAAGTTGCCCTAGTTTTTTCTTACGGCTATACCATACGGTTTCAAAATCTAGCTTCACCATTTTTTCAAATTCAGTGCCGCCGCTAAGCCTCCATACTGCAGATTTTCTCGTTACAAGATTGGATAGAGAGTTGGCCAAATGTACTTCTAGTCCCGATAACTCTAGTGAGGAGATAAATGCAAAGTTACTTTTATTGGTGCCTCTTTCTGTAGTATGTACATACGTCAAATCTTTAAATAGCAAGCCGGTAAATAGATTATCAACAAAACTATTGAGTAAGACTTCATTACTTAACAAAGTTGGCCTAAAGAATTGATCGATTGTATAATCATTGTAGCTGATGCCGACTTGATTGAAATTTAATCTGTTTTTCTTATTTAGATTGAAGTCAAAACCATATTCTGCATTTATAACGGATCTCTTATAAAACATAAAAATGTCTTGGAAATTATATCCTAATCCGAGACGGCTACTACCTTCTTCTTCAAGTTTTTTCATTTGATGGTCTTTTATGACCTTAAACTTGTTGAGAGAGCGTAGGATGTTAAAAGGCTTAGTCACTGTGGGTATTTCTAGCTCTGTGTTAATACCTACAGTCTGAGAATTGACTAATGGCTGCTGTGGTCCTTGCCCCGCTAGTCTATTTAAGTTGAATTCGAGACCAGCTGAGACATTTGCTTTGAGTCTTTCTGATCCACCAAAGGCATTTCTATCTTCTATTCCTGTACTAACGGCAACACCAACTAGTTCTGTATTGACGATACTAAGTGTTGAGAAGAATGACTCTATACCGATATCTAGGATATATTTTTTGTTGTGTGGGGTGAGAAATATAGAATAGTCGATGAGCGTAGGATCTTCTTTATTTGGTGCCGAATTTATTTTAGCAAATCTGTAGGCACTTAAGCTGTATAGTTTTCTTAGGGTTTTGTAATAATTATCTGAGCTGTAGGTGCTGTATTTATCAAAAAATATTTTTTGCTCTATAGTAGAGGGCATAACCACATACGAGTCGCCTTCCTTATAATAGTTTTTGTCATATCGATTTTCTGCGGTAAGATCACTTTCTTTCTGGAACTGGTGATAATCAGTATAAACCTTAACTTCTCCTATCTTGTAGGATTGATGAGATAAGCTACTTGCCGGAGGGAGCACCATAATAAAGATATCCCAGGCTTTGTCTAGTCCCGTACTATCCCCTTGAATCTCTACATTGTTTAGATTAAAATCAGCATAGCCTATTTTTTGCAATTCCGAAACGATTCTTTGCTTTTCAAGATCAAATGTAAGTGCATCAATAGGGTCTCCTTGATGGATTAAACTCTTTTTAGACAGGTTCTTAACAGTTTCGACAAGAGAGGTGTCCTTGCTTAAGTGGTGTATATCATTGATGATGTATCTCTCTCCTGTATGGACGATGTAGTGGATATCCCCCTTAGCTTCATTTTCTGAGTAGTTAATTTCATAATCTACTGTAGCTTGGTAATATCCTTTCTTGTTTTGCAAGTACTGTTCTATAGCAGTTGCAGAGGCCATTACTTCTTCCTCTTCAATTAAAGCAGGTGCTTCTGTACGTTTATTCTTTATCCATTTTTTAGGCCAAGAAGGGTTCTCGATATCCCGATACTTAAAATAATTGAGGACTTTACGTTTGTTCTTATTGGGTGTTATTTTATAAAGCTTTTGTAACTCGTCTCTTAGTTCTGAGTTATCAATTGTTTTTGATGGACCCTTAAGCGTCATTCTTATATTGCGTACGAGATACTGATCTTCTTCTAGATACTTTGTTACACCACAACTCTGTATCCCTATGAGTCCTAAGACTATGAGAATAGCTGAAACGTTAATTTTGAATGGTGTGAATTTGGGCAAACTAGGATTTGGTATTTCTGAGCAATTTCTTCTTTAGTGATTTCTGATACTTATATGGCAACATAAGGTCAGAGATATTTTACTTTTAGCACTTATTAGATACTAAATTGGGAGATCTAAAACCTAAAGTAGCGTCAACAGCGTAGAGTATGGAGTTTTCAAATTCGATAAAGAAATATGTCAGATCCTTACATCTACGTAAGCACAGACAAAAATATGATAAATTCATAGCCGAGGGCCCTAAAGTATGCAAGGAATTTTTAATATGTAAAACCTACTCCATAGAGTACATCTTTGCACTTCCAGAGTGGATCGATAGTAATAAGAAAATATTAGGACCGTACTCAGAAGTAATCTATCCTGTGAAGGGTAAGGAACTAGATCAGATCTCCCTACTCAAAACACCCAATCAAGTGCTTGTCGTGCTCTCTGCTCAACAACAGTTGAAAGGTGAATCCCAATGGAGTCTCTTTTTGGATAGAATCCGTGACCCTGGTAATATGGGCACTATGATCAGAATCGCCGATTGGTACGGGATTACTTCTGTGATGGCAACGCCAGACTCAGTTGATTTCTACAATCCTAAGGTAGTACAAGGTGCTATGGGTAGTCATAATAGAGTCGCACTCTCTTCTTTTACTAAAGAATCCTTAACCACAGCAGCCATGCCAATCTATGGACTTATACTCGGAGGTGACAATATCAGGGATATGGATAGTGCCTCATCTGGCATAATAGCCATCGGCAATGAAAGTCAAGGATTAGATCCTGAAATCATCTCTAGACTTGATTACCGATGCACGATTCCTAGCCGTGGTGGTGCAGAATCACTCAATGCCGCTATAGCTTGTGGTATAGCTTGTGAGCGGCTGATCAGTTAGATAAACTCAGCAATCTTTTCTTCTAGATTAGCCTTTGGATTTATTGCTGCGATATTGCCTTCTCTGTCTATGAGAAAAGTAGTCGGTATACTTTTAATACCATATAGTGCGGCACCAGCGGATTCCCATTTTTTTAGGTCACTTACGTGATGCTCCCAGACGAGCTTATCTTTAGAGATGGCCTCGATCCACTTTCTTTTTTCCTTGGCTAGTGTTGATTTCACTTCTGAAGGACTCATTTTGGCTGTTTTTCTACTTTCTAGACCATCAAGAGAAACATTAAATACCTCAAATCCATCTTTATTGTATTTATGATAAAGCTCGACTACGTGCGGATTAGAACGACGGCAAGGTCCACACCAAGAAGCCCAAAAGTCCAGTAGAACGACTTTACCTTTTAGATCTGATAGCTTTCTGGTATTGCCCTTTACATCAGGTAGTGCGATGTCTGGGGCGGGTTGCCCTAGTTTGACCTTGTATCTGCTCTCTATTTTTTTGTTCTGTAGTTCCATATCAATGGCAAACTGCTTGAACTGCTGACCTATAGTGGAAGTGGGGTAGGTAGTATTGACTTTTGATGCCATAGAGGCATACTTCGCATAGTTTTCAGGTCTAGCAGGTGAGGTCGCAAAATGGAGTCCCATAGCTAATAAGGGATCTGCATCATTTTCTATGTACTTGTTTAATTCTTTCGTGGTCAATTGCTTATTTCTCCACACCTTCACCTTTTGACGGAAAGTCTCTGATAGTGGTGCGCCACTTACTGAATAGTCAAAGGTTGTGAAAGAGTTCAAGTTGCCTTCTATGTTGACTGCTTTCTCTGCTCCCGTGAGGACTAGGTCTGCGCCCTTATTACCTATTCTGAGTCTATACAACCCAGGTTCCATTGCTTCTGGAAACACCATACTGAAAGTCCCGCCTGGGTCTATGGAAGTATTCATCAACGAGTTGATGGTGTTATCCATACTCTTTTTGTCTAAGTGGACAGTAAGGTTGCCCGCATTTTGTATCGTTCCTTGTATGGCTACAGTTTTGTCAACTTGGCAGCCAATAGTGAGTAAAACAGAAAGAAGGACGAGAAATAGGTTTTTGATCAACTTCATATTGTTAAGGGTATGATGCTACTTAAGTGGCTGTATATTAGCCTATAGTACATATGGTTTTTGAGAATATTTGGCAAATATATCGTTTCTTATTTTTTTAAGAATGTCTTTGAAACTAATTTAGACACGAAGTTTTATTCGTTTGCTGGCAAATAAAACGTTTATAGCATACATTGAAGATGTAAACTTATCATATGAAAAATCTAATATTTCTTCTTTTTCTAGGTGTCGGTCTTACTTTCATTTCTTGTAGAGAAGAGGGAGATGGCTCTAATGTTGATGGAGGGAATGGGAATGGTTCTGGGGTTAACGAACCAGTTATAGCAGAAGACTTTACTGTTGTAGGACGATGGAACTTTGAGACCGTCGAGGCAGAAGGTGAGATACAAGGTGTCAGTCAGAGTGATAAGGATAATAATCCCACTGGCTATGTACTCTTTAATGAAGATGGAACAGGCATTTTTGATTTCGGTATCAATCTTCTTGCTATGGAATTCGGTAAGCTGGACTCTATAACTTGGACCAGAGAAAGCGAAGAGCTTGTCCGTATCGTTGAAAGTGATGGTGACATCAACGACTGGAATTTGATCAGAGGAAATGCTGTGCTTGTAGAGGCCAGTTGGGATGTCAATATATCAACTAATAACTTTGCGACCTTTACGGCTGTATTGACGCATGAGTAGTCAATGTTTTTAGATGATTGACCAATACATCAAGACCTTTGTCATAGGTGTTGTAGTTATTAATTATCAAGTCAGCCTCTGCTTTATACTTCTGGATATAGGCCTTATATGAGGGCATTACGTGGTGTTCATACCTATACAAGACATCTTCTAGTGGATAATTTCGCTCAGTTTGGTCTCTCTTTATCCTTCGTATTATTTTTTGGTCAATACTAGCATCTACGTATATTTTTAAGTCAAACCTCTCTTTGAGCTCAGCGTAGTGGTAGATAAACAATCCTTCTATAATGTAGACTTTAGCTGGGTATAGAGTGATCGTAGACTCTTTGGCCTTGGCATTATTGAATGTATACTGAGACTTAGTGACTTGCTGACCACTTTCTAGGGTATCTAGGTCTTGGACCAGCTGCTGTGTATCCATAGCTGTGGGAAGATCAAAATTTTTGATGCCATTTTCATCTGTATATTGCTTATCTCGCGGCAGATAATAGTCGTCCATACTGATGTAAGTAATGGAGTGTCCACTCAGTTTTTCTTTGATACCATTGAGTACAGAAGTCTTACCAGATCCACTTCCTCCGCATATACCTATAATCTGACCATTAGCTGACATACAACAAAGCTAATTCGAAAATCAAAAAATTAGCTATTATTACAACAGTCAATACTTCTTGAATGGATATAATAAGAGGCGCCATAGGCGTAGTGAGTTTGCTTGCCATCTGTTTCTTCTTGAGCACGGACAAAAAGAAGATAGATTGGCGACTTATTGGGATGGGTGTAGGTTTACAGATATTGATGGCTGTAGCTATGCTTAAGATTGGTTTTGTCAGATCTATATTTCAATATATAGTAGACTTCTTTGTGGTGGTGATAGGCGCTTCAGATACTTCTGCCAACTTTCTGTTTGGGGACTTAGCCATAGGCAATCCTGCTAATATTCAGTACGGTGGATCCTTTGGATTTGCTTTTTTTGTTCTGCCCACCATCATCTTTTTCTCAGCCTTATCTTCATTGCTTTATTATATGGGTATCCTACAGAAGGTCGTGTATATGTTTGCTTGGATAATGAATAAGACGATGCGCCTATCAGGTGCAGAGAGTCTAGCGGTGGCCGCAAATATATTTATAGGGCAAACCGAGGCACCTTTGATTGTTAAGCCTTACTTAGAGAAAATGTCTAAGTCAGAGATTATGACCTTGATGACTGGCGGGATGGCGACTATTGCTGGAGGCGTATTTGGGGCCTATATGGCAATGCTCGGTGGTGGTACAGAGGAGGGTATGCAGAAATTTGGGATGCACCTACTTACAGCGTCTATTATATCAGCACCTGCTGCGGTTGTGGCTGCTAAGTTGCTTTTTCCAGAAACCAGGACAGATGTTGACACCAATCTTGAAGTTCCCCGAGAGGCTCTAGGATCCAATTTTTTGGATGCCTTGTCAACTGGGACTGCCGAAGGGCTCAAGCTAGCGCTTAACGTGGGGGCGATGCTGCTCGCCTTTATGGCCATCATATATCTATTAAATGACTTACTAGTAGGCTTGGGTGGTTTGTTAAATGTTAATAGCAGTATTGCAGAATTAACCTCAGGTGCCTTTGACGAGCTATCGATGCAGTTCATCTTTGGGATACTCTTTGCACCCATCGCTTGGCTCATCGGCATTCCGGCAGACGAAATACTCCAAGTAGGGCAGATGTTAGGCGAAAAAACGATACTCAATGAATTTGTAGCCTATGCCTCCCTGCAAGATTATATAGGACAAGGTGCAATATCTGAAAGATCAGCGCTGCTGTCGACCTATGCTTTATTGGGTTTTGCAAACTTTGCTTCCATAGGCATTCAGATCGGCGGGATAGGTGGTATCGCTCCAAATCAACGTAAAACCTTGACTAGCTTAGGATTTAAGGCCTTAGTTGGGGGTACTGTCGCAAGTTTACTGACCGCAGCCATTGTAGGAATGATTCTATAACGTACTTTCGCAAAAAATTATAACAATGAAATATTATTTACTTTTTGCTTTGATCTCAGTTGTGACATTAGGTCAAGCACAAATCAAGACGCCGGCATCGAGCCCTTTCTCTAAGTCAACACAGACTGTAGGTCTTACGGATATTGAGATAGAATACTCTCGACCAGGCGTCAAAGACAGAACTGTATTCTCTGCGGATGGCTTAGTTCCACACGGAAAGGTATGGAGATTGGGTGCTAACAGAGCGACTAAGATGACTTTCTCTGATGATGTAACCATCAATGGAAAAGAACTTAAGAAAGGTGCTTATGCTGTATTAGCTACGCCTACTGCTGCTCAGTGGACCTTCCACTTTCACGAATATGGAAAATCTAGTTGGTCTGGGTATGCTGAGATGACGCCTGCACTTAGTGTTTCTGCTAAGACGATGCCTATCCCTATGCATATGGAGACATTCACCATTATGATTGGAGACATCACCACTGATTCTGCGTTACTAGAATTTTTATGGGATAAGACTTACGTGGCTCTAGACCTAGGTGTTTCTGTAGAGGATAGAGTAATGGCCAACATAGATCAAGTAATGGCTGGCCCTACAGCTAATGACTATTACCAAGCTGCTAGTTACTATCACAAGGAAGGTAAGGATTTGAGCAAAGCTCTTATGTGGATAGAAAAAGCAACTGCAGGTGATGAAAAGAAGTACTGGCAAGTAAGAAGAAAGGCTTTGATCCTTGCTGATTTAGGTAAGAAAAAAGAGGCTATCGCTGCTGCTGAAATGTCTAAGAAATTAGCTGATGCTGCAGGTAATATGGAATATGTAAAAATGAATACTGAGTCTATAAATATGTGGTCTAAGTAAGCATCATATTTTTCAGAAATAAATAAAGGCTGTCTCCGTAGAGGAGGGAGCCTTTTTTATTATCTGATCTATCTAAGTAGAGTAAACTGGCCAATGCTCTCATTGGTTTGACCACTGATGTCTATATACCTTAAGATATAGGTGTAGACGCCTTGCTCTGCTTCACGGCCATTAATCCTACCATCCCATTGTATGTTGTTGGTTGGTTGCGAGTTAGGCCCTGAGCTGTGCACAAGATTGCCCCATCTATCGAAGATTTGGAAAAAGCTAATGGTAACACTCGCATCTCCAAATAAACCAAAGCTTCTATTGGCTTCATCCGAAGATGACAAATTGAATATTGTGGGTTGGTAAATTCTAGAATCAGGAAGTACCGTTACCTCAAACGTACAAGCATCAGAGTTATCACAAACATCTGTAGCGACAAGGTCTATAGAGAGCACTTGAGTGTCGTTACATTCTGTATCTATTTCTATTGTCTCTGAATTGTCTATAAGTGTAACCGCGCTACCAGCAGTAATGTCTGTTGAGTTGATAACAGTAGCTATAAGCATATCGACATCTGTGCTGGCACATAATACAGTCGTGTCTCTTGGACATTCCAACTCAACACTTAAGTCATTGATGATAGATAGTGTAGCCGAGCAAGAGACACTGAGGCCACAGCCATCTGCAACACTAAACACAATAGTAGTATCGATAGAGCAGTCTATTTCTGATACCGATTCTGAATTGAAATCATAAGTAACCTCTGTAGGCACGGTGCACTGATCAGAGCTCTGGGCAGTGGACAACCAGCGCTCTATTGTCAATGCTAGATCGCCATCACTTAAGTTTATTGTTTCATCTATGGGGCAGTCTATCTCTGGATTTGTCGTGTCTTCTATAACTATGTTGGCCATACAACTACTTTGAGCGCAATTGTTATCTATACTAAATGTTACGAGAAGGCTGTCTGCACATCCGCTACTGAGATTTAGTCCGGCAAAATTATTATCTACTCCGATTGTTTGTCCATCCTGATCAACTGCTGCTGCTAATAATAGCCATTCATCTATAAGTTGCATTTGATTAGGATCTCCACACTCTATGATAAGATCATCTTGACAACTGAGGCTAACAGCAAGCATAGGCACAAATACTCTACTCTCGCAAGAGGTGCTGTTACCACATCTGTCAGCCGCAATAAATGTTACATTCACCGTATCAGGCCAATTGCACAAGTCATCTATAAGCGTGCTGTCGAAATCTGTACTAAAGTCCACCATAGAGCAATTATCCTGAGCTCTCGGAGCACTGTCTAGCCAAGCAAGTATATTGTCCATCGTCGTGGCGCTCACCTCATCAATAAACAAATTGGGTGGGCAAGGATCTTGTATCGGCGGTATGAGATCTTGAATCATAAGTTGTGTTGCGCATTGGGTTGTTCGTTCGCATCCATCTTCAACCAAAAAATTTATGCTGATAGTATCGCCGCACAGCAAGCCTACTATGTCGTCTATGTTGGATGACCCTAAGACTATCGAGACATCTTCATCAAAAGCAGGATCATCTTCAAACTGGACAAGGAGCTCATCTAGTACTTCTTCTGGATCTGCATTGCACTCAATAATAAAGTCTGGCAGACAGGAGACAACTGGATTGAGTTCATTTGTTACATTCAGTTGGCTAGTGCAAGTAGCAACATTGGTGCACTGGTCTAATCCATCAAATACAACTGGTATGATAAAAAAGGAATCACAAGAAAAGTTTATTCTAGATAAGTCGAGATCAGAAACATACGTCACAGGGCCACCACAAGGATCGCTTCCCGATATTGAGATTTCCCAGTTTTCAACTACTTCAATATGGTCAGGGTCTCCTATAAATATATCCAAAGTATCAGGACAGTCTATCTGAGGAAGGTTGTCATCGCTAAACTCAATCTGTACGACGCAGGATGTCCTTCCCATACAAGTATCTATGGCTACAAGTTCTATAGGTTGCAGCTGTCCACAAAGGCTGATGTCTAAATCCGCCAAAGGGCTTGTTGGAGACACGGGTAGTGGAGCATCATTGAAGTTAGTAGCGGGTATATTATCTATCTGACTGGTAATAAAAGAAATGGGGTCATCTTGACAATCTACTTCTATGAGATCAGGACAATTTAATACAGGAAGAGGAGGAAAGTTATCTTGAAGTAAAGTAACAGATCGAACGTCGCTACACGTTGTGCCAGAAATTATAACTATCAGATAATCATCGTTAACTAGATTTTCAAATACGTTACTATCTTGATACGTCATACCATTATCGATAGAGTATCTGATATTGGCACCTCCTGATGCAAAGATGGTTATAATACCGTTTTCGAGTCCACAAGTAGGATTGTTAGTAGATAGCGAATCGATCGCCACAGCAACTTCTAGGGGTCTCGCCGTAAGTGTGAGAACGGTCAAGCTGAGCATTATAAATATGCTAAGTCCTTTGATCAACGAATTCAAAGGTATTTCTCTTGGGTTATAAATATCATTATTCTCTAAGGTGTGATCGTAAGGCTAAGACTTTGCCCTCCCAAATATCACTAATAATATTTCACTAAACAACAGTACGCCTACGACACCAATTACATTTAGCCATAAATAAGGAAGTATGTCTATCCAAAATACAATTACGACTATAACCTGACTCATTAGTGCTGCATAAAAAGTCTCATTGGCCCCTACATGTTTGCGATAGAATCCTACTAAGAATATACCAAGTATTGTCCCATAAAAGACAGAACCGACGATGTTGACAAACTGTATAAGATTCTCAAACAGATTTCCAGATAGAGCTATAACCAATCCAATGATCCCCCACATAACAGTCCAACCTTTGGAGGCCATTACATAATGTGCATCATCTCCATCCGCGTATATACTCCGCTTATATATGTCAACTGTAGTGGTCGCTGCTAGTGCATTGAGCTCCGAAGCCGTGGAAGACATCGCTGCAAAAAATATAACTGCTAAGAGTAACCCTATCAGTCCATTGGGTAAGTGGTTGAGGATAAACGAAATGAAAACATAGTCTTTGTCATTGCTTTCCATCTCCCTCTTTTCACTTTTGTTAAGGTCCTTGATAAGGGTCTTGACTTCTGCACGAACCTTTTTTTCTTGACTGACATTATCGACTATTAGGGCTCTGTATTTATTCTCATTTATAAAGTCCTCCGACCTCATTGCCGATATGTACTGCGCTTGATGTTGCGCTTTTGTTTGCGTTAATTTTTGGTAAGTGTCTTCTAGTGAGGCCAGTTCGTTGGCCTTACTGCTGAGCCTTACTTCTTCTAGTACTTGGCTGTTAAAAAATATAGGTGCTTCTCTACTTTGGTAAAACAAGAAAACCAATACACCTAGACTTAGAATAAATAGCTGAAGCGGAACTTTCATTATCCCATTCATAATCAGTCCAAGGCGACTTTCTTTTATAGATCTGCCTGAGATATAGCGCTGGACTTGGCTTTGGTCTGTTCCAAAATAGGAAAGAAAAAGAAAGAGTGCGGCTAGACTCGACCAGAAGTTGTATCTCTCATTGAGATCAAAAGTAAAGTCAATTACCTCTAGCTTATCTGCAGCTTTGGCGATCTTAAGATTTTCTACCAGCGTATAGTCTTGAGTAATGTGATTGATGAGGATAAAAAAGATGACAAAGAGACTTAATAGTATCACAATCATCTGATGCTTGTGTGTGACGTGTACGGCTTTGGTGCCACCAGACATCGTATAGAGGATGGAGATGAGACCTATAAGGATAACCGTCGTTTTGAGATCCCATCCCATCACAGTGGACATCACAATTGATGGGGCATAGATGGTTATGCCTGCTGCTATCCCACGCTGTATAAGAAACAATGAGGCGGTAAGTGATCTAGTCTTTAAGTCAAATCTTTCTTCTAGGAACTGATAGGCCGTATAGACCTTGAGCTTATAATACAGTGGTATGAACGTGATGCAAATGATGATCATCGCCACTGGAAGCATCAAGTAGAACTGAGCAAAGCCCATACCGTCATGGTAAGCCTGTCCTGGTGTAGATAAGAAGGTTACTGCAGACGCTTGTGTTGCCATCACCGAGAGACCTACTGTCCACCACTTGGCTTCGTTGCCTCCGAGTAGATAACCGTGGATGTCTTTGCTCCGCTTGGTCTTAAATACGCCATAGCCAATAATGACAATGACAGTAAAGCTCATTACAATCCAGTCTATATAACTCACTATAAGCTGTTAAAGAAGCAATAGACTGAGCCTATGACCACTAGATTAATAATTAGTACGAGTAGATACCAAGAACTCCATTTTTCAAAAAGAGGAGATCGATCTTCACTCGTATCTACGTCGTTGTGTGTCAAGTTACTCGCCATGGCCTAACGATAGCAAGTTGGCAAATAACCTGTAGGCACCTGGTACCCCAGCTGGTAATTGTCTAAACCATGAAATGGATGTATACACAATATGCCCTTCACCGTGCTTGGCGACCAGTATACTCCCATCAAGTGGATCTTCTCCTTTGTCATTGCAAGAAATCAATGGCGTAAATTCATCTCCCCATTCTTCTGCAAAATAAAGTCCGCGCTCTTGTACCCAACCTTCGAAGTCCGCACTGGTGATTTTATTGGGTTGATTGAGCGCTGGATGCTGCGGTGCTAACATCCTGATCTCTGCAAACTCATCTGTAACTCTCTTTCGCGAAAGTTTAATTTCATAGGGCGATAAGTCTTTATAATTAAGTCTACGCGACGTATTGTATTGTGTAATAAGTGTCCCACCTGCAGCTGCATAGTCAAACAAAAATTGATTATACAATTTGAGATCCTTGATTTTATTGTAGGCTCTTATACCTATAACGAGGGCATCATAAGATTGGAGCTCAGTATTCGGTAATGCAGCAGGTTCTATCAGTGTGACAGTATAACCTACATTGCGCAAGCTCTCAGGCATCTTATCTCCTGCACCCATCACGTATCCTATATTGTTTCCAGCTTTTTTAAGAGGGACTTTTACAATTTTGGATGAGGCTGGTGATAGTACTGTTTGTAGCGGTATGTGATCATAGTCTATGTTGGTCAGTTTTTTATCATAGACTCTACCATCTATTGTTACCTTTCCTTTTATAGTGCCCTCAGACACAGTAGTAGGGGCCGACAAGGTGAAAGTGTAACTTTCCTCAAAGCCTCTATTGGCGATTTCTACTTCATAAGAAGCGGGTTGGGTAGACCAGCCTTTGGGGACTTGTAAACTTACTACACCTTTGACGTTGTCTGTGCCAGCTCTTACTTTTACTTCTATGTCCTTTTTTGATTCATCGGCAAACAAATAGAGCTCTTTATCAAAGCCAAGTGTGGCTGCCGGTATGATGGCAATTGGCTGTCTGATCTCTCCGATGGCAGGGTCAGAATATCTTTGGATGACGGGTCTTGTAACCTGTAGATCTTGTCCTTCTATTTGTAGATCAAAGACGGCATTAAGTGCGGCTGGCGTTTCGGGTTTGATCCGCATAGCCATTTCTTTCACCTTATACACGCCTAATTTACCTTGCTCATCTAGCCAGTATGGATTGCTAAATTGATTCTTGTCGGTCACCAAATAATCAGCGTACCATTTGTTTTCTGTGTAGGGTTCTAGTTCTGATTTGGTATCGGTAGCGATGCCATCTATGTACACATTATTTACATCTGCTTTGTAATTGCTTCTGTTGGTGAGTTCTATTTGTATCTCTAAGGAATCGCCTGAAGATACTTGCTGCTGCGAGATAGATGCTTCCGCCCACAAGCCTGCACATTGTAAGATTATATTTTGAAGCTGGGGCAGCTTGACTTTTTTCCAGTGGCCATCTTTTAATTGGTTAAGGATGCGATACATTTCTAGGAGAGTGGGGAGACTTGTGCTCGGATCAGCAAAATCAAATTCACTATTCAGTTTTGTAGCCAGTGGTTGCAACACACTACCACCATCTATCCTGGACCAAGTTGTATTGATTCCATCAAAAAGGTTTTCTTTATTATCCGGCATCGTGCCATTGATCAATTCTAGGTACTCTGTATAGCTACCTCTAGCCCCGCTACTACCAAATCCTTGAGATCTATGCTTGCTACGTGCCAATGCAGCGAACTCCCCATTAGATTGACCTAGAGTGGGGTAATAAATACCTGCATCTACACCGATCAGATTCGTTTTGTCTGCTTTTGCAAAGTTTTCTCTACTGCCATAGAACCACCACGAAGTATTCATAAACTGACGGGTGACTGTCCAAGTGTCCACTTCAGAAAGTTGATGTCCAAATGCCGTTTTGTCTCCTATCAAGTCAAAAGCTTCGACAGATAGCATTGCAGAACTGGTATGGTGACCGTGGGTTCTTCCAGGTGTTCTGTGATCAAATCTGTTGATGATAATATCTGGCTTAAATTCTCTAATGGCATAGACGAGATCACCTAGTACTTTTTCTTTATCCCAGATTTTCAGTGTTTCATCTGGGTGCTTGGAGTAACCGAAGTCATTGGCTCTTGTAAAAAACTGCTGCCCTCCATCTACGCTTCTAGCCATCTGGAGCTCTTGACTTCTGATGACACCGAGCAATTCTCTGATTTCTGTCCCTATCAAGTTCTGGCCTCCATCGCCTCTTGTTAGTGAAATATAGGCTGTCCTTGCGTGTAGGCCCTTGGAGACATAGGAAATAAGTCTCGTGTTCTCATCATCAGGGTGCGCAGCGACATATAAGACAGAACCTAAGAAATTCAGTTTCTGAATCTCCTCATAGATTTCGGAACTGCTCATCTGCTTATAACTCTGGCCATGGCAAAATGAAGCTAAGGTGATCAGCATCATAGTTGTCACAGCTGGAATAGACATTCTCATAAGAAGTATTGAAGGATTAATGAAAGAGTGGAGAACAACCAAGACAAATTACGTCGTAGCGTGTTGTTCTGGAAGTTGACAGTCTTCCTCGGGTTTCTTGCCACAGACATTGCACTCTCCTAGACTATTTTTAATCATAGGATTGTTGGTAGCACACGTACCTCTGAATTCTTTCCCCGTAAATATCTGTCTGATATTAATAAGGCAGAAGGCAATCAGAAAAACAGAAAAAATGATGGCGAAGGTGGGAAGTAATCCAGTCATCGTAATATTGTATTTGCATTTAACTCAACACAAAAATAACCAAAGAGTTGCTATGAACACCAAAGCACAGGCATTTATGAGGCTCGTCCGTATTATGGACGACTTAAGGGAGAAGTGCCCTTGGGACAGAAAACAGACCATCCATACGCTACGTAAGCTCACCATTGAGGAGATGTATGAGCTTATTGATGCAATTCTCGAAGAAGATTACCCAGGTATTGAGGAGGAGATAGGGGATATATTTTTGCACTTGGTTTTCTATGCCAAGATAGGCGAAGAGAAAAAAGCCTTTACGCTTGAGGGTGCTCTAAATGGGATATGTGAGAAGCTCATCAAGCGGCATCCCCACATTTATGGCGATGCGACAGTTACTACTGACGAGGAAGTCAAGAAAAACTGGGAGGCCATCAAGTTGGCGGAAGGTAAAAAATCTGTATTACAAGGTGTGCCGAATGCCCTTCCAGCGATGGTCAAGGCCTATAGATTACAGGAAAAGACAGCAACAGTGGGTTTTGAGTGGGACAAGTTAGAGGACGTCTGGGCCAAGGTCGAGGAGGAACAAGAGGAGCTGAAAGAAGCCGTAGCCTCTGGTGATCAAGAGCATATCGAAGAAGAGTTTGGCGACTTGATGTTTAGTATGATAAATTATGGTCGGTTTCTTAAAGTTGACCCAGAAGCTGCCTTAGAGAAAATCAATAAGAAGTTCAAACGTCGATTTGAGTACATAGAAGCCAAGGCTACAAAAGGGCTGGATGAGATGAGCTTGGAAGAGATGGATGCATTATGGGAAGAGAGCAAGGGGCGATTATAGTGTATTCTTGCTAGTAGGGTAGGAATAAGGAAACGCTATGCTTGACTCATAAGTCTATTATGTCATACTTAGACGTGACTTGCCTTTTTAAATTTTTAAATACGCCAATCCATTCGTCATTACTATACTCAGTAGAAACGATGATGCTGGGTCTGAATTCTGTCAGGAGGAGGTGTGTCGCCTTAGCAAAGTACTTTCCTAAAAAATCGGCATCATTAGGCCACTCACAGATACAGCTCAAAATGGGTGCAGTGCTGTCAAATGATTTTTTGAGGAAACTGAGTATTTGATCTTCTAACCTTTGTTTGTCTATTTTGTTAGTAAGCCATTTCTCTGCAAAACCTGTTTCAAAGTAGTCAAGGGATGTACATACACCCTTACAATGCGCATATGTATACTGATGTATATATAGGTTAAAATAATTATCTGTAGAGAATATTGACTTATAGTGCTTTCTAAATATATCCTCATTGATAACAGTCTTCTTAGCGTATATCGCGTAAAACACAATCTCGCTGGCATCCCAGTTGGAAGAGTTCCCGGGATCAATAATCGTGTCTATTAGCCTCATAGTTTCTAGGTATCGAGATAAAAAAAGCAAAAAGCCAAATTGAGCTAACAATTCGGCTTTCTGATGCTACTTAGCAATATGAACAGGGGTTGTAAATCAGTTGGAATTTTCTCTTATAATTTGATTGGCGAGATCAAATATTTTAGTGTCCTCAAGTGCCACTATGCCACCTTTCGGACCTTGCTGGTAGTGTTTACCTGCAATGCCACCACTTTTGTAATCATTGGCTCCAAAATAATTCCTAACTGTCTGTTCGTCTAGATTGAGTGTTTTTGCAATTCTAGAGATAGATCCAGTAGGTAGACTGTGCTTGACCGCGCGCAGTTTATTATAAGTAATGTTCATATGGTGAATGTTTTTATGGAGAAAATAATATTCTTTCATCACCAATATAGACAGTATTAATTAATATTTGTAAGAAAATTGTCAAAATATTTTAGCTGAGTAATTAAACTTCTTCTAACTTGTATTTAAAGGCTTTAGCTACGCCTTCGTAGACAACTTTTCCATTGACGACATTAAGACCTTCGGCGAGCCCAGCATCTGCTGCACAGGCTTTTTTCCAGCCCTTATCTGCTAGCTTAATCACATAGGGTAGCGTCGCATTGGTAAGAGCTATCGTACTTGTGTACGGTACTGCTCCAGGCATATTGGCGACACAGTAATGTAGTATACCATCTATAACAAAGGTAGGTTTGCTATGAGTAGTGGGTTTGCAAGTCTCGATGCACCCGCCTTGATCGACAGCGACATCGACTAAGACGGTTCCATCCCTCATATCCTTCAGCATTTTCTTTGTAATCAAGTTAGGTGCCTTGGCACCTGGTATCAGAACAGCTCCTATGATCAAGTCTTGATGGGGTATCATCTGCTTGATGTTGTACTCATTAGAGTACATGGTATTCACATTGGCTGGCATTATATCATCTAGCTCTCTTAACCTATTAAGGTCTATATCCATAATGGTCACGTTAGCGCCTAGGCCAGCGGCCATTTTAGCTGCATTGGTTCCTACAATACCGCCTCCTAAGATGAGGACATTGGCTGGTGGCACGCCTGGCACACCACCCAGTAATACACCTCTACCACCCATCGGCTTTTCTAGGAACTTGGCACCTTCTTGTGTGGCCATACGTCCAGCTACTTCTGACATTGGTATGAGTAAGGGGAGTGATCTATCCTGATTGGTGACTGTTTCGTAAGCTAGGCAGACCGCTCCACTCTTGATCATTGCATCCGTGAGTGGCTTGTGTGAGGCAAAGTGGAAATATGTAAATAACAACTGATCGTCTTTGACCAAGCTGTACTCTGGCTTTATAGGTTCTTTGACCTTGACGATCATTTCTGCTTTCTTGTAGACCTGCTCGATGGTCTTCAGAATTTTTGCGCCCGCCTTTTTATAGTCTGCGTCACTATATCCAGACCCTTCGCCAGCTTTGGTCTGTACATATACAGTATGTTTTCTTTTGGTCAATTCCATTACACCAGCTGGTGTCATAGAGACTCTGTTTTCATTGGTCTTTATTTCCTTTGGTACGCCAATAATCATAAGGTACTTTGTTTAGTTATTTCTTAGAAAGGACGGAAAAATACTATATTCTGATATAAATGGCTGTACATCTGATAAAAGGACTCTTAGTTTTTTGTCACTGATAATCAGTCTATTATACATTAATTAATAATATAATTTATAAATAACTGATGTTAAGTTATTTATGCATTGACTTTATTGTAAATATGTCCGTATATTTGAATTGTAAGTTTTGGTTATTAAATTGTAAAATTCGTTTTTGCTCGAGATTTATCTCGAGCTTTTTTTATGCCCCAACTTGACGACCTCGAGGCTATTGACCTACTTTATTACCTATTATACATTTTCATCATACTTGGCATACTCTTTGAAACTTATAGTGCATATGAGTTTTGGTTATTAAATTGAGTAATGCCCGTGGAAATGTTCACGGGTTTTTTTTTGCCCATCCTTAGTCTACATTGCTTATTATAGCCTCTTTTATCTCACAACCTCTAATAATATGTCTGTTTTGATCAAGCCTAAGGTGCTCTTTGAGGACAACCATCTCATTATCGTCTCCAAGCCAGCTGGATACTTATCTCAAGGGGATAAGACGCGAGATATGGATATGTTAACTATAACCAAAGCCTACATCAAGCAGAAATATAATAAGCCAGGAGAGGTGTTTTTGGGATTGCCGCACAGACTCGATAGGCCCGTGAGCGGGACGTTGATGTTTTGTAGGACGAGCAAGGCTCTTACGCGGGTCACGAAGATGTTTAAGGACAGAGAAATAGAAAAGATCTATCACGCTATCGTGACTGAAATACCTAATGATTATGCTGGCTCACTGAAATCTTATCTCAAAAAGGAAGTACACAAAAACAAAACCAAGACCTCTACCAAAGCCTTTGTAGGGGCCAAGCACGCGGTCTTACATTATAAACTCATTGGGCAAATAAAGGATTATTCGTTGCTAGAAATTCAACTGGAAACAGGTCGCCCACATCAGATCAGAGCCCAGCTCACTGAGCATAAGATGCCGATACTCGGTGATGCTAAATATAAGCCGCAGAAACCTCTCGAAGATAAGTCTATAGCCTTACACGCAAGAAGCCTCAGCTTTATTCATCCAGTAAAGAAAGAACCTGTAAGGATTACGGCTAAGTACCCTAATCAACCCTGGTGGAACACCTTCGCCTAGTTACTTCTTAATATGCTTCTCGTAAAGGCTGACCCACTGCTTCATCGTCATCTTTTTCATAAGTTGGCCGATAAGCTCGTAGGGGATGTCATCCATTTTCTTGAACCGAATACAACTCTTGCCCATATCAAGCTTACGCTTGCTGTGTTGCGGATAGGCATTGACGAACCAGTCATAGAGCTTCTCATCGGCATAGACACCCATATGATATACTGCGATAAATCCTTTTTGATTGGCGAGACTAGCAAAGGGTAGAGGCGTATCGGCTTTACAATGGTAGCCATCGGGATAACTCTCTAAGGGTACGACCCATCCCGGCATATTGTAACTGATATATTCTTTGAAGCCTTTATCGATATTATTGTTGATGATATCGCGCAATCGGGTATAAGCCGATAATCTTTCTTCAGGGATTGTAGCTAAGTATTCTGCGGTATTGGCGTATTTACTCACGTCTTGTTTTTGGTTGCTAAGATATAAGTTTGATATATACTATAATCCTCGTTACATTTGCCGTCGGTGAGGGTCTCACGGCCAGCTCCTACTGAACTCCCCCAGGGTAGAAATACAGCAAGGGTAGGTGGTTGAGCGGCTAGGTGTTGATTCCTCACTTTTTTTATTTCAACCTATCATTCTATACTATGCGTTTTTTCATAGATACAGCTGATCTCGATCAGATAAAAGAAGCCAAAGAACTCGGAATCCTCGATGGTGTAACGACCAATCCTTCTCTTATGGCCAAGTCAGGCATCACTGGCGCCAAGAATATCGAAGATCATTACAAGAAAATCTGTGAAGTTGTAGATGGTGACGTGAGTGCTGAAGTAATCGCAACAGACTTTAAGGGCATCGTCAGTGAAGGTGAGTACCTCGCCACACTTGCGCCTAATATCGTTGTAAAAGTGCCTATGATCAAAGATGGTATCAAAGCTATCAGCCACTTTTCTAGTAAGGGCATCAAAACCAATTGCACACTCGTCTTCTCAGCAGGGCAAGCTATTCTTGCGGCTAAGGCAGGAGCGACTTATATATCTCCCTTTGTAGGTCGTATCGATGACATTAATTGGGATGGCATCGCATTGATAAGAGACATAGCAGAGATCTATGCCGTACAGATGTATGATACAGAGATATTGGCAGCATCCATCCGTAATGCTAAGCACATAGTCGATTCCGCAAGAGCAGGAGCCGATATAGCAACTTGTCCATTGCATACGATAACTGGGCTCTTCAAGCATCCATTGACTGATATCGGGTTAGAGAAATTTCTAGCTGATCATAGAAAAGGAAACCCAAGCTAAGCACTTTCGCAATACTGTAGCATCAATTATTAAACTTTCTATATCCATCTTGCGGAGGCATCTAGGGCAGTGGTACTTCTGCGCATAGTATGTTTCCAAATATTTGAAGATTGCTCCACTTCTTATGAAGTTAAAAAGGAAGAAGTGTGTAGGAGTTATCTACAAATCTATTTGTCGCGAACTTCCTTTAGGTAGCCACCTAGCAGGGACATCTAGTTCTACAAGTCTCAAAGACGTCCAGATCTCCACGTTGCTTTACCTTATACATACCACCTATACGTCGGATATTGCGGAGTCTACAATTAGTTATATATTGTAAAAGGCTATACTTACGAAATCGAGTTATAAACCCCACCTGATTATGAAATCACTGATTCTGTTCCTAGTAGCACTAGTACTATTCTGTGGATGCCAGACTAACAAGAAAGCATACCTTGCTGACCGAGGCAGTAATCTTCACAGTACGCAGCCAGATAAGAGCCAGTTAACTGAACAAATATTCTTGATTGGTGATGCGGGCGGACTAGATACCTCTGATGATAAAAATATTGTCTTCGAATCAGCCAAATCGCATATCCAAGAACAAGGTGGTAAGGCAAGTCTTTTCTTTTTAGGTGATAATGCATATGAAAGTGGCTTGGGAAAGAAAAACGATCCAGAAAGGCCTAAGCAAGAGAAAATTCTCGATGCCCATCTCTCTTTATCTAAGTACTTTTCAAATACTTACTTCGTAGCTGGAAATCACGATTGGAATAATAATAAGTCTGGCGGCTTAAAAGCCATTAGACGTCAGTACAAGTATGTAAAAGCTCAAACCCAAAAGGAAGACAACGTACATTATTATCCTAAGAAGGGTTGTGGTGACCCTGAGGTGGTGAAAGTATCGAAGGATCTTGTCTATATTTTTATTGATACACAGTGGTGGGTGCACAACTGGAGTAAAGAACCAGAAATCAATAAGGGCTGCTCTATAAAATCAAAGAGGGCTTTCCTAGATTACATACGGGATATACTCATAGAGAATAAGAACAAAAAAATCCTTATCGTCATGCACCACCCATTGCTCTCTAATGGGAATCACGGAGGACATTTTGGATTTAAAGACCACTTATTTCCTCTAACAAAATTTTCTGACAAGCTAGTTGTACCCCTGCCATTTTTAGGTTCTCTCTATCCAGTCAGTAGACAATTAGGCGCAACTAATCAGGATGTTGCACACTCTAGTCTCAATGAACTAAAAACCGAGCTGGAGCACGTGATTAGATTTTCAGATGTCAGTAGAGTAACATTCATTTCGGGCCATGATCATCTGCTGCAACATAACGCTGAACAGTATATTTTCCAGAAGTATCCAATCAATTATATCATCAGTGGATCGGGATATAAAACTGGCTATGCAGCGCGAGGGCTTAATGCTTCATTTGTCCAAAGTGCTAGAGGATATGGCGTATTAGAGTTCTATAAGGATGGAAGCACTTGGCTCAAATTTTATTCGGTTGATGAGCAGTCTAATAGAAAATTAGAATATACAAATCAGTTACACGCTTCTAAGCCCTCATATATACCTTGGGAGACAATAGATAGTGACACTACTACCAGATATACATCTATAAAAAAAGCACCTAATAAGAAGTACGAAAAGGGAAAGGGTTACGAATTTATTATGGGTCAACAATATAGACCAGTATGGACAACTCCGGTTGAGACTGAGGTTTTTAGGTTGGGACGATACTTTGGTGGTTTAAAACCATTGAAAAAGGGTGGGGGGTTGTATACGCATACCCTTCGATTAGAAAATCCAGCTGGACAGCATTATGTCCTGAGATCAATCAACAAGGATTTTTTTAAGGCGGTGCCGAAAGATCTTAGACATCTAGAACTGATGAAACTCTATGCGGATCAAAATACGGCGTCTATTCCTTATGGAGCTCTTTATGTCTCTAAGTTGTCTGAGTATGCTGGTGTCTACCATAGTGACCCTAAGTTGGTGTATCTAGATGATACTTCTCAACTTGGCGCTTACCAAGACTATTTTGAAGAAGGACATTATCTTCTAGAGGCTAGACCAGATGGGGATTGGAGTGATTCGCCTTTGTTTGGACAGAGTAAAAACATTATTGGATACAATGATTTATTGTATAACTTAAGAACGAAGACCTCTCATTTCGTAGATCAAAAATGGATCCTAAAGAGTAGAGTCTTTGATACTTTTATACACGATCGAGATAGACATGATGACCAGTGGCGTTGGGCTGCATTTGATGAAGGAGATAAAACAATTTATCGGCCAGTGCCGCGTGATCGTGATATGGCCTTCTTCAAGTATGGTGGTGTTATACCTTCATTGATAGGTAATGTTGCGGACAAAAAATTTAAGACATTCAAGGGTGACCATATTGATGTTAAGTCTTTAGCTACGAATGTCAATAACTTTGACAGATATTTTCTCAACGATCTCACTTGGAATGAATGGGAAGAGGTAATTGATACCTTCACTTCTAATATGTCAGATGAAGCGATAGAAAATTCTGTAATAGCCTTACCTGCCGAAAGCCACTCTTATATCAATGGAGAGATCATCGGTAAGCTAAAAAGCAGGATAAAAATTCTAAAGTCAGAGTTAAAGAAATATTATGATTTCATTGCAAAGGAAATTGAGTTTACGGGTTCTGACAAAGATGATGTTGTAGTCATAGATGTAATAGAAGATGGGAACTTGGTGGTGCACATTTATAGGAATAGTAAAAAATATGGACTGGTGGAGAAGCATCATAGAGTTATCTATCATAGTGAAACAGAAGAACTCCGACTGTATGGTCTAGAAGGGGATGATCAGTTTAGGATCAATCTTGAAGGGGATACTCCGATTAAGATCAGGCTGATAGGTGGGGTAGGTAATGATACAATTATAGTAAATGGGGATTACCCTAAGACCGTAAGTGAAATAGCTATCTATGATGACGAAGATGTCGCTTTGTCTTCTAGCAGTACCTTGGAAGATCATATAGAAGAAAGTTCTGCTGTAAATAAGTATGACAGATTGGGATATATGTATGACTCTGGTTTGCCTTGGTTGACCTTAGGCTATGCACCAGATGAAGGATTTAGATTTGGATTTGGTTATATGGCTATAAAGCATGGATGGCGTCAATCACCATTTAAATCTAGTCATCTCTTCAATTCTGAGTTTACTACTGGAATACGTTTTAGTGCTAAAGCGCGGTATGAGGGGGAATACCCACATCTGTTTGGGAAGAAATTAGGCTTAGCGCCATCAGTTTATTTTGAAAGACCAGATAACTTGAATTATTTCGGACTTGGTGCAAGTGAATTCAATAGACAAGGCAGTAGCTCAGACAACTTTGTACAGATATCCTCACTGATAGTTAATGGACACTTACAATACAGAGCTGGTGCTGGAAAGATAAGATTGCGATTTGGACCAACCTTCGAAAGTTTCAATGTGGAATCCACTTTGGATAGTTTCAATGTCCTCAATGTTTTAGAAATCTCATCAGTAGGAGAAGATATCGAGCGAGACAATTTTGTAGGATTGCATTCTGACATAAGAATAATGACGACTGATAGGATAGATAAACCTAGTCGAGGAATCCTCCTGAGGTCAAATTTTATCCATCAGTATCATACTAGAAATAAGAATAACACCTTAAAGTACGGATTGAGTTTTGCATGGTACACTTCTCCTTTTAAGTATTTGGATGTAGTATTTGCTAGTAATACAGGCTTCGAGTCCATTATAGGGAGTCCACTGTTCTATCAGTATCCAGCTATGGGCAACAAGGCACACCTAAGACCATTCAGAAATGAACGGCACAGAGGGGCGACGATTTTGTACCAGCAATTTGATTTACGTTTTAAGTTATTCAGTTGGAATAATTCCGTCTTACCTTTTGAGGTAGGTGGCATAGCAGGCTACGACTTTGGACAGAATTACTTTAATGGTGAAGACACCGGCAATATTAAACATGGATGGACACTTGGACTATCTTACGATCTGCTTGGATACTTTGTGATAAGAACTTCTGTTTCGGGTTCTGGAGAGGGTCAATATTTCAAATTTGATGTTGGTTATGCATTCTAATATTTGTGCATTGTTCCACTTTTTTTAATGACCGTACAGTGACTTTCAGTTCTATCTTAGGTTTTTATACGCATCTAATATTTGTGAATAAAAAATGGTGAGACAAATATGTTTTGCCTCACCATTATTTTACCAAAAACTAATTGTTATAAAATACTATTCTACTATTTCATTTTCACAAATTGCTGAGATACTCCTTCACTATTGTCAGGTTTGATGTAGATGTAATATAAGCCGTTAGGATAATCTGCTAAGTTGATTACTTCTATATCTGAATGTCCTTCATTGTAGTATCCTTGATTCCATTTTTTGCCTTGAGGATCCACAATGTAAT
>CALFUU010000139.1 GCA_937929835.1 uncultured Saprospiraceae bacterium | reverse complement strand
ATAAGATGACTTACAACATTGCCGATATGATGACTATGAAAACCAAAAAAGTTATCGCAGAGCACAAAGGAATGACCGACTATATGGACAAGCCGCACCAACTAATTACAGTTACCAATGCAGAGAATGAAAACGAGGTCACTTCTTACTACTATGACGCCAACAACGTCCCAGTAAAAGTAGTAGCGATGCTACCCGCAATGAACAATGCCAAGATGACGATCATCAGAAAGTAATCTAGCTCACATAAAAAAGAAAAGCCATCTGCGTCGCAGATGGCTTTTTTTGTTTTTAAGTGTAATAGCTAGAATACTACAACAAACTTTACCTCAAGAGCCACTCATAATTGCCCTTTCTACTCCAGCGCCGAATGCCGTACACCACCCCCACTCACCCAGTAAGGATACCACACTATAATCGGGTCGATAACTTTGACATCCGTTCTACGAGGGGTGATCTCTTTTTTGATAAGGTCTTTCTCTACGGACTCCCACTTGTGTGAGATGTCTTCAATTTTATAATGCAGCTCATTCCCTAGTTCTCGCTTAGCTTGGTCTAGCATTTCGAGGTCTTCTTCAGACTCACGGACTTTTTCTGCGGCCTTCCTGGCCATCCTTCTCTTGGTCGATACTGATGAGGCTGATCGACGTCGACGACCTCCAAAGACACCGCCAAAAACTGTCTCGACGACATTGAGAAACTCGTCATTTCTCCGACTGCTGCGCTCGGCTTGCGCTTCATCGAGGTCTCGCTCTTCCTTGCGTATTTTTTGCTCTAATTTGCTAAACTTGGCATCATACTTATCGTGCAACGCATCCAACTCTTGATCTCGCTCTTCCTTGGCTCGTGTCTGTAGTCGCATACGAAACGCCTCCTCGGTCTCATCATCGGACTGATACATTTTCAATTTGGTATGCTCGAGACTAAAAAATCTCTGAGTCTGATACAACCAATCAGAAAAATCTTTTTCTACACCACTCAATTCCTTAGTCGTATCCATAGAATCTGGTACAGGCCGATACTCGACACCTACATTATCAGGATGATCAGGAGCCGACAGGAGGGACCGCCTATAATTAGAAATCTTTATGGCGTTCTCCCAACTCACTCGACCAAACGCATCGGGGGCAGAAGAGAGATAAGTCATATCCTTGACCAAATCGACTCTCCGTTTCTCATCATAAAATCGGACTTGTGCCGACAACAACAATTGTGGCTCATAGATAATCGTCTTGTCGTTGTCGTGGGCGAGCCCCACTTCACCAGCAGACTTCCACACTGCAAAGAACTTCTGAGTAATCTTATGGTCTAAGGTCGGTGGCATTGTCACTTGTGGCTGGCTGTCTAGCTGCTGCTTAGAGGCTTGCACCTCAGCTATACTAGAGTTATATACCGGTGCCGAGCCTTGAGCTTTTTTATCCTTCATCAAGGCCTTAAGCTGAGGCCGGGTCATAGGACCACGCAGGTAAGACATCGCCCATCTCGTGTGATAGACAACAGGAGCAGCCTCGTGCACATTGTGCATCAAAAAGACTCTGGAGGACAGGCCTGTTATGATCTTATCGAAGTCCAATTGCTGCCCACCGGCTTCTGCGATGGCCCCATTAAGTCCCTCTAGGACCCGCAGCTTGTCTCGCTCCGTCTGGAGCTTACCGATAAACCACGTCCCAGCATTGGATAGACCTTTGTAATCTATATCTACAGGATTTTGTGTGACAAGAACAGAACCTACCCCATAAGCTCTCGCTTGCTTGAGCAAGGTCAGCAAGGGTTGCTTAGACGGTGGATTGGCTGTGGGTGGGAAGTATCCAAATATCTCATCGAAATACAAAAGACTTCTAAGACTCGTCGTACCAGATTGTCGGCGCATCCACGTAATCAAACTATTAAGCAAAAGCGTCACAAAAAACATCCGCTCACTATCTGATAAGTGGGCGATATAAAAGATACTGTGTCGAGGCTTTCCCTCTGGTGTAAAGTAGATCTTATCTATGTCTAAGTCTTCACCCTGCAACCAATACTTAAACTGAGGTGAAGCAATCAAGGTATTAAAGTCCATGGCCAGTTCAAATCGATCCTTGGCTGGAAAAAAAGTCTCCACGTCAAAGACCCCCAATTGTTGCATCGGAGGCGTCTGTATACTTTTAATGAGTGTAGCAAGATCTAGATCTTTTTGAGCTCTCCAGTTGTGCTCAAAGATATTGGCCAAGAGAATACCTTCTCGACTTCTTACCGGATCAGCTTTACTGCCGATCATACCTAGCAGCGCCGCTACTGTGCCTTGTATCCGCTCCAATAACATTTCCGCATCACTATCAAAATCTACCTTGGGCGCTGCAAAAGAACCCATTATGTTGATAGGGATACCAGAATCAGAGCCCGGCGTAAATATGGTATAATCCACTGCCGCTTTGAGTCGGGTGAGGCGGGTAGTATCCTGCCCCCAGCTCGCCAAGCCTTCTTTCCACTTAGAAGCCATACCTGCAGCATATGCATCTACAGACATATTTTTTCTGCCCGCATCATCTGCATTGGTCCACGGCTTAAAGTCTGAGGCTTGTAGCGCGGGGAATTGAAGGAGAAGATTGGTCATATCACCTTTGGGGTCAATAATTATGGCAGGCACTTTATCCAGAGCCGCCTCTTCTAGAAGGCCTATGCAAAGACCTGTCTTCCCCGACCCTGTCATCCCCACACAGACTGCGTGGGTAGTCAAGTCTCGAGCATCATAATTAATCGCTTCTGAGAGAATAGATTGAGTTGCAACATCATATTTGGCCCCTAGATAAAAGGAGCCCATCTTTTCTGGTGGTGGCGTGACCATAGTACTTTAATTGTATAGTTGACAACAAAGTAAATGGAAATATATGATAGTATTATTTAATGCTAAATTTGGGTCCTAATCAACTAGTTATATCTATCAGTTATACTGTCTGATTGGCTGATAATTTGCTAGGACTATTATCATTCAATATTAAAAAAAACTTATGCAAAAGATTTTACTTCTTTTTTTAGTTTTCTGTTCCGCTAATCTGGTTGGACAAACAATTACAAGTGATTGGTTCTTACAGCCAGGAGATAGCTACGAAATACTAGAAGCAACTAATCCCGACTCATTAAGTCTACCCAAGGGTGGTGTCGACAGGATCTGGGATTTCTCTACACTAGAAGGTACCGAGGGTGGACCAAACACCTATATAGATCCAGCCTCTTTGAGCCAAGATACTTTCTTTGCGGATGCTACTGTTGCTTTGGGTGTACCTGGTATTATTGAGTTATTCTATCAAGCAACAGATGATAGCCTAAGCATTACTGGTATCTATTTTAACATAGGCTTTGATGTATGGATAGACTACGACAAAGATCAAGGCGAGCTATTAGCCATTGCACCTATGATGGTAGGTGACACCCTAACACATACAATATCAGGAATTTTAACAGATGGGTCATTTGAAGATCCGATTCTAGCTAACCAACAACTAAGCTTCGAAGGGTTAGGAACTGTCTATATTCCAAATGACACAATTATCAATGTAGCCTATATCAAGTCAGAAATATTTGACCAAGATGGTATTACGACAAATACCGTTCATATTCTAGCGAAAAATGGATTTAGAAATCCTATTGTACAAATAACGGAACCAGTAGATGCTGATACGGGAGAAATCTCAAGGACCACTATTTGGCAAACGAACTTTGTTGGTGATGTCACGTCTACAGACGACGCGGACAGAATTGACTTTGTGGTCACAGCTGATGCCTCTGGCCTTGTCAATATTCTTGCAGATCAAGAAGTGGATGCTAATATCCAACTGATCGGTATGAATGGGCAAGTTCTGCAGACTACTGCTCAGCAGCTCCAGACAGGTGATAATTTCTTAGACTTTTCTGAAGTTTCGAATTCTGGACAATACATCGTCTTTATCTTAGACAAGGACAGTGGACAATTCTACACACATCAAATTATGATTGCTAAGTAGATAACCCAATCGTAAATTAAAAAAAGAGGCTGTCTCATAAGTATGGGTTCAGCCTCTTTCTTTTTATCCAAACTGTACCGCACTATGTGAAGGTTCTTCCAATAGTGCCTATACAAATGCTAGATTCTTGACCTCAGAATTCCTCATTTTTTAATGCGCCATAATGGCTTTTGCCGTCTTAAATTCTACTCTCAATAAGACTATGAGGATCAATATCTCCAATACTAAATAAATCCACCCCAATGGCTTGATACTTTCCCAATGCAAGCAAGCACAGGCGACAGAAACAAAACAATACATCAAATTACCTATCGCTATCCCCTTCAACAACGCAGGCCATCTCTCTGCAGACTGCTTATAGGCATAAAGATCTACCAAGCCGAAAATCACCGGAAAAACTGCCAGAAAAAACAAAGCCTTCTTAGGAATACCTATGTAACTGTTTAGCAAAACCAACACGATACCTAGCATAAAAGAGGACACCACTGCACCCACCCCATCAACAATAAATAGTCTACGAGGATTGCTGACAAAATGGTCTACCATTACGCTTAATTGCTTTTGTACTTCCGCTCTTCTTTAGTAGGAAAACTGAGAGATCCACTACTGTACATAGTCCCAAAAGTCCTAGCGCAAGAGTACACTTGTGATATAGCACTGAAGACTTGTTCCTTGGTTAATTCCTTAAGTGGATGGATAAAGGCAGCCCACATAATGTTATCAGATACAGCGTAGCGACCATCAAGAGCACTATGAAAGTTGGCTTCCATACAGCGGCTGACTTGTTCGCTGGTGACCTTGTCCATTTCTACGATCGGTGAGATGATGCGCATCCTGTTGTGCAACTTATCCGTCATACAAAGGAACATCGTCGAGTCTATAATAAACTGCCACTGCCCATCCTGTCCCTCCATCTCATCACTGAGGGTATAGAAGATGGCGTGTAACTTTTCGTTGTCCATATCTTGAGCTTCCATAGTAAGGCTAGTTGCGCAGAGTAAGAAAAAGATTAAGAGTAGCTGCTGCATCGTCGTTGTCTAAATTGAAAAAGTAGATGTCGAAATGCTGCGAGTAGAGCATCTCATAGACCTAAGATAAGGAATTGAGATTAAAGTGCCTCTATACGACGCAGTCCCTACTGTGACATTTCATTGAAGTCAAGCAAATAACATCTAAGAAGCCAAGAAAATTCACTATCGGTAATACTCCTTATAGCCCACATAGCCTTGTGCCGTCCCTTGTATATAGACTTGGGCTTTGTCGGGATCCAGTGTTTTCATAATACGGGCAGGAGTGCCTGCATAGATATGACCAGCTTCTATCTGTGTACCTGAGGTTACCACGGCACCTGCTGCTATAATCGTATTGGAAGGAATGAGGACATCATCTAAGACTATAGCACCCATCCCGATCAACACTTCTGGC
The DNA here is from genome assembly GCA_937929835.1 of uncultured Saprospiraceae bacterium. Taxonomy (GTDB): domain Bacteria; phylum Bacteroidota; class Bacteroidia; order Chitinophagales; family Saprospiraceae; genus RFSX01. Next base: position 3,510 of record CALFUU010000139.1, on the reverse strand, counting down.
TCTATCTGGCAGCCGTGGATGATGGCCCTATGGCCGACGCTGACCTTATCGCCGAGAAGTGTATCTCCCCTACCCACTGTGCCATGCACCATCGTGAGGTCTTGGATATTGACCTGCTCGCCGATACGGATTTTGTTGACATCCCCTCTGATCACCACACCATACCAGACGCTGGACTGCGGACCGATGACCACATCTCCTGTGATGACAGCTGTCTCTGCTATCCACGCAGAAGGATGGATCTGTGGTGTCTTTCCATTAACAGTTATGATTTGTGCCATAAGTGTAAGTATCTATTCTACTACTTGGTGTGACTCAAGGGTGAGAGCGTATAGCCTTGTTTTTTGAGGAGATCGATGACGCCATCTTTGCCCCCTAGGTGACCAGCACCTACTGCAAAGAAGTGTTGTGCCTCTCTCATCTTCTCTTCTATGACCGGGATCCAGTTTCTATTTCTTGTATAGAGCAATATGTCTTCAAAGCCGCCAATACCCTCTTCTTCGCTCATCATCGTCACCATACCATTGATGTTCTGCGTAGTGTACATCTCCACCATCTGCTTGAAGGAATCATCCTCGGAGTCACCGCCTTTTATCGTTTCTAACAGCATCTGGCCTTGTACCTCCATAGGAATGGAGTCAAAGACTGACATCTGATATTCTATAGTCTCTAGGCCCGATACATCTTTATCAGATTCTTGAGCTAGGGAGTAGAGCTCCATCTCGTAAGACTTGGTACCTTCTTGGTCTCCTAGCCCTTTGCCCAGCTCTACATCGCCCGAGGCAAAGACTGTCAAGAACATAGGTTTGATTCTTTCTAGCAGCATCATCGGCATACCCAACCCCTCAAAGTGGTTTTTGATGAGGGTGTAGTCGGCTTCTGAGTAGAGGTCCTTAAGGGTCTTGCCGTCAGCCATAAAGGCCTTGGACATCATCCCCATTGCAGCACCCATATCAAACATGTCGTCGAGATCGACCTCAAACGATACCTTCTCTGCATCCTCTAGTGCACTTAAGACACCATTGGGCCAAAAGAAGCTTTCTTGATCTATCAAGTGGATGGTTCCAAAGAGATACGAAGGCTGAGTCAACTCCTTTCCTTCGATTTTCCACAGCAAAGCGCTTTCGAGATCATAGTTTTCTGCAGTGGTAGCAGCAGTCGTCGTCTTACTTGTTTTACACGAGCTGACAACGAGACTCAAAAAGATTATGCTGAGCAACCAATGGTTCATCTTTTGGAAGTAGGTCATATATGTTATTTGCTTTTTAGATTAATGTTATGCTTGTCTGTTTCGGTAGAGGTCATACATAATAAGCGCACTGGCCACCGAGACATTGAGAGATTCTACCTTTGCTGTCCCAGGTATACTGACAATCTCATCAGCTAGTGCCATCACCTCTCGCGATGCGCCCTTACCCTCAGAACCCATCACAACGGCAATAGGTTCTTTATAATCTAGGGTTTCATTGGCAGCGTCATTGCCTCCTGCGGCCACAACTACTTTTACACCACTATCCTTGAGGAATTGTAGCGCTTTGGTGATGCTCATCACTCTACAAATCGGAATGTCCTTTATGGCGCCTGCGGAGGATTTATAGGCAAAGCTGTTGATCATCGCTGATCGCTTAGTGCCGATAATGATGGCATCTAGACCAAACCAGACTGCGGATCGGGCTATGGCACCTATATTTCTCACATCTTCAATACCATCTAACACCATCAGTGCTGGGACCCGACCTTGCTCATAGAGGAAGGGCAAGAGGGCATCGATCTCGATATAATTCACTAAGGAGAGCTGGGCCGCCAAGCCTTGGTGCTGACTACCTCTAGGTACCAGTGTATTGAATCTTTCCTTAGGTACATACTGAAGAGAAATAGATTTTTCTCTTGTGATGCGGCGGACATCTTTCTCTATATCCCCTTTGAGGGTAGAGGAAATCCAAACTTTCTCGAGCTCGACGTCTGCATTTAAGGCATCTAAAACGGGTTTTCGCCCTATGATAAGCTTGTCTTTCAGAAATGTAGATTTTGGTAGGTGTACACAAATATCTAACATTTATAGGAGTGAAAATGTGAGATCGCTAAAACAATTAGACTAAAATCACTGTCGTAACTAGGCAAAACGATTCCAAACCCCTCTTTTTGGATAATAATGTCCTCTAAAAGCAATTTAATACAGTATAAAAAATAGCTATAATCTTAACTTTAGCACATTATTAATAAATCAAATCACACTGATCATATGATATCAAATCGACTATCTATTCTATTGGCCTTTCTGATGCCTGTCTTGCTTATGGCACAGTCTGAAGAAAGAGCACACATAGGAGCTACTTATCTAAGTGAAAACTATGCAGAGTTAGGCTTAACTCAAGACGATGTCAAGGACGTCGTTATTACTGACAATTACATGACCAAGCACAATGGGTTCTCGCATATCTATTATGCGCAGACGTACAACGGTGTCAAGGTTCATAATGCCTTATTCAATGTAACTCTAGACAAAGAAGGCAAAGTACTGTTCTCAGGTAACAGATTTGTTTCTGACCTCAGAGCTAAGATCAATCCAGCAGATATAAAAGTATCTCCTGAGGCTGCTCTACTGGCACTAACGGATAACCTAGGTTATAAGAATGTGTCTAAGCCCGTAAAAACCTTATCTAGGTCTAGCAACGCAGATCTATTGATGTTTGAAGAAGCAGAATACTCTAGCGGATTAATGACTGCAGAGCCCTACTACTATCGTACTTCTGACGGCAGATATACACTGGCTTGGCAAGTATTTATAGAAGAAAAGGCTAGCCCAGATAGTTGGTATGCTTATATCAATGCAGCTACGGGTGAGTTTATAGACAAGAAACAAAACAGCCACCAGTGTACGCTACACAAGGGAATGTTTGACAACCACAGCAATACTTGTACACATGAGCACCACAATCATACTCATACGGCAGCAACTACTCAGAAAGCTGCTATGAATTCAGTAGATGGTTCTGCTTATTTCGTTGTAGGTCTTCCTTATGAGAGTCCTACACACGGACCATTCGAATTGATATCTGAGCCTGCAATAGAAGCGGCTTCTCCATTTGGATGGCACGACGAAGACGGCGTAGAAGGTCCTGAGTGGACTATAACGCGAGGTAACAATGTACACGCTTACGAAGATCAAAATGCAGATGATATCTCTTCTGGAAATGAGCCAGACGGTGGTGTAGACTTACAGTTTAACTTCCCATACAGTGATGCCATAGATCCAGCAGAAAACGCGGATGCTGATGTAACAGGCTTGTTCTACATGAACAATATGATCCATGACAGAGCCTATCTCGTAGGGTTTGATGAATCTGCTGGTGCACATCAAGTCAATAATTATGGCAATGGCGGTAATGGAAACGATCCTGTTCTTGCAGAAGCACTAGATGGTTCTGGAACCAATAATGCCAACATAACGCCTAGACCAGATGGACAGTCTCCAAGAATGCAGATGTTCAGATGGGACTTTACACCTGG
>CALFUU010000138.1 GCA_937929835.1 uncultured Saprospiraceae bacterium | reverse complement strand
ACAAACTTAACGGGTACTGGTATATGTCGCGTTATGAAACAGGAAAAGGTTACCCTATTTATACACGTAAAAAAGGAACTTTAGATGCTAAAGAAGAAGTTTTGTTTGATTGTAATGAAATGGCAAAACCTCATAGTTATTTTTCTTTGGGTAGCGTTGCTATAAGTCCAGATAATACTATGGCTGCCTTTACTACAGATACTGTAAGCCGAAGGCAATATATCATTCAAATTAAAAACCTTATTACTGGCGAAATTTACCCCGATAAAATAAAAAATACTTCGGGTAGTGTAACATGGGCTAACGATAATAAAACATTGTTTTATTCTGTTAAAGATAAAGTGACTCTTCGTGCTCATAAAATATTTAAACATAAGTTATTTACCGAAGCTAAAGATGATATTGAGGTATATCATGAAAAAGATGAAACATTTAACGCTTTAGTTTATAAAACTAAATCAAAAAAATATATCATAATTGGTGCTTCAAGTACATTAACAACAGAATATAGATTTTTAAATGCTGATACCCCTGATGGAGAATTTACAATTTTTCAAGAACGTATTCGTGAACTAGATTATAATATTTCGCATTATAACGATAGCTTTTATGTTATTACAAATAAGGATAACGCATTTAATTTTAAGCTTTTAAAAACAAGTGAAAATGCAACATCCAAAGAAAATTGGAAAGAAATAATTCCACACAGAGAGCACGTTTTATTAGAAGACATCGAAATTTTTAAAGACTATTTAGTTGTAAACGAAAGAGAAAATGGCTTAAACCAAATACGAATTATAAGCTGGAATGGCGAAGAAGATTATTTTTTACCATTTAATAACGAAACCTACACAACGTATATTGGCAATAACCCCGATTTTGATAGTACTACGTTACGCTATGGTTATAACTCATTAACATCGCCAGCGGCGATTATAGATTATGATTTAAAAACAAGAGAAAGCGAAATTAAAAAAGAACAAGTCGTTTTAGGAGGTAAATTTAATAAAGAAAACTACGAGTCTAAGCGTATTTGGGCTACAGCTAGAGATGGTGTTAAAGTGCCTATTTCGTTGGTTTATAAAAAAGGAATAAAATTAGATGGTACAAACCCGTTATTGCAATATGCATACGGTTCATATGGATCAACCATAGATCCATCTTTCTCAACCGTTCGTTTAAGTTTGTTGGACAGGGGGTTTATTTATGCTATTTCTCACGTTAGGGGCGGGGAGTATTTAGGTCGAAATTGGTACGAAAAAGGCAAGCTTTTAACTAAAAAAAATACGTTTACAGATTTTATTGATTGTTCAAAATATCTAATCAATCAAAAGTACACGTCAAATAAGAATTTATATGCCTACGGAGGTTCTGCTGGCGGACTTTTAATGGGAGCCATTATTAATATGAATCCAGAATTGTACAATGGTATTTTGGCAGCGGTACCTTTTGTAGACGTTGTTACAACAATGTTAGATGATACTATTCCATTAACCACAGGAGAATACGACGAATGGGGGAATCCTAACAATAAAACGTATTACGAGTACATGAAATCATACTCTCCTTATGATAATGTAGAGCCTAAAGCTTATCCAAACATGTTAGTAACCACAGGTTTACACGATTCTCAAGTTCAATATTGGGAGCCTGCAAAGTGGGTGGCAAAACTGCGAGATTATAAGACAGATGATAACTTATTGCTCTTACATACGGAAATGGGCGCTGGCCACGGTGGAAAGTCTGGTAGATTTGAGAGATATAAAGAAACAGCATTAGAGTATGCTTTTCTCATCGACTTGGCTAATACAAACTAAATTCTAAAGGTTAGTAAGTCCGTTATAAAGCTGTAATAATTTTTGCTGCTCTCGCTCCCAAGTGTAGTTAGCCTTAGCAGACTCTGTATTAGAATGAAGTTCAGCATAAAGGTTTACATTTTCTAATTTACGTATGCCTGAGATGAGTGCTAGAGCACCGTAGCTGTCTATCATAACGCCTACTCTATGTGCTTCTAGAATATGCTGGTATTCTGGATAGGCCATATTGATAGAAGGTAATCCTGCATGCATATAGTCAAAAAATTTGTTAGCAAGAGACAGTCGATAATTAAGGCTTTCTGCCTGTAAGATATTTAATCCTATACTTGCCTGGGAGAGTATGTTGGACAGGTGTGCAGGGTGTTGAAAACCTAAGAATTTCACATTGTTGAGGTCTTTGGCAACTTCCACTAATTTTGTATAGTCATCTCCTTCTCCAACTAGCTGAAGATGATAATCTGGTAGTTGCCGCATTGCCTCTATAGCGATTTCTATACCACGACCTTGATTTATAACACCCAAATAGATAAGTCTTTTGGTATTTGTTCTAGTAGCTGAATACGTACGGCTTATTTGCGTTTTTGAAGGTAGATTTCGAATGACTTCATAAGTCTGCCCATATTTAGACTCGTAGTGTTTTTTTAATGAATGGTTGACTGTATAATTAGTTTTGACTGTAGGAAGGTATTTTTTTGCAATGAGTTTCCAAATACTCTTTTTGATGGGTTTGCCTATTAATTCTGGTACTTCATAATAGATCTCATGAGCATCATGCGTTATAGAACACTTGAGTTTTCTTTGCGCTTCACAGCAGCCTATTATGGTGTCTAGGTCGACACTGTTGATAATGTCTGGTTTGATTTTTATTAGGGCAGCATTAATTTTATCGTTATACTCTTTATAAAAACTTGGGCCCTTATTGTTGTCAGTTTTAATTATGTGATGCTCTACAAAAGTCAGTTTTTTTGATTCACCATCTTTTTGTCGAGATACCCAAGTTACTTTATATCCATTGGTGGTTAACGAATTTGCTATCCGTTGGAGCCTACGGTCATATTCATAGTAAGAGGTACTGCAGATGGCTATATGCTTTTTGTCTTTTATCATTTACGCAACTCCAGTTTGTTACCCGTGATATTGAGTTCTCTTTCTGCCTCCATATCTGCAAGAACATCTTCTACAGCCTTCCGCTCCCCCATTTTGAATTTTCCATATACCTCCAGTAAAGTGAGCGGTTCATTAATGAGGACATCTTCTATTTTTGTTTTTATTTCATATTTGGAAATATTCTGATTGGCCTCTATACAAATATCACAACTTTGACAAGGCTCCTCCTTAAAAGAAAAGTAGGCTGCGATTTGCTGTTGTCTACACACATCTTTTTTGATATAGTCAAGTATGGCGTCAATGGAATTCGTCATCCGTTTCTTTCTCTCAGCATAAGCTTTTTCATCTATAGGCATATCCTCTTTCCTGTAGCGATATTCATTAAATGAAATGGTATGCCCTTCGTAAGTCGGTCTGTAGATGGCAATATCTTTCTTTTGTAACCATTGCAATGCAGCCACGATTTTCTTTTTATCAACTTGGAATTTTTTTGCCATATGAAACTCATCAATAACTGCAAAGTCCATAAATAATCCCTCGTATGTTCTCAATAGGAGTTTGACAAATTCTTGCATTTTGGGTGAGAGTCTAGGATTCCTTAAGAGTGCCTTGCACTCACCTTCCTTAAGATGTAATTGTGATGGATGTAATATGGCCTCGGATAAGAATAATACCTCAGCTTGGTGCAATGACTTTAGTGTATTGGCAACAACATTTTTTTTGAGATTGTTCTTGTCACAAAAGTCTGCAATGTAGAAGGGATAGAATTCTAAGTCTGTAGGCCCAGCGGCGACCTTAAGATGCTGACTCACCTTGCTATAGATGTCTCTGATGTATTCTATTGAGGGAAAGCTCTCATTGATGAGCTTATCAAATTTCTGGAAATCGGCTGGATTGTATAACAGTATGGCTTCTGCAGAATCACCATCCCTACCAGCTCTACCGGCCTCTTGTACATATGCTTCTAGAGATTGGGGTACATTGTAATGTATGACTCTCCTCACATCTGCTTTGTCTATCCCCATCCCAAAGGCTTTAGTAGCTACGATAACTCTAGTTGCTCCCTTAGTCCAAGCTTCTGATACTTTGTCCCTATCCTTTTTACTCATACCTCCGTGGTAGGCCATGCTTGGTGTGCCTCTTTCCTTAAGGTATCTTTCTATTTCTTTAGTGGCTTTACGGGTATTGACATAGATTATAGTACAGCCTTGCTGACCTTTCACTAGGCTTGCGATGAGTTCTTTTTTACTATCTACACGTACAACTGCATAAGATAGATTCGACCTAATCGGGGATGAAATCAGAGCTTGTTCTGACTTAATATTAAGGTTGTTGCAGATGTCATCAACAACACTCTTAGTAGCTGTAGCAGTGAGGGCAAGAAAGGCTAATTCTGGATGTATTTCTTTCAGATCAGCAATCATCCTATATTCTGGTCTAAAATCATGTCCCCATTCGGATATGCAATGCGCCTCATCAACAGCAACAAAAGACACATTCATTTTTCTGAAGCGTTCTCTAAAAATATGTGTCCTTAAGCGCTCAGGCGATACAAACAAGAATTTGATCTCTCCATAGATAGCATTGTCTAGCAGAATATCTTGGGTTCTCTTTGTCTGACCTGAATATATGCCTACAGCTTTGATGCCTTTTTTCTTAAGACCTGAGATTTGGTCTTTCATAAGTGCTATAAGAGGGGATATGACCAGAGTTACTCCCTCGTGCAGGAGCCCAGGAACTTGATAGCATATCGACTTTCCTGCCCCCGTCGGCATTACACCTAAGCAATTGTGTCCTTGAACTACTCTGGTAATAATCTCTTCTTGGGTAGATCTAAATAGATCATAGCCCCAGTATTTCTTAAGCACTTGGTGAATAGCCGTCGATATGTCTTGCTCATTAAGGTTCATTTATAGTATTTGGAGATAATCATTTAAACGGCTGTTTCAAGGTTAAATCTAAGTTATAGTACGATATTTGGACCTTATATGGTGCATTTTGTATTCGAAATAATGCGTATTTTGATGTTTTGCACTTTTTATTTAGAAATCAATTAAATAAATGAATAATAAATTTTCAATACTCGTGGGTGTGTGCTCACTGGTACTTATGGGAGGCATTCTTAATGCTCAAGAAGAAGGTTGGCATATGAAATCAGCCAATACAACAGAATCTTGTGGGATTTCTGCGGAGGGATTATATTCAAACTTGCTCAAAGGTATGTCTTCACAGACTGTAGTTGTCGCAGTTATAGACTCTGGTATAGATGCTGAGCACGAAGACCTTAAAGACAATATGTGGGTCAATCCGGGAGAGATTCCTGACAATGGTATTGATGATGACAAAAATGGGTATGTAGATGATATACATGGCTGGAATTTCATCGGAGGTCCTAATGGCAATGTCAATGAAGATACTTATGAGGTTACTAGGCTATATGGAAAGTATCATTACAAGTATGATGGCGCCACTAGAGATCAATTATCTAAATCAGATAAGAAGGAGTTTGACATCTATATGAAAGTCAAAGCAGAGCTAGAAGGAAAATTGGAGAGTGCTCAGAAAGGGCTAGAAAGATATGAAGGATCCAAAGAGACGGTAAAGAATTCATTCATGGCCTTAAGTAAGGCTCTAGGTGATTCACCTTTGTCACAAGAAGCCGTAGAAGCAATCGATGCTGGTGATGATGAGATGCTCAATAGAGGTGTCAAAATATTGATGGGCGAATATGCCAATGGTAACCAAGTCGAAAGTCTTGAATCTTTACAAGCCAATATCTTTAGTGAATTAGATGGAGGTATCGAATATTTCGGTGGTCAGCTTAAGTATGCCTACAATACGGAGTTTAATACTAGAGAGATAATCGGAGACGACTACAGTAACCAGAGAGAAAGATATTATGGCAACAATGATGTGGAGGGTCCAGATGCCTTACATGGAACACACGTAGCAGGCATTATCGGTGCAGTAAGAGATAATAACGTCGGTATGGATGGTGTTGCAGATAATGTGAGATTGATGTCAGTCCGTACAGTACCCAATGGAGACGAAAGAGATAAGGATGTTGCCAATGCGATAAGATATGCTGTAGATAATGGCGCTAGTATCATTAACATGAGTTTCGGAAAGGGATACTCTTGGTATGAGAAAGTTGTTGAAGAGGCTATTAAGTATGCAAAGGATAAAGATGTATTGTTAGTACACGCTGCTGGTAATAGCTCTCAAGATAATGACACCACTGATAATTTCCCTAACGACCATTACAAAGGAAAAAGGTTCTTAGGCATCTTCAAAGCAAAGGATAAGTATTTTGAAAATTGGATGGAAATCGGTGCCTTGAATTATGCAGGTGGTGAAAACTTTTCTGCACCATTTTCTAACTATGGTACAAGGAATGTAGATTTATTTGCTCCGGGTATGGCTATCTATTCTACCTTACCTGATGACGAATACCGTAATCTACAAGGTACAAGTATGGCAGCGCCAGTAGTTGCGGGAGTTGCTGCAGTATTGAGATCATACTTTCCTAAGTTGACTGCTGTTCAAGTCAAAAATATTTTAATGTCATCTGTTACTAAGCTAGATGATCAAGTTATTGTTCCTGGCACAAAAGATACGAAGGTACCATTCAGTCAATTAAGTGTTGCTGGTGGAGTTGTTAATGCAGAAAAAGCAGTTAAGATGGCCAAGATTATTCCTGGGAAAAAGAAATTATCCAAAGGAAAAGCCTAATCTCTTTTGCTCAGATACAGAGATAAAAAAATACCCAAGTCCATTGACTTGGGTATTTTTTTTATGCACTAACTAAGTTGTATTTAGTTTTCTTCTACCTCTGCTTGAGGCCAGATATTGTCAGCAAGATTGACATCTGCTAATCTTTCTGAACTGTCAATCATCACTGTTTTTATAGTGCCTGCTGGCAAATTATTAAGTACATAATGGCTGTGTGTCCAAGGCCAATCTGCCCTTAGCTCTCCACTAAAGCTATCGCTGCCTTTCTCTCCTCTCATAACTCTAAGAGGGATATAATAATTATGTGTGGAGCCATCTTCCATCTCAACTGTGATGTCTAGTGGCATAGGCATCAACCCTGTTTTGACAAGTTTGATTTCATTATTACCATTGACTTTTTGTACAGATTCGATACCGTAATCTATTGTCTTGGTTGTATATACCCAGTACTCTTTAAACCAATCTAGTTCTAGTCCTGATGTCTTTTCTACAACTCTGATAAAGTCATTAGGATTAGGATGTTTATACTTCCACTCATTGAAGTATCTTAACATACTTTTGTCAAAAGCTCGCTTGCCTACGATATACTCTATTTCCTTTAAGAATACGGCCCCTTTGGTGTAGGAGGCTACACTATAAGCAGTATTAGTATTGAAATGATCTGCGTGGGTGCTTAGGGCTTCTTCTTTTCCTGATTGAGAAAATCTTGCATAGCCGCGTACAGCATTCTTATGCGGATTATCTGTTGCCTCTCCAGATAGTATACCCTTGTTTCTAAGGTGGTTCATCACCTCTGCACTTCCAAAAGATGTAAAGCCTTCGTCCATCCAAGCATACAGTGCTTCATTAGTGCCGAGTACCATTTGATACCAACTATGCATCCATTCGTGTACAGATACGCCTACAAGACTTGCATAACTTCTTTCTCCTGTGATAAGCGTTAGCATAGGATATTCCATACCACCGTCTCCTCCTTGTACAAAGGCATAACTTGGGTAAGGATATTCTCCATACTTTTTGTTCATAAATTGCTCTGCCTCATTCATTGCCTTATGTAGGTTCTCCCACACATCTTTTGTCTTTTCATTTTCTTGAAAAAAGTAATGCAGCGTTGTGCCAGCATCTGTTGTCTTGATCTTGTGTGTATAGTCAGGATCCGCTCCCCAAGCAAAGTCGTGTACGTCTTCGGCTTTGAAGTGCCACTGGAGTGACTTTTTCTTAAAGAGCCCTCCCTTCGCAGTGTTTTTATCAGAATAGCCGTGACCCATATCCTTAGCATCTTGAAGTGTGCCAGTTGCAGCTACGGCATATTTTCTGTTGATTTTTATTTTGACATCGAAGTCTCCCCATACGCCATGGAATTCTCTACCGACATAGGGGTTGGCGTGCCAGCCTTGATAATCATATTCACACAGCTTAGGGTACCATTGAGACATCGAATAGCTGATACCTTCTTCTGAGTCTCGTCCAGATCTTCTTATCTGTAAGGGTACTTGTGATTCAAATTTCAACTCAAGCTTTGCGCTTTTGCCTGGCATTATTGGCTTGTCTAATTTGATTTCGAGAATGGTACCCTCTACATGATACTGCGCACTCTTACCATTTATCTTGAAGGACTTGATGTCGTGATAACCTATCTCTTCTTGGCTCAACTTTGAGATTCTATCTCCTACTCTTCTATCTGGATCCTCTATCGATAGTGATCGGACATCCATCATACTGCCAGGCTGGAATGCATTAAAGTATAAATGATAAAATAAGTTGTGAAGTGTGTCAGGTGAGTTGTTGAAATATTTTATAGTCTGCTCACCCTTAAACTGGTGCTTCTTGACATCAAAGTCTATTTCCATCTTGTACTCTGCCCTCTGTTGCCATCTATCTGACTGACCGAATACAGCAAGCGACATCATAAGACATGCACTAACCAAGTATAGTTTCATAATAAATTATTTGATTCTGAATATTTAATTAGTAGTCGGATCAGTATCTCTATTTTCGACTAAGAGACGTCCTAAATCTAGATCTTCATTCGGCTTATAGATAGGGTCAACGAGTTGTGAAAAAGAGCCCCATCCATATTTCCTTTTGGTTATAAGCAAAAATACTCCAGCCAACACAAAAAATCCACCTGTCATGATATAAGGGTTGAGTGAGTGTGAGGTGAGTATACTGTCCGTTTGTATGGCAGCTCCATCATAACCTACAAAGACAGCACCTGTAAAATTGGTAGCTGCGTGAATGCCAAGAGCGAGTTCTATTCTGTCGTCCATCAGTGTCACAATGCCTAGTAGCATTCCAGCCGATATATAATAGAGCATCATAATCTCGTATCCAAATTTCTCTATTTCTGGATTGGCAGAATGGATGAGCCCAAATAAAACCGAACTCAGTACCAAGGCTACTATCTTGTAATTATGTGGTTTATCAGAAGACGTGGACCCCTTGGCTATGCTTATAAGCACAGAGGCTATGATCATAAAGATGATTATGACCAAGGCCTTTATAGCTAATGAGATATAGGAATAACGCAATTCGTCTAGATCATCCGATAACAGACTAGCGACAAGTATATCATTGATGAAGTAGCAAACTATTGCTGCAACTATGACCATAGCAACACTCTGCAGTTTGCTGATGCCTATCGCCTGCATTATGTAGCCTCTAAAGAACAACTCTTCAAAGCTTGTCTGTATCGGAAGTATAAATATGCTCAGTGCTAGAAGGGGCAGAAATGTATTGAGCTTGAAGTTAACACTGTAGTTATCTGGTGCCATAGCATAACCGATGGATTCAAAGGCTAAGCCTAGAACGAGCCATAATAGGAATCCGTAAGCAATTCGGCTCCAGTCAAGGCTTCCTGACGTTCTTGTCATCGTATTGAATTCCCTCTTATGCAGCGGTTTGAACACAAAGTAGAATACAGCCATTGCAGCCACAAACATTAGGAGCATAAGGGTCAAACCGAGATTCGTATTAATGCCAAATTGTAGGAAATCGGGGTTTTCGAAGAATTCATTCACATCCTCACTCGTCATATTAGGATCTTCATCAGCTACTCTCCACAACGCCATAGTCAGTGGTAGAGTACCTATAGAATAGCCCATAAAGACGAAAATAGTCACTAGTATGTAACGCCACCAGTTGTTTTCGCCCTTAAATGCTTGTGTTATAAACATAATTTTTCTTTCCGGATACCTAAATCAGAGGTCAAAAGTAGTGAATGGACAACAGTTTATCTAAGGAGAATGATATGCTCGAAATTTCACATCTTTGTGCCGAAACACTAATAAAATGAAACAAAGAGATCTGTTGCTTGTAGGCACTTGTATTGTAATAGGCTTCATCTATAGATTAATACCTGGAACTCCACACAACTTTAGTCCTATCGCGGCTATGGCGCTAGTGGGCGGTATGTATGTCAATAGAAAAGCTCTAGCCTTTATGATGCCTATAATAGCACTATTTGCTAGCGATCTTATACTTAATAATACTATCAACCGAGTTTTCTTTACAGAACATACAGGGACAGTATTCTTTGCAGACTATATGATCTGGACATATATCGCATTCATCTTGACTGTTGGGCTCGGAATTCTGCTTTTCAGACAAAAGTCTGTTTCTAAGATACTTGTCGGTAGTCTGGGTGCCTCGTTGCTCTTCTTTGTTCTTTCTAATTTCGGTGCATGGTTGACAGCGAGCATATACCCTAAGACTTTTGCAGGCTTACTATTGTGTTTTGAGGCGGGTATCCCGTTTTTCCAAAATACGCTAATGAGTAATCTACTCTTCGTAGGAATCTTTGTTGGATCTCTTGAGTTGTTAACACAAAGAAGCGTAGAACCTAAGATAGCTTAAGGTCGACTTGTTTTTTCAGTGGTGCAAGGCCACTTATTTGGCCTCATCTGGGTACTCAATCCTGACGTGATTGATACTTCTGAGGAGACCGCTCCACACTTCTTTGCACTGTGCCAATTCGGTAAAGGTTAGATCAGAGTCGCTAAGTTGCCCATGGGTAATCTTATGGTCGATGATCTTCTCCATCAATTCATCTATATCCTTGCCTGTAGGGTTTCTAAGACTTTTGGATGCAGCCTCCAGAGAATCTGCAATCATCATAATCGTCTGTTCCTTAGTGGTGGGTTTCGGCCCAGGATATCTAAATAAGGATTCGTCAAATTCTCTGTCAGGTTCTTGTTTTAGTTGGTTTCTGTAGAAGTATTCTACCCGTGTCGTACCGTGGTGAGACTTGATAAAGTCCACTATTACCTTAGGAAGCTTTGCCTTTTTGGCCATCTGTTCTCCAGAGATAACGTGATCTATAATGATCTCTGCACTCTGAAAATTATTTAGCGTTTCGTGGTGATTGGTGCCTTTACTATTCTCTATATAATATTCTGGCTGCTTTATTTTGCCGACGTCGTGATAGAGAGCAGCTGTTTTGACGAGGATACTGTTAGCGCCTATTTTGTCTGCTGCTGCTTCACTAAGGTTGGCAACTTGCAGAGAGTGCTGAAGTGTGCCTGGTGCCTTGATAGATAATTCTTTGAGCAGTGGGCTATTCATATCTGCCAATTCTGCGAGTGATATGGAAGAGGTAAAGCCAAAGATGCGCTCAATAATAGGTATAAATGGATAGGCCAAAAGCAGCAGTAACGCATTGCCACCCAACCAGCCAAAATTCCTTAACTCTGACCCATTTAGTGAACCTGAGTTGATAAGTGCCAACCCAAGATATCCAGCCATATAGGTGACCAATATGACGAGTATCGTCTTGAAGAATACATTCCAGTAGCGTGTCTCTGTAATAACCAGAAGAGTAACAATACCAGCTAATATTTGTAAAAAGGTAAACTCATAACCTAACTCACTCAGGAAGCTCGCAATCAGCACGACCACGATATGAATAAATAAGGCCAATCGCTCACCATAGAAATTGTACACAATTATGGGAACAAGACAGAATGGTATCAGGTATGGGCTCAATGATGGATTGAGATTAATCAAAAAGACAGCTCCGCTAAAGAGTACGGGCCATATAACTAGAAAGACGACACCTCTTAACGAACTGGTTATCTCAGGAGTGTACTTTATAGAAAATATAATCAGTGCTCCTATTATCAGTGCCGTCAATAAGAAATAGCCTAAAAAGTATATGAGCCGTTGACTAGACCAGCCTGCTTGTACATTCTTATGCTGTTGGAAATAAGCATGTAGGCTTTTATGCTTGGCAGCCGTTACCTCAGCACCGTTTTTGATGAGTATATCTCCAGCTTGATATGTCAATGTTATAGGATCTCCTACAGAGTCTAGAGGATTGGTGTTCTCTACCTGTGTCTCAAAGGCTATATCGCATATAAGGTCCTTGTATGGCCAAGATTGCCCTATACTGTACTGATAGCCAGTTCTTTCGTGCTTTGGGAATAGAAGACAGATGAAGGTAACAGCCAAGAGCACCACCAATAGCTTGGCTATATCTTTCCATACGAAACGGGGGCTTTTCTGGTCGATGATCATCTATTGTTATGAATATCCAAATGTAGGATTATTTCGGATTCCACTTGACCTCATCGACACCATCTAGTAGCATTAAGTATCTTGATAGAACAAAAAAGTAATCTGAGAGCCGGTTAAGATATCGTAGACACCAAGAAATGTTATCATTCGGATTGTTCTCTGACAGATGTACTACCCTCCTTTCCGCTCTTCTACAGACGGTACGGCATATATGTGTAAGGGCGACTCTCTTATTTCCTCCAGGAAGGATAAATGACTTGAGCTCAGGCAATGTTGCTGTCATAGCATCCATCCTAGTTTCTAGGTATTCGATCAATTCCTCCTTTAACTCTGGTAAATACTTGTCAGCGGTACCATCTGAGGCAAGATGGCTGCCGATATCAAAAAGAATGCTCTGGAAGCGCATCATATCTTGCCTTGGTTCTGACTCTGAGACTTCAGCTATTATGGCGCCTATATGCGCATTAAGTTCGTCTACTGTTCCGTAGGCTTCTATTTGTAGATCCTTTTTACTTACCCGTTTTCCACCAAATAATGAGGTTGTGCCCTTATCTCCGCCCTTCGTATAGATTTTCATTGCCGTTATTTGTATAGCACAAGATCGGCATTAATTCTCTTAAAGTGAGATCAGTTCTTATTGTAATGGTGTTCGGGGTCAGAAGCTAGTACAATATTATGATTGGTCTGATCGGACTCGAGGACTCCATCCCGTAGACGGATGATTCTGTGCGCATGCATCGCGATATCTGGCTCGTGAGTGACCAAGATAATTGTATTGCCACGATTATGGATTTCCTCAAGTATCGACATTATCTCTATGGAAGTCTTGGTATCCAGGTTACCTGTGGGCTCATCTGCGAGTATAATACTGGGGTCGTTAACTAGAGCTCTAGCTATGGCAACTCTCTGTCTCTGACCACCTGATAACTCATTGGGACGATGATCGATTCTATCACCTAGTCCCACTGTCTCTAGTACCTCCTCTGCTTTTGCATTCCGTTTCTTTTTGCTCATACCGGAGTAGACCAGTGGAAGGGCAACATTATCTAGTGCTGAGAGCCTAGGCAATAAGTTGAATGTCTGAAAGACAAACCCGATTTCCTTGTTACGGACTGTCGCTAACTCTGAGTCTGTCATTTCGGATACGACATTCCCATTAAGATTATAATGTCCAGAGGTAGGCGTATCTAGCAGGCCTAAGAGGTTCATTAGCGTTGACTTACCAGAACCTGAGGGACCCATTAGTGCCACATATTCATTGGAGTGGATATTGATAGATAAGCCATCTAGTGCTTTCACTTGCTCAGACCCCATAACGTATATCTTCTTGATTTCTTCAGTTGTAATAATTGGATAGTCTGACATAGGCGGCCTGCTGGTTATTTATCTCTAATATGTAATAAAAAAAGGTATACATACCCAAATTTAGATGTTCTTATGGCTATCTCCGTCTAAATAGCTAATTTGGCCAACCAACAACGAACGGTATAAAACAGCTTAATTTATTAGATGAGTGAGGATATCAAGCACATTGCAGTTTCTGGGAATATAGGTGCTGGAAAAACGACTTTGTCAGAGATGCTTGGTAAACAGTTTGATTGGGAGGTGCATTATGAAGATGCTAATTCCAATCCCTACTTGAGCGACTTCTATGAAAATATGAACCGGTGGTCTTTTAACCTACAGGTCTATTTTCTTAACAGCCGATACCGACAGATATTAGATATACAAAAAGGTAAGAAGGTCATCATTCAAGATAGAACCATCTACGAAGATGCCAATATCTTTGCGCCTAACCTCCACGAGATGGGGCTGATGGATGAGAGAGACTTTAAGAATTATAAGACGCTATTTGATATAATGACGTCACAGATTAAGCCACCAGATTTGTTGATTTACCTCAAGGCGTCTATACCTACCCTCGTAGGACATATACAGAAACGAGGAAGAGATTACGAAGGCAGCATTAGTTTAGATTATCTCAAGAGGCTCAATACCAAGTACAATGAGTGGATAGATTCATATAAGATCGGCAAGCTGCTCATAATTGATGGAGATAAGACAGATTTTCTCAACAACAAAGAAGATTTTGGAGATATAGTACAGCAAATCAATGCAGAACTGTATGGCCTATTCTAGTATGTATCCAGAACTAGTCAGATTTTTAGAAAGTAAAAAGGTACAGTTAGTTGCTGTGTCTAAAACCCAACCCTTAGAAAAAGTACAAAAACTCTATGAGTTAGGACAGAGAACTTTTGGCGAAAATCGGGTCCAAGAACTGATGGGTAAAAAAGACCTATTGCCTGGAGATATCAAGTGGCATCTCATAGGTCATCTA
This sequence comes from uncultured Saprospiraceae bacterium, assembly GCA_937929835.1. Classification (GTDB taxonomy): domain Bacteria; phylum Bacteroidota; class Bacteroidia; order Chitinophagales; family Saprospiraceae; genus RFSX01. The sequence goes on along the minus strand of CALFUU010000138.1, from coordinate 9,456 downwards.
CAGAAAAATAAAGTCAAGTTTATTGCACCCTTTATTTCTATGATCCATTCTGTGGATTCCTTGGCGCTAGCACAGGTTATCAGTAAGGAAGCTGTCAAGCACAATAGAATAATCCCTGTCCTGCTACAAGTAAAGATCGCCATAGAAGAGGCCAAATATGGATTTGACCCAATGCTTCTGGAGGATAATCTTAGTCAGTTAAATGATCTGCCTGGCATAGATATCCAAGGAATGATGGGTATGGGTACTTTTACCTCTGACCAAGAGATCACACGGCAAGAATTTCAAAGTATGACTCGCATCTATAAGGAGACCAAGGCCAACCACTTTGCCGATGTCGAGACATTCAGAGAGCTATCTATGGGTATGTCTGGCGATTATGAATTAGCGATAGAGCAAGGATCAACTATGGTTCGTATCGGCAGTCTACTTTTTAATTCTATAGCTTAACGATTTTCTTTGATATCTCCCCCTCTGTTGTCACTATCTTCATAAAGTAAATACCCACGCTTAGCTCTGCCAAGGACACTTCACGTTGATCACTCTTGAGTGATTTTATAAGTTGACCCTCCGCTGAGTAGAGTGTTATGGATTGTATAGTGATATGATCATCAATTTTTATATTGACAAGATCTTTGGTTGGATTAGGGAAAAGACTGATTCCATTATCTGCTATATCGGTAGTCGATGATGCATTGCTTTCTATATCTGTATTGAACATACTGAGTCCTCCCCTGCCGTTCCCAACGACCATTTCCATAAAACCATCATCATCTATATCTGCAAGGCTAAGTGCCGTTTTTTGACCTTCTAGTATACCGCCTACTATGGAGTCGATAGGTGTGTAAGGGCCTTCTAAGTCTGTCGGATCTACACGATATCTTTTGATTCTTCCATCTTCGCTGCCGATCAAGACTTGGAGTTGATCTTGTAGTGTAAAGAAGTGTGGTGCCGCCGCAACGGTTACAGCGTTATCTACAAACAACTTAGAGTTCATTCCTCCAAGTGCAGGGTTGTTAGGCTCTTGAGATAGATCGGGATTGAAGAAAGGAGCGCCTATCGTTCCTATATTTTGATAGTAGGCAACATTGCCAAATATGGGTCCTGAGGCTCCATTGTTTGCATTGAGACTTAACTCTCCAACAATTATATCTGTCAATCCATCATTGTTGACATCAGCCAGATCTAGCTTGGAGCCGATGCCACCTTTTATTTCCATATAGCCTACATCGAGTGCTCCTCCAAAATCTGGAGCAGCAAATTGCATAGGTTGATCAGGCCCTGCTGTATTCTCAAAATAGTATATAACGCCTTCTAGACCAATCAGCAAATCCTCGTCTCCATCACTATCAAGATCTCCGATTGCAGGTGCTGGATTATTGGCGAAGACACCTCTAAAAGCACTGAAATTGAGATAGTCTTCATCAACTAATACAAAGCTGGGTGCGGTAGCAGTGCCCACATTTCGGAATAGCGCTAGGAAAAAATCTGATCGCCCCATATCATTATAGAAGCCTCCAGTACCGACGAGTAAATCCATAAGGCCATCTGCATTTTCATCTAAAAATATTGGAGCAGTGAAGCTACCTAGATCAATTGTTTCTTCTGTAAGAAAATCATTTTGAATAAAACGAAAAGGCTCGTTGGCATCCCCCGTATTTTTATAGAAATTGATATTATTAACGTTCAGAGTTTTGTTTGGATTATTGACAGAAGTTATAATGTCGGAGAGACCATCATTATCTATATCAACCAGATAACTTGCCGCAAACTGTGGTGTGATTGAGCTTCGATCATACATAGGAAAAGAATCTGTTGCGGATACCATCCATGCATTATCAGTCGAGCCACCATTTTCTAAAAAAACTAATGAACTTGTATTGAGATCCCCTATCAACAGTTCTAAATCTCCGTCATTATCATTGTCAAAAGCCATAAGCGTACTACCTGCATGTGGTCCAGATTTTCCTTCGTTTTCATTAGGCTCCGTTAGACCTGTAGAGCAATCATCAGGACTAGAACTTAGGATGATTGTTGCATCTAGAGTCGCTTCTCTGAATTTCCCAAAACATCTATCTCCTAGTCTGAGTGCAGGAGGTAGATTGGGAATCAAAGCGAAGTCCATTGTATCACTTGGTAGATTCTTATCCATCTGTCTGTTTTCATAAAAAGTGACAAAGGTTCCGTTCTGATCAAATGATAGAATGTCTAAATCTCCGTCATTATCTACATCAATGATGTCGGGTATATCACTGGGTGGTATGGGAATATTAAAGGGACCAACAGAGTTTTGGAAGTACACATACTCAAGGTCCCCTTCACTTTTTCCCATCCGTCTCAGTCTATATTTGATAGTTCCGTCTTGTGCCAGATAGGCTTCATGCAGAGCGATGGCTGTACCAAGTGGCCCAGCAAAGATATCTGCGAGTCCATCCCCATTGTAATCCCTCATCTTAGCATATGATACTAAGGTGCTCGGAATATTTTCTTTATTCTCTCTTGTAAAGCTATATCCTCGCGACAGACCATCCCCTGAATACTCAAACATCATAGACACATCACCTCTCCTATCAAAGACAAAAAGGTCTAATATTCCGTCCTGATTAAAGTCTCCATGCGAAAATTGTGGTGCATCAAACCCTCCTGTAAAGGGATAGGCCAATTCTTTACCATTGATGGTAACATCACATTCAAAGGAGCTGTAATCTTGGCCAATTAGAGTTGCCGATAGACCCAAAATGAAAAGGAAGAGAAGAAATCGCATCTGATTCTGTTTTGAAACGTAAAGATAAAGGTCTAAATATAAAGATTTCTACATATATGTTATACCTTTATTGCTAGGACAAATATCTGCTAAGTTCCTTTGACAAATATTATACAATGACGTGCTATGAGGACGTTTATTATACTATATAAGGGCATAGATGTGTTGATGGCATAACAATTGACCCTTTAAAAGTTGAAATTCTAGTTTTTTATTGGGATTTTAACACTTAATCAATCAATAAAGGAGTCTATACTACAAGACTAATGCTTATGGCAAACGAAATCACTTTACCCACAACCAATCTCGTACTAGAGCAAGAAGCTCTACTCCGAGCTAACAAGCGCAAGAGTACCAGAATTACTATTGGTGTACACTTGGTGTTGATTCTATTGGCATTCTTGTACAAGTGTGATCACGAGAAAGCTGTTGATCATCAATACGCAGTCGCTATCAATTTTGAAGAAATAGTAGAACCAGAACCTGAGAAACTAGAAGACTTTACAGAGAGTTCTAATAGTACCAAATCTAAATCTACTGAAGGTGCTGCCAAGCAAAACCAAGATAAACCTGCGGAAATAGAGGAAGTAGAACAAAAAGTACTACAAACCACCAAGCCAGAAGTCAAGATTCCCAAGCCTACGCCTACCCCACAAGTAGAGACGGAGCCTATTATATCAGAGGAGGTATCAGAAGAGGAGACAGATGTCGTTGCTGTAGAGGAAGAAATAGAAATAGAGGAAATTGACTTTGAGGATGTGCCAGACCCGGAACCAGACCCAGAGCCAGTGCCAGACCCAGAGCCAGCACCTAAAACCAATACCTCCATTCTTGATAAGGCTGGTAGTATCTTAGATATATTTAAGGATAAGAAAGGAGGTTCTAAGGATGAAGGCAATCCTAAAGGTGAACCTTCTAGAGGAGACGGTAGCCCTGATGGAACAGGCAAAGGAGAAAAAGGAGATGGCAAAGGATCCGATAAAACGGGTAACGATGGAGACTCAGGTGTCGGTGATGGAGGACTCGGTACTGGCAAGTACGATGGTTCTGGGAGAGGTGTCTTCGGAAGGAAGGTTATCCACCGTAACTATAAGGATATCTTAGCTGTCGGTTTTGGTAACCAAGAAGGAAAAAGAATAGTCGCTAAGATTTGCATAGACAGGGGTGGGTCTGTATCCTTTGTCGAACTCCTAGAATTAGAGACCAATGCTGAACTCACGAGAGATCAGAAGAAAAAGGTCATCAAAGGATTCTATGGTTATAGGTATGAACCTGATAAATCAGCACCAAAAGAACAATGTGGCAAGCTTAGTTTTATATTGGAAAATATCAATGCATTCAATTAGAAACTAACAGTCTAGAAGAAATAAGGAAGGCAATATCATACATTATGGTGTTGCCTTTTGTTTTGTGGTCCCTCTATTTTTGGGATCAGACCTCATATTAGAATTCAGTTTCATATATTCGCTGACCTAAAGTTAAGTCGATCTTGGAGGCATTCTCACTACTTGAAGTCAATCAATACGTCCGTAGGGTGCTTGCCCTCAACTTTGAAGAGCCCTTTTGGGTAGAATGTGAGATCAACTCTGTTTCTAATTCTAGAGGTAATATCTATCTTAATCTCATAGAGAAGGCAGAGAATAGTGAAGAAGTCGTAGCGAGTAACTCAGCACAGATCTGGTATCGCCAGTTTTTATTTATAAAAAAGAAGTTAGGCGGCCTAGAGGATTCGATTCTTCAAAGTGGCATCAAGGTCAAACTCAAAGTTAACCTTAGCTACAGCGAGCGCTATGGATTGAGTCTTGTTGTCGAGGACATAGATCCTGCCTATACTTTTGGACAGTTTGAGCTCAATCGACAAAAGACCATAGAAGCCATTAAGAAAAAAGGCTTGATGGATAAGAATGCAGGTCGAGAACTCCCTACCCTCATAAAGCGGATAGCAGTCATATCTTCGGCTACTGCTGCTGGATATCAGGATTTTGTGCGGCAGCTGGAAGATAATTCTTACGGCTATACTTTTGATATACAGTTATTTCAAGCTGCTATGCAAGGTACAAAGACCGAGACCGATGTCGTCAATGCGCTTACCTCGGCACAAAAACTGAAATTTGATTTGATCACCATCATCAGAGGTGGTGGGTCAAAATTAGATTTATCCGCGTTTGATAACTACAACATAGCGTTTGGAATAGCTCAATCCACTCAACCTGTAGTAACAGGTATTGGTCATGATATAGATCTCTCTGTGGCCGATATGGTAGCACATACAGTTCTGAAAACACCTACCGCTGTTGCTGATTGGATAGTAGAACACAACAGTCACTTTGAGTCTAATCTCATTGAGATAGAGCATCACTTACAATTGCTGATTAGCGATAGGATACTCATAGAGAGAGATAGACTTGCTGAAGTGTCTGAGGCTCTGAGTCGTATTCCCTTGCTGACCTTATTGCAGCAAAATGAAAAGCTGGCTAGAGCAAAACAAGACTTGGATGGACTAAGTCAACGAGCTATCTCCGAGATGGATATAAAATTAAATTCTGCACAAAACTTAATCACGGCTTTGTCTCCTGATCGTGTATTGGCAAGAGGTTATGTGATGGTCAGGCAAGGAGACAAGCTAAGATCGAGCAAAGCTGATATACAAACTACCCCTAAGTCGCTAGAACTCCTATTTAAAGACGGAACCCTTAAAGTAAATCAAGAATAATGGCCAAGAAAAGTTACGATAAAGCCTTTGCAGAATTGCAACAAATTCTAGAAGAGCTCCAGGGAGATCATGTATCTATAGATAAGCTTAGTGTCAAGATCAAAAAAGCTACTGCCCTATTGGCAACTTGTAAGGGTAGGCTGCGAGAGGTGGAGACCGAGTTGTCTTCCATAGATGAAGAGGAATAACTTTATCAGTTGCCCTCTGAGTACTGCTTTTGCCTAAAAGCTGCAATAAGTTCTATCATCTGATCATAGCTTTTGATGCCTGCTTTCACCCCATGTGACTTGAGGTACTTATCATAGATAACATCTCGCATAACAGGCATTATATCTTTATATCTCGAAATATGCTCTCGTATAGCCTTTAGATCAGCACGCAGAGCCGGACTCAATTCCAGATCTTTCCACTCCTCTGGATAGTGATACGCATAATAGCGGGCCAGATATCTCCAGTAGGCTAACTCTGCACTATAGACCACTAGAGGATACTTAGATTCTAGACAGGTCAGATAGGCCACAAAATTGCAGACACTTTCGTCTCCATATCCATACCCATGTGCCATCTCATGGGCTATCGTAAATGGGTGTTGCTTATAATAAAGTCCCCCATCTATGTGGCCTTCAAAAGCGTGGGGGATATAGATACCTGAGGTTCTTAATCTGAGGAGACTACCAGCTGGCAACTTTCTTATACGTACTCTTCCAATCGTAGGTACGCCCCATTGTGACAATAGATTTTCTTGTTGGTCCCTTATTTCATTTTCGATTGTCTTGTTGGATGGGTGGTTGATGTTTTCTACAGCTAGTGCCGAAACCAAGTCCGTCTGCAGCAAAAAAGTCTCCTTTATATATGTGGAGTCTATATGGGCTGGGGTGAGCTCAAGGGTCTCTATCAGGCTAGGCTGCGTATAGTTGATCCCCCACAAAAGATAGAATAAGGCAATAGTCCAAGTCAAACAGGTGACTAAGGCGACCAGAAACGACTTTACGGATCCACACTGGCCTCTAAAGAAATAGTAAAAGAAGAGTGGTGCAATCAAGTATATAGATGGAATCGGCAGCATTCCAAGCGTATAATCGTGGACAATTCTGATAAGTTGAAAAAGACCATTTAGGTAGAATTTTTCATAAATCCAGGGTGAGAAGTTGCATAACGTATTAAGCCCTAACCCTAGCAATAGTGTCGTTAAGCCCATATTTCTTCTGTTCAAACTCACTATCCTGATTTTTTTAAACTTTTGTGGAGGTAATGGTGTTGTTAATTGGAATCAACAATTTAAAATTAAAGAATATGGCATTTGAATTCACAGATAGTAATTTTAAGGAATCAGCCTTAGACTCTGACAAGCTAGTAGTAGTGGACTTTTGGGCAGAATGGTGTGGACCTTGTAAAATGGTATCTCCAATAATCGATGATTTAGCAAAAGAGTATGAAGGTAAAGCCGTCATAGGAAAAGTTAATGTAGATCATCACGCAGAAGTATCTACAAAGTATGGCGTAAGAAGCATACCCACTATATTACTAATTAAAAACGGCGAGGTTGTCGACAAACACGTCGGAGCCACCACCAAAGCCGTATTAGAGCAGAAAATGGCAGCCCATATGTAGGCTACAGTCTAAATAACACATTAAAGCTCTTAATCATACGATTAAGAGCTTTTTTATTGCGCATAGCCTATCTTTAGGCGTCTAACCCACTTTAAAAATTAGTTATTTGGATTTCTTTCAGAATTTTGATTTAAAGCAGCTTGAGAACCTTGAATTGCTCGCTACGCAGGTTGTTGAAGGTTTTATAATTGGACTTCATAAGAGTCCATTTCACGGTTTTTCGGTAGAGTTTGCAGAGCACAGACTCTATAACCCTGGAGAGTCCACAAAACTTATAGATTGGAAAGTCTATGCTAGGACAGACAAGCTGTTTGTCAAGAAGTTTGAAGAGGAAACCAATCTGAGGGCTCAGATTGTCATAGACACCTCTTCATCTATGTACTTCCCTCAAGAACGAACAGGTAATGAACTCAACAAGCTCCAGTGGAGTTCGTTAGCCGCTTTATCTTTGATGAACTTACTCAAGCGTCAGAGAGATGCTTTTGGTCTAAGTTTATTTGATGATGATGTCCACATCCATACTAAGGCCAAGTCTTCTACAACACACTACAGACTGTTGATGACTTACCTCGACAAGCTGATATCAGAGGAAGAAAACAATAAGAAAACCGCAGTAGTCGATACCTTACATAGAATAGCAGAAAATATACATAGAAGATCGCTAGTGATAATCTTTAGCGATATGTTTGATAATGCAGATGATCCTGATGCGCTATTTTCAGCTTTACAGCATTTGAAGTATAATAAGCACGAGGTGGTCTTATTCCATGTTATAGATAAGAAGTATGAGGAAGCATTTGAGTTTGATAACCGACCACATGAGTTTATCGATATGGAGAGCGGAGAGAGGGTCAAGTTACAATCCAATCAAGTAAGAGAATTCTACCAAGAAAAGGTAGCTTCTTATAAAGAAGCCTTAAAGATGAAGTGCCTTCAATTTAAAATTGACTTTGTAGAGACAGATATTCGAGAAGGGTTCACGCCTATTCTCGAGACCTATTTAGTGAAACGGAAGAAAATGAATATCTAGTGGCTAGAAGAAAAAAAGTTGTCTTATCACAGATAGAGACAACAGCACCGACACGACTAGAAAAGTCGAAAATCAAAAAGAAAACCAAGGAGATAGCGAAAGAAATAGCAGAATTGATTACGATAATGTCTGCTAATAAAAAGTATAGTCTCCTTGTGGTTTTACAAGGTATGGATTCCAGTGGCAAGGATGGTGTAAGTAAGGCTGTGTTCAGCGCTACCCCACCCACAATGGTCAGTGCATACGGATTTAAAAAACCTAGCGACGAAGAGTTTGCTCACGATTTCCTGTGGCGAGCCCATAAGCAAGTGCCTGCTAAGGGTGAGGTAAAACTGTTTGTCCGTTCTCACTATGAGGACGTATTGATCCAGCGTGTACATAACTGGATTAACAAAAAGAAAGTCGATAATAGGATCAAATCCATTAATGCTTTCGAGACCTTACTGCAAGAAGATAATGATACCATCGTTATGAAGTTTTATCTACATCTGAGCAAAGATAGACAGAAAGAAAAACTCACTGAAAGAATCGAAATAGTCGAGAAAAACTATAAGCATAATGATGGAGACTGGGAAGAGCGCAAGCACTGGAGAAAATATATGAATGCCTATCAAGATGTGATTAATCGCTCTGAAATCCCTTGGCACATAGTCCCCGCAGACAGCCGATGGTATAGAAACTACTTCGTGGCAACTGAAGTTCTGAAAAGGCTTAAATCTCTAAAGGAATCTTACCCTACCCTAGAATCCCCACCTAAGATAGACTACAAAAATGCCTAGTGAAAAAATGCGGGTCGATAAGTGGTTATGGAATGTGCGGATATTTAAATCCCGCTCCAAAGCGACAGACGCTTGTAAGAAAGGTCGGATCAAAATAGGCGAAAATACCGTTAAGCCATCGACACTCATTAAGATTGGGGATAAGTTGGATGTCAGAAAAGATGGCTTCTTTTTGGAGTTTCTAGTCAATGAATTAATACCACGTAGAGTATCTGCTGCCTTAGCTCAGCCTTGTTATGACAACGTCACACCTGAGGAGGAGCTCAATAAGTTCAAAGATTGGTTTGTCGGAAAAGCACCTCCCGAGAGAAGGGAAAAAGGGGCCGGCAGACCTACTAAAAGAGAACGTCGAGAAATCGATGACTTCAAAGAAGAATTATTCTTAGACGAATGGTTTGACCAAGACTAGCTTTAATCAGGTGTAATAGCCACTACTTTATCTGACAGTCAGTATTTTTTCAGAAAGAGAAATTGTCAGTTATGTAATGGCTTGTTCAGGCCCTCCCACTGAGTCTCCCTCAATTGCCAAACCCTCGTCTTGGTTGCTTAAGAGGGATTT
>CALFUU010000137.1 GCA_937929835.1 uncultured Saprospiraceae bacterium | reverse complement strand
GATGAATCTGATTGCGGAGTTGGGTTATGACCCACAGTTTGGTGCTCGTCCACTCAAGAGGGTAATCCAAAAAGAAATCACCAACGAGCTCTCCAAGCAAGTGCTTTCTGGAGAATTTACTACTGGAGATACTATCTATGTAGGGACAGATGCTAAGGGCTTTACTTTTACAGAGAAGCCTACAGACTCTAAGACAGCCCCTAAGGTCGAGAAGAAAGAAAACTCTAGCAAAGCAGATAAGCTGCAAAAGGCTGCAGACGATGTCAAGAAAGCGGTAGATGATATCAAGAAAGAGGACAAGAAGGGCAAGTAGGGGAGAGAGGGACTGGTCTAGATTTTGGCTCAGAGAGGGGATAGCCTCTTGGTTCTTAATGTTCTATCGTTTGGATGGGTAGTTTCGCTATAATCTAATCCCTGTCTCTGCTGGGAGAGCTGCCTCACACTTTAACGAATAGTATACGCATATAACATAGCGGTGGACTCCCTTAAGGGCTGGGGTGAGAAGAGCCTTCCTAAATCAGCCTAGGCTCTATATAAAGCACTTAAATTCCAAATATTGGTCAAATAAGCATATTTGCTTACGCTTAAGTGTACAAATTTGTATATTTAAGCGTAAATGAGGAGCTCTAATGGCGTTATTTGAGATTACAGAAGAACAAATTCTTAATAGAATAAGGTTTGAAAACCCTTGGTGGAAGGATGGTGCTATAGACAAGTTCTATAGCTCTATGAAGAAGAGATTATACTTTGAAGAGTTTTATCCATTGGTATCAGATACTTCGATTAAGAGAGCAGCCGTATTGATGGGCCCTAGGAGAGTCGGCAAAACTGTAATGATTTTCCACACTATTCAAGAGCTTATTAGTTCAGGAGTCGATCCCCAAAAAATATTTTACTTATCAATCGAAACGCCAATTTTTAATGGCATTGGAATCGAATCTCTCTTTAATTTTTGTCGCAAAGCTGTCGGTAAGGAAGAGGATGTAGATGGATATTATATTTTCTTTGACGAGATCCAATATCTAAAAAATTGGGAGATCCATCTAAAGTCATTAGTCGACTCTTACCACAGATCAAAATTCATTGTATCTGGATCAGCTGCCGCAGCATTAAAATTAAAAAGTAGTGAATCGGGGGCAGGAAGATTTACAGATTTCACACTTCCACCTCTAACCTTTCATGAATTTATTCATCTCAAAGATTTAGAATCTCTCATCATACCAAAAATTAAAAGGTGGGATGGAAAGGATATAGAATTTTTTGATACGATTGATATCAATGAATTGAATAATCATTTCTTGGATTATATAAATTATGGAGGGTATCCAGAAGTATCTTTGTCAAAGGACATACAAGCCGATCCTGGGCGATATATAAAAAGTGATATTGTAGATAAGGTCTTATTGAGAGATCTGCCCAGTCTTTATGGTATTCAAGATGTGCAGGAATTAAATTCACTCTTTACCACAATTGCCTTTAATAGTGGCAATGAATTTTCATATGATTCCCTAGCTATAACATCAGGCGTTTCTAAGAGTACAATCAAAAAGTACATTCAGTATTTAGAAGCGGCTTTCTTAATTAGAGTTGTAAACAGAATAGATCAAAATGGAAAAAAATTCAAACGTGCCAACTATTTTAAAATCTATCTAACAAATCCGTCTTTGCGCAGCGCTTTATTTTCTCCGATAAATTCTACAACCAGTATTATGGGGAATATGGTCGAAACGGCTGTCTATGCTCAATGGTTTCATAGGTATTGGTTGACGCCATTCTATTCGAGATGGAAAAATGGTGAAGTCGATATTGTTGGCTTAGAGCCTTCAACACTGAAGCCACAATGGGCTGTTGAAATAAAGTGGAGCAATCGATATTATGAAAAGCCTAAGGAGTTAAAAAGTCTCTCTAGTTTTTTACTGAAGAATAATTTGAATAAAGCCATAGTCACCACTATTGACATTACGGATGAAATTAAATTTGACAACTATGTCTTTGATTATATGCCGGCATCTATTTACTGTTACGCCATTGGAAAACGTACTTTGGAATAAGGTGCAGGCGCTTCTAGTACTTATGAATTAGATAGCGTACTACCCTGCGTAAGATGTCATAAGGGCTAACGTTGGTATTCATAGCTGCCCTGTCTCCTAGTATTCAAAAGAAATAGGAAACCAAATTAGCATAATGTTTGTATATAGAAACAAAGTAACTATAATTGATTGCATATAGAAACGTTATGAAGTCAAAAAAGTCTGTTTTATTGCCAAAAGAACGTCAAATTCTGCTGGAATTGGGTGAAAACATAAAGTTGGCCCGCTTAAGACGACGATTGACAACGGAGCAGTTATCGGCAAGATCAAACATTGGTCGATCTACTTTGTGGCATGTTGAGAAAGGAAGTGACCATATTAGTATAGGTATCTACTTACAAGTACTGTCGGCGCTGGGTCTAGCTAACGACCTGAAGCAAATTGCAATAGATGATACCTTAGGACGAAAGCTGCAGGATGCAAAACTGAAAACACCTAAACGTATTAAGAAATCGAAGTGAAAGAAATCTTAGTATATGCAGATTGGATAGAATTACGTAGTCCGCACTTATTGGGATTACTTAAGGTAGAATTGCTAAGAGGAAAAGAAATACTTTCATTTGAATATCAGAAAGAGTGGCTTGAAAGCGGGAGAGCTTTGGAACTCGATCCTGATCTAAAACTTTTTGCAGGCCCACAATACTTGACTGATGAAAAGCCAAACTTTGGAGTCTTTCTCGATTCTTCACCTGATCGATGGGGCCGGGTATTAATGAAAAGACGTGAAGCCATCAATGCAAGAGAAGCAGAAAGGAAATTAAATCCACTGTTTGAATCTGATTTTTTGCTTGGTGTTAATGATGCAACTAGAATGGGCGCCCTACGATTTAAGTTAACAGAAAGTAGAGAGTTCTTAAGTGAAAATTCGGAAATGCCAACTCCTCCCTTGAGTAGTATTAGAGAGCTAGAGCAAGCAAGTCTCAGATATGAAGAAGATGCTTTTATAGATGATCCCCAAGCAAAAGATTGGCTGAGGCTGTTAGTGGTACCAGGTTCTTCTTTAGGTGGAGCTAGACCCAAAGTCAATGTAGTTGATCCAAATGGCAACCTCTTGATTGCAAAATTCCCCAGCAAAAACGATGAAAGAGACAGCGGCGCATGGGAATTTATCAGTTATCAGATGGCAACGGATTTTGGAATCAGAATGACAACCTGCAGAGCAGAAATATTTTCGAGAGATCAGCATACTTTCTTAACCCAGCGCTTTGATCGATTAGGAAGGGATCGAATCCATTTTGCTTCTGCAATGACACTTTTAGGTTACAAGGACGGACACAATCATACAGCAGGTGGGTCGTACCTCGATCTCGTCGAGTTGATAGAACGATATGGTGCTGATCCAACAGTGGACATCAGAGAGCTATGGAAGCGGATTGTTTTTTCTGTTGCCGTTTCTAATACGGATGATCACCTTCGCAATCACGGTTTCTTACTCATACCGAAGGAGGGATGGAAGCTAAGTCCAGCTTATGATATTAATCCGACTCCTGATGGCTATGGCTTGAGTCTCAATATTGATCAAGAGGACAATAGCCTCAGCTTTGATCTTTGTATGGAAGTGCATCCTTACTTTAGATGGAAAGAGAACGAAGCCTTTCATGAGATAGAGCGAGTGAAGAAAATTCGAAGTACTTGGACGGAACGTGCAAAGAAAATGAAAATGAAAAGAACAGAAATAGAATCACTAAGACCTGCCTTCGAAAAGGCAGTCTGATACGAAAATGTTATAAAATTCCCTCTCAACAATCTCAACCCTTATGTCCAAAAAATATATCATCGCCCTCGATCAAGGCACCACCAGTTGCCGGGCCCTCCTTGTAGACCTGTCTGGAAAAATTCAAGCCAAGACACAACAAGAATTTACCCAAATATTTCCCCAGCCGGGATGGGTAGAGCACGACCCTGAAGAGATCATCCAAGTACAGAGGCAAGTGCTCGAGGACTTGATAACTGAGGTGGGTCTAAGGCCAGAGCAGATTACCAGTATAGGCATCACCAATCAGCGTGAGACCACAGTCGTCTGGAATAAGACAACGGGTAAGCCCGTCTATAATGCCATTGTCTGGCAAGACAAAAGAACTTCAACCTATTGTAAAGAACTCAAGGAAAGTGGCTTGGAGTCCTATGTCAAGTCAAAGACTGGGCTACCGATAGATGCCTATTTTTCTGCCACCAAGCTCAAGTGGATACTCGATAAGGTCGGTCGGAGTGATGAGTTATTGTTCGGGACGATAGACAGTTGGTTGATCTGGAATCTGACAGAGGGCCAATCCCATGTCACCGATTATACCAATGCCTCTAGGACGATGCTTTTTGATATAGGGAGCCTAGAGTGGGATGAGACCCTACTCAGCAAATTGTCCATTCCCTCTTCCGTTTTGCCTCGTGTGCAGGCCTCTGCTTCCCACTTCGGCAACTGGAATTATAAGGGCCACCAGATTCCGATCAATGGCGTTGCCGGCGATCAGCAAGCCGCACTCTTTGGCCAAGCCTGCTTCGATGCGGGCTCCGCGAAGAACACCTACGGTACGGGTTGCTTCATGTTAATGAACATAGGCAGTGAAATGATCCACTCGGAGTCGGGGTTGCTGACAACTCTGGCTTGTGATAAGACTGGGCAGCCCTGCTATGCACTTGAGGGCAGCATCTTTATGGCCGGCGCGACTGTACAGTGGTTGCGAGATGGACTCAATTTAATCAAAGACAGCTCAGAGACAGAACAAATGGCGACTTCTGTAGCAGACCAGCACGAGGTGATTATGGTCCCTGCTTTTGCAGGCTTGGGTGCACCTTACTGGGATATGGATGCACGAGGCGCCATCTATGGGATGACCCGCGGTACCACCTCCGCCCATCTCGCCAAAGCCGCCCTTGATGCTATTGCCTACAGAACACGTGATGTGATAGATGCGATGCTGAAGGACAGCCAAGTCCAATTGTCTACCCTAAAAGTTGACGGTGGAGCAGTAAAGAATAATTATCTGATGCAGTTTCAATCTGACCTTCTCCAAGTGCACGTAGAGCGACCGAGTAACATAGAATCTACGGCGATGGGCGCAGCCTTCTTAGCGGGGATGACTTCTGGTGTGTGGACGCATACCCTCATCAGGGATATTAGGACTCTAGATAAAACCTACAAGCCAACTATGGAAAGTGTAGAGGCCGATAAGCTTTATGAGATGTGGAAGATAGCGGTGGAGAGGACGCTTACAAGCAGTGGAGATAATTAGACCCAACAATACGAACCAACGCAAAGAGATTCGTTTTTTACGTTTATGTTTTTGCACGCTATACGTTCCCGAATGTTCCCAGAAAGGTACTCAACTGTGGAGTATAAGGTGGTCGGCAGCGACTATGAAGTGGGATATTTTTGGGTAAGCTTATAGGTAGCAAGGTGCAGTGTCAAGAATGTGGAAAGCTGATGGGTACCACTCATACTTTACCCTATTTGTAGCAGACATAGGTAGTTTAGATGATTTGGTTTATCATTGTTACTTATCGGTACTGCGGGATGAGCTAAAGAAATAAAGTCATATGCCCAACGTATCACCTGATCTAAGTAGTCTTATAAGAAAAAAGATACAATGAAAATCACACAACAACTGTCTACACTTGCGCTCTTAATCCTTCTAGGGATGGTGTCTTGTTCAGAGACTGATGCTGACTTGTCGTCTAGCCCCTCGGGCAGTAGAGATAGCAGCGGGAGCAGTGCGACTACAGGAGAAGATGGGCCTCCACAAAACGAAGGTCTCATCACAGCAGGAGAGTGGAATGATCTTGACAATTGGGATTTCTGGAAAGAAGTCATAGAAGAAGAGGAGTTTGCTCCAAATGATCGTTGGGGTATACTGACGACCAATAGGATTTCGGTTCAGGTGCTCGATGGTTCAGCGCAGATTGTAGATGTGCCTGTTGATCTTATCTTGGATCTTGGGCAGGGCACGCCGACGATGACATTGTGGTCTGCAAGAACAGATAATATTGGGAGAGCTGAATTGTGGATGGCTCCCTACGAAAGAGACGTACAGTTCGATTTGAACACATTGGCGTTTTCCGTCGCTGGCAATAGATCAGGTCATACGGTACAACTTTACGAAGAAGGCGTTATTACACTTATTGGTCCTCTAAGTGCTTCTACTTCTAGTCAGGTTGTAGATCTATCTTTTATTGTGGATGCGACTTCTTCTATGGCGGATGAACTAGAATTTATCAAGGACGATCTCGAAGATGTCATCAAAAGGGTAGAAGAAGGCAACGGCGCACTAGATGTCAGGACGTCTACCGTATTTTATAGAGATGAAGGAGACGAATATCTAGTGAGGAGGTCCGACTTTACTGAAGACTTAGACGCAACTTTGGACTTTATTGATAACCAATCAGCTGGTGGGGGTGGTGATTTTCCTGAAGCTGTACATACGGGATTGGAGACGTGTATCTCTCAACTTGAATGGTCCACAGAGGCACGTGCGCGGATAGCCTTTTTGATTCTTGATGCACCACCACACGAAGAAGTACAGGTCACAGAATCAGTCAGAAATCAAATCAAAGAAGCAGCAAGACTAGGGATTAAAATTATTCCCATCACCGCAAGTGGTATCGATAAGCCTACAGAGCTGCTGATGCGTCAGATGGCCATCTTGACCAATGGGACTTATGTCTTTATCACTAACGATAGCGGTATAGGAGAAGAACATATAGAAGCTTCTGTAGGCGAGTATGAAGTAGAATTTCTGAATGATCTTATGGTAAGACTCATTAAGAAGTATACAGATTAAGAGCGAGTTATTTTATAATCATTAAATCTAGAACGATATGTATTCACAAAAATCAAAGTGTCTGGTACTCTTTATAATGGCATTGGTTATTAGTGCCTGTAATGATTCAGAAGAATCTTCTTCTTCTCTCAAGGATTATCATTCTCTCATCTCTATCCTATGTGAATGCTTTCCAATTGAAGTTGTTGAAGACCAGCAACAATGGTTGTTTGATTTTGATAATATGGAAATAGATGTGGTGGTCAATGGAGAGGTGGCCGATTGGTTATTGTTTGATACAGGCCGCTATAGTTTCGAGTTGATTGATACAAGCCTGTTCAGTAATCCTGCGACAATAATGAGGGTCAATGATAGAGACTTCTTTTTACGAGGGAGGGGAGATACTATTACGATAAGTGATCCAGGTGCAGAGTTTGATGCTGGCGCTTATTATGAGTTTTTGAGAGATTAGTCTTGCACAACTTTGTCGGAATTATATCTGATGTAATTCATAAAAAAATCCCCTTAGCGTAAACTAAGAGGATTTTCTTTTTTCTAGTATCAACTAATCTTATCTAGCAAATGTAGAAACGATCAAGAAAGTTGATAAGTCAGCTGTATTGACATCTTGTAATGGATCGTGTACTACAAGGAATCCATCATAAGTAGTTGTCAATTCTGTGAATGATCTTGTAGTAGTTACAGTTGTTGATGCAGTACCACCGTTACCTGTGATTGTTGATGCAAATACATCAGCATTCGGTGCCTCGATATAAGGCGTCATGTTTGGTGTCTCTGCAGAATCAGCTGCATCGTGTGCATGCAAAGGGTAAGTCTCTCCGTCAACTGTATTTGTTAACTCTACAGTTATCATAGAACCACCATTGTCTAATTCTTCTATAGTTAATGTAGCTTCAAGATCCGTAGCGTGATCACCCGCATAGCCATCGTTAAATGCATAGTCAAATGATGTACTTTCTAAGTCATCTCCACAAGAAGTGAACATTAGACCCATAGCTAGTATAGCTAGAATTGATAGATTAATTTTCATAACGTATTAAATTTAATTGTTAATATATAAGTAATGTATAAGGTAGGAGGATCTAAAAAGACCCTTCTTACATATAGACACTTAGAATTGTAGAATGGTTGGGTTCTAGATGATATTTATTTTGAAAACAGGCTGCCAATCAGCCAAAACAGAACAATAAACTTTTACTATCGTTACAAACAAAATTAAATATCGATAAGTCTTAAAACTGCAAGTTGTATATATGCAAAAAGGCCAGCCGCACAGGCTGACCTTTTTGTTGTTTATATCATGCGTCTTGTATTACGCTGACTGCTCATCGTCAAATAGCTCGCTATACTTGCCAGTACTCTGCCCATTCCCATTGACAGGGATGAAGGGCTTGTCTTCCTTGAAAGGTCGTTCGCCGATCAATCTCTCTACGTCCGACTTCAGGAGCACTTCTTTTTCTAAGAGTTGTTGTGCCAAGATATCTAGTTCCTTCCTTCTCTCTTTGAGGAGATCTTGCGCTGCGATGTATTGCTTATCGATAATGGTTCTGACTTCATCGTCGATGAGTTTGGCTGTTTCATCAGAATATGGTTTGTTGAAATTGTCTTGTGACATGCCATAAAACGAAACATTACCGACCTTATCATTCATCCCAAAAACAGAGACCATAGAGTAGGCCATCTTGGTCACTTGGTCGAGGTCATTCTGAGCACCAGTAGAGATTTTGTCAAAGACATTCTTCTCGGCGGCCCTGCCACCTAGAGTCATTGTCATTCTGTCTAGCATCGCTTCCGTTCGCGTAATGTATTCTTCCTTAGGCAAGTATTGTGCATAGCCTAGGGTGCCGACACCTCTAGGTACGATCGTTACTTTTACTAATGGTGAGGCGTGCTCTAGGAACCACCCGCAGATAGCGTGGCCCGCTTCGTGATAGGCGATAATTTCTTTCTCTTTAGGGGAGATGATTTTGTTTTTCTTTTCTAGACCACCGATGACTCTATCCAGCGCATAGTTGAAGTCGTCCATCTCGACTTTGCTCTTGTTTCTTCTTGCAGCAACGAGTGCCGCCTCGTTACAGATGTTGGCGATATCTGCTCCTGCAAATCCTGGTGTCATCTCCGCCAAAGTTTCTGCTTTGACAGTCGGCGCGATTTTGATATTGTTGAGGTGCACCTTAAAGATGGCTTCTCTTCCATTAAGATCTGGCGGATCGATACCTATCTGACGGTCAAATCTACCTGGCCTCAATAAGGCTTTGTCTAAGATGTCTGGTCTGTTAGTCGCCGCCATCAAGATAACTCCCTTGTCTGTAGAGAATCCATCCATTTCTACGAGCAGCTGATTGAGGGTATTCTCTCTCTCATCATTACCACCTTGTACAGCGCCTCTGCCTCTTGCTCGGCCTATTGCATCTATCTCGTCAATAAAGACAATACAAGGTGCCTTTTCTCTTGCTTGCTTAAATAAATCTCGTACTCTCGAGGCACCGACGCCGACAAACATCTCCACAAAATCAGAACCCGATATGGAAAAGAAAGGCACTCCCGCCTCACCTGCAACAGCTTTGGCCAATAGAGTTTTTCCTGTACCTGGAGGACCTACTAAGAGAACCCCTTTCGGTATCTTACCTCCGAGTGAAGTATATTTTTTTGGATTCTTAAGGAAGTCCACAACTTCCATAACTTCTTCCTTGGCTTCCTCTAGTCCAGCCACATCTTTGAATGTTACATTGACTTTAGAGTTAGAATTGTCAAAGAGTGTAGCCTTAGACTTTCCTATATTAAAAATCTGTCCACCAGGTCCACCTGCACCAGATCCCACCTTTCGCATAAAAAAGACCCATAGTCCTATGATGATCGCAAATGGCAACACCCAACTCAAAATCTGACCGAGGTAGTTGACTTCATTATCATACTTAGGATCGAGTATAACACCACCATCCCTAATGTCACTGAGCATATTGTCAAAGTTCTCCGCACCATTATATTTCAGAGAAAAATGTGGCTGTGCCTTGTTGTATCTGTTCTGCTTAATGTCTGGATAATGCTTGAGGGCATCTTCTTTGAGATAGATTCTGGCTTCTTCCAGATTCTTGATAACATCTACCTTCTCGATATGCTGCTTCAGAGCGATTTCCTTAAACTTTTCCCCTTTGATCTCTGTCGTCTTCCCATTGATGATGGTCACCACGTTCATTGCGAGAATCATAAAGATGATAAGACCATATACCCAGTAAGAGTTGAGATTGATCTTCTTAGGACCTTCACTATTATTTTTTTTGCTCATAATTGCTTGTCTATGTATTCAATTGGAACGAGGCTAGTTCGTTCAGTTGTTGGCTATATATTTTGGTATTCGGTCATTATTGCATCACTCCACAGATCCTCAATTTCATAGAATTTTCTTGTTTCAGGGTAGAATACATGTACGACTACATTGAAATAATCGACTAAGACCCAAGTAGATGAGGACTTGCCTTCAGAATGGGATGGTCTCAGTCCGTACTCTTCCTTGAGTTTTTTCTCTATGTTATTGGCGATGGCACTCACCTGAGTCGTGGAGCTGCCTTCGCAGACAACAAAGAAGTCACTAGGGGCTTCATCTAACTCTCTAAGGTCCATTTTGACGATATTTTGCCCTTTGATATCTTGTATACAGTCTATTATGAGATCTGTGAGTTCTAAGGTGCTAGGGCTAGTAATTGCAGTGGCTTTATCCAAATTCCGATGTATTTCTTGTATTTTTCTATTTCAAAGTTAAGTTAATTTACCCTTTACCACTTTCTTATGGCCGTCTTCTCTCGTCAGGTCTATCTTAGGACTAGCGGCTCTACCAATGACCACGCTGTAAGTCTATCAAATAATGACCCAAACCCTAATATCTGCGTCTATACCTTCGATCAGGTCTCTGGAAGGGGACAAATTGGCAGAAGATGGTACACAGGTGCTGACAAGAACTTAGCTTCCACCTTTTCTTGGCAGCAGCCTGATATCCCTATTTTGGAGCAGTTTCGCATCAATATGGCCTTTTCTATGGCTGTTCATGGCTTTGTGGCGCGGCACACTGGCCTAGACCACCTTTCTATCAAGTGGCCCAATGACATCTATTTCAAAAACCAAAAATTGGCCGGTATACTGATCCAAAACGTACTCAAAGGTGCTGCTATAGGGGTCTGCCATCTTGGTGTAGGGCTCAATATCAATGAACTGGACTTTCCTTCAGATCTTCCCAATCCCGTGTCTCTCCACCAGATTACAGGTCGATCGTATACCCTTGTAGAGATGCAACACCAGCTGACAGAGATGGTCAGCCAGCACCTCTCCAAGCTCCAAAGCGATTCCGCTGCTCAGTTGAAATCAGCTTACGAGGCTCTCCTCTATAGAAAAGGGCAGGTGAGTGTCTTTCGTGTCGATGATCGGGTAGTGTCAGGTAAGATTCTCGGAACGACTGGCGAAGGCAAGCTCAGGCTAGAATTGAAGGAAGGGGTCAGGGAGTTTGGCTTTAGGGAGGTGGGGTATGTGAATTGAATTAGTGCAGAGTTAATTAGTGCAGAGTTCAGAGTGCATAGTTGAATTAGTTCAGAGTGCAGAGTGCAGATTTCAGAGTTGAATTAGTGCAAAAGAGTACAGAAGATAATGGATAATAGGGAGGCAAGGCTCTTATAATCCCATCTCTAAAGGGAGTCGGCTCGCCAAACTAAAATATGCGTAAAAGCGGGAAGCGGTTCTCCCGTAGGGAGTTAGAGGGTCGCGAGGCAAGGCTCCGCCTCGTATTGAGTAATATAAAGATGGAGTACCAAACCCAAAATCCCACTTCCGAGAATTAACTCTTACCCCCAATCTTAACGGCTGTTCATCGAGATTGAAGTAAATTCGCCACATAATTGACTGACATCAGTAATATCAACAAAGACATATCATTAAAAGAGCTATTTCTCCTGATAGCTGATCATATCCAGAATATACTGCGCTCATGGAAGCTGATTACACTATTGGGGTTTGGACTAGCATTATTATTACTGGGGCTCAATTTTTTTAAACCCAAATTGTATACTGCGGAGCTCACCTTTATGATCAATGATGACGAAGGCGGGTCTCTTGGGAGTATGGCGGCTGTGCTAGGCCAGTTTGGTCTGGGTGGGCCGGGTTCTACAGAGTCCAACCTAGATAAGATAATAGAACTCTCACGTACGCGAACGATCACACAGAAAGCACTCTACAATAAAGCAGCCATAGATGGACAAACGGATTATTTGGCTAATCACTTAATCAATTCACTAGAGGCGAGGAAAAAATGGACTAAAAAGGGGTTTCTGTCTAGATTTTCTGAAGGCGATGGGCTCAATCTAAGTGGTTTTTCTTTTACTCAAGATTCTGTTCAGGCCTTTGGCTTGTTAGAAAATAAGGCCCTCAAGAAACTGCATCGACATCTTGTCGGAAAAACCAGAACCGGAGATGCTTTTCAGAGTGAATTTTCAGAATTGAGTGGCATTATGTCTTTTAGAATGACGAGTGGTCACCCACAACTTTCTATCTATATAGTTGAAAATATTTTTGATGAATTGAGTGATTACTACACAGAGAAATCTGGAGAAAAGCAAAGGAGAGATTATGACCTCGTCAAAAGCAAGTACGATTCTATACAAACTAAATTAAATAGCGTTCAGTATTCTATAGCCAAGTTTGATGATGAAAATCAAGGACTTGTCCGACGTACCGACCAGGTTAAAAAGAGACGACTCCAAGGAGAAGAACTCAAGCTGGGAACTATGCTCGGAGAGACAGAAAAACAACTACAGTTATCTGAATTGTCTTTACAAAGCAACGCAGCTTTTATTCAAGTAATCGATAGGCCTATTCCACCATTAAGGCCGAGTAACAAAGGAAAAATTTATTACTTTTTGCTCGGCGGATTATTGGGCGGCATCTTTGGCGTCTTCTTTGTTACGGCAAGAAAGATCTATAGAGACATTATGAACAGCTAGCACACACCCTCTTGTATATGCGGATAGGATTATTAGGCTATGGCAATATCGCTAAGAAACACTTGGCTGCTATCTCGGAGTTAGAGCAATATCAGGTGGTGGCCATCTATGATGTAGAAACCATAGAGGCTCCTGAAGAAATAAAGGTATACAAGGATCTTTCAGAATTTTTAGCACACGATCTAGATATAGTCACTGTCTGTAGTCCTAATGGATTTCATAAAGAACATAGCCTTCAGGCTCTCCAAGCAGGCCATCATGTCATCTGTGAGAAGCCTTTTGCCCTGAGTGCTCAGGCTTGTCAAGAGATGATCGACGTCGCTAGGCAACAAGAAAGGAAAATCTATTGCACGATGCAAAACAGGTTTTCTCCCGTAAGTCAATGGCTACAATCTCTTGTCGAAAATAAACAGCTGGGGGATCTCTATTTGGTTAATGTCGCTTGTTACTGGAACAGGAACAAAAAATATTATGAGGGTTCAGACTGGAGAGGAAAGATGGGCAAGGATGGTGGGACGTTATTCACACAGTTTTCTCATTATGTCGATACACTTTACTGGTTGTTTGGTCCCATGCAAATTCATAATGCTCACTTCGCCAACTTTGATCATGAGGAAATGATAGAGTTTGAAGATACTGGCATTTTTAATTTCACTTTTGACAGAGGCGGGATGGGTACTTTTTCGTACACGACCTCTTGTTACGAAAAGAACTTTGAAAGTAGTCTGACACTTATCGGTAGTCAAGGCACGATAAAGGTCGGCGGCCAATATATGGACAGGGTAGACTTTTGTAATATAAAAGGGCTAGCACAACCTACACTCTCTGACAATGACAATCTGTCCAATATTAGAGCCATCTATAGAGAGGCGGGATTAGATATTACAGGGCAAAAAAATAAAGCCACAAGTGCTACAGATGGCTTGGCGGTGGTACAACTTATAGAGGCTGTGTATGGATACAGGACTCTAGTATAGTCCTTTAGCTTATCTTCATCTTTTTTTAAAAATATCAGAATACATTATGGCCGATAACATCCATCCCATATTTGATAAGCTCCTGACGAGAAGTGACAAGGAGAAACACCTCAATCAGAAGGCCAAAGTGCTCTGGTTTACTGGCTTATCGGGCTCTGGTAAGAGTACGATAGCACAAGGTGTAGAGAAAAAGCTCTTTAGCGAAGGGTATTTTATTCAGGTGCTCGACGGAGACAATACACGAACGGGAATCAATAAGAATCTTGGGTTTTCTCTTGAGGATAGAAAAGAAAATATCAGACGTATCTCAGAAGTCTCCAAGCTCTTTCTGGAGGCAGGCGTCATTTGTCTTAATAGTTTTGTTAGTCCTACGTTGGAAATCAGAGCATTAGCAAAAGAAATAATAGGTCCAGAAGACTTTCTGGAGATATATGTCAACACACCACTCCACATCTGCGAACAGCGAGATGTCAAAGGCCTCTACGCAAAGGCCAGAGCGGGGGAGATCAAGGGATTTACAGGTATTGATAGTCCCTTTGAGGCACCGCAAGCGCCTGATTTAGAATTACTTACAGAAAATCAGTCTATTGATGAATCTATTGCAGAAGTGTTTAATTTTGTGCTTTCAAAAATTTCTATCTAGTAGCTTAGACATATGAACTACAATATAAATCACCTCAAAGAACTCGAGTCAGAATCTATCTACGTCCTCAGGGAGGTAGCGGCTCAGTTTGAGAATCCTGTTTTGATGTTTTCGGGCGGAAAGGATTCTATACTTATGGTCCATTTGGCTTACAAGGCATTCTTTCCTGCCAAGGTACCTTTTCCACTGCTTCATATCGATACAGGGCATAACTTTCCAGAGACCATTAAGTTCAGAGATGATCTCGTAGAGAAGATTGGTGCTAATCTAATAGTCGGGTCCGTACAAGAGGCGATAGATAAGCGCACGGTTACAGAAGAGAAAGGCGTCAATGCCAGTCGTAATGGCCTCCAGACAGCGGTCTTATTAGAGAGTCTAGAAAAAGGCAAGTATGATGCTGCGCTAGGTGGGGCACGACGAGATGAGGAAAAAGCGAGAGCCAAGGAGAGATTCTTTTCGCACAGAGATGAGTTCGGTCAGTGGGATCCTAAAAATCAAAGACCTGAGTTGTGGAATATCTTCAATGGCAAGCACCAGATGGGAGAGCATTTCAGAGTCTTCCCGATCAGTAACTGGACAGAGTTAGATGTATGGCAGTACCTCGCTATGGAAAAAGTAGAATTGCCGTCACTCTACTATGCGCACGAGAGAGATGTATTTGAGCGGGATGGTGTACTCCTAGCTGATTGTGACTACATCGAGAAGAAGCCGGGAGAAACAGTATTCAGAGAGACGGTAAGATGTAGAACTATAGGCGATATGACCTGTACAGGTGTCTGGAAATCCACTGCCTCTACTACTGATGATATCATCGAGGAGGTAGCGACGACTAGAATGACAGAGAGAGGTGGTAGGACTGATGATAAGCGATCTGAGACCAGTATGGAAGACAGGAAGCGAAAAGGGTACTTCTAGCATAGCGATAGCAACTGATTTTTTTCAAAAAACTAAGAACAAAAAGGCATGTCAGAAAGCCATAAAATAGATAGCGAGTTACTAAGATTTACAACTGCGGGTTCTGTAGATGACGGTAAGTCTACGCTCATCGGACGATTGCTATATGATAGTAAGTCTATCTTCCAAGATCAGTATGAGCAGATAGAACGTGTGAGCGAAAGAAGAGGAGAAGAAGGCGTCAATCTAGCCTTGCTTACAGATGGTCTTAAGTCAGAAAGAGAGCAGGGTATCACAATAGATGTAGCCTATAGATATTTCGCTACCCCAAAGAGAAAATTTATCATAGCCGATACGCCGGGACACATACAGTATACGCGTAATATGGTGACTGGTGCCTCTTCTGCCAATGTGGCACTTGTATTGATAGATGCCCGTAATGGGGTAGTAGAACAGACTAAGCGCCATGCGATCATCGCCTCACTCTTGCAGATACCACACGTGGTTGTTTGTATCAATAAGATGGACTTAGTAGATTATGACGAAAACGTCTACAATAAAATCCAAGATGACTTCGAAAAGTTTGCAGCAAAACTAGATGTTATCGACGTGCACTTTATTCCTATCTCTGCACTGATAGGAGACAATGTTGTACACCGATCCGATAAGACACCCTGGTACGATGGCCCGACGCTGATGTACTATCTAGAGAATGTACACATCGCGAGTGATCACAACTTTATAGACTGTAGATTCCCTGTCCAGTATGTGGTCCGACCCTATAATGATGAGTACCATGACTATCGTGGATACGCAGGTAGAATTGCAGGCGGTGTTATAAAGAAAGGTGACGAGGTGATGCTCTTACCTTCTGGATTTCATTCTAAGATAAAGACTATACAAGGTCCTGCTGGAGAGCAAGAACAAGCTTTTCCGCCAGAATCTGTCACGATACTGTTAGAAGACGATTTCGATCTGAGCAGAGGTGATATGATCGTCCGCCCCAACAATAAGCCAGATGTAACACAAGATGTCGAAGTGATGCTGGTTTGGTTTGATAGCGATAAGCCTCTCCTAGAAAAAGGAAAATACGCCTTGATGCATACCACTCAGGATGTCCGTTGTGTCATCAAAGAAATCCGATACAAACTAGATATCAACACACTACATAGACTCAACGAGCACGATGGCATCAAAATGAATGATGTGGCGAGAGTCGTCCTCAGAACAACCAAGCCGCTGTTCAAAGATTCTTACAGAACTAATAGAATTACGGGTAGTCTTATTCTCATAGATGAGGGCACCAATAATACTGTAGGGGCAGGGATGATAATCTAGTGATACAATCATAGATAAAATAAAAAGGGGTTGAGAATTATTTCTCAACCCCTTTTTTTGGTTGTGCTTTAGTTTTCCATTATGGCTCAAATCTATTCCTCATAAATTTCTACCTCTGGATAGAACGCTGCCATTGCAAAATAATAGCCGATTATAGACTCTATCGACTCTAGTTGTTGTCCTGCTTGTGGTCCAGTGATGATCTCACCTGTCAGTGTTATTTTTTGACCCGTCCCGTCTTGTGCGATGACAGGCAACTCTCCGACTACAGGTTGAAAACCCGACAGATCGCCTGTCTTGTATGCAACCATAAAGTTCTGTTGCTTAGAACCGATGACGACAATGTTTTCTCCTCCCACTTGATCTTCTATGACTTCAAATTCGTCAAAGGTCTCTATACTATAGACTTTGCTGGCATCCTCTGTGATAACAGTAAGTACTCTTTCCTTGGCTGGCAATCTGCTGTCAAGATTGTCTACAGGAAAGATGATGTTGTCGTTGTTGGTCTTGTAGTCGCCATAGGGATACTGACCATAGTTTCTAGAGAATCCTGTATTTGTATTCATCAGTAGAGAGTTGGGGTAGCAAGTCCTCCAAGTACTCCAAGTGGTTTCTACAACGGGAACAGTATTGATTTTTTCTCCGACAAGACTGCCATTGACACAATCCAATCTGAGCTGAGACCAATAACTATCTGTTTCTCTATCGAAGGGCATTAGATTGGTATTATACAATTTGCCACTCACACCGAAAGTTGTTGTTCTGTTCCCAACTTGTCTGTCCCATCCCACAGCCGTACCTGTCAGAGGGCAGTACGTAATTGCAAAGTTGTTATCTCCAATATTGTCGTTAACGATCTCGTGCCAGTCCAAAATGATATGGGGGTAGGCCTTAGCGATACCATTGTCCACTATACCTACAACTAGAGCGCCTGGACTGAGAAATTGTGGGTCATCTGTATTATTGAATTCTGGATCGTCCACTGAAGGGATGCCATCTTTTCCGGGCCCACCATCAAAGACTTGAGACGGGGGAATCAACCATTCATTATTACTATTGCCTGTCGCAGGTGTCAAGTCGTCATCTCCTCCACAGGCAAATAGAACAAGAAGAGAAAGTAGATATAAGTATTTCATAAATTTATAATTGTCTGGTGATTATCTTTTTTCTGCAAACTGTAGCGTACTTGCACGCCAAAAGTAAAACTGGTTGTGATCTGTAAGCCTGATAAATTTTGTATAAGTGGGAGTTCTGCAAAGACCCTTATAGACTTGTCAAGGCTTGGGACAAAGGAAAAACCCACTGGAAGACTCAGCCAATTGCCGCCACTATTGGGTGCTGCGTCGGTGGTCTGCTCTCTATTAGGGCCGCTGTTCCTGTACTTAAGTGCTAGGTCTGGAAAGAAAAAACCTAGACTATGAACATACTGGTATCGCAAGCCGATACTCGCTAAGGTTTCGTGCCCGAATCCAAATCGCCGACCAGAAAAATTATCTGTGCTTGCAAAATTTTCATTAGTTCCATTGCGCTTATAAAGCACCTCAGTAGATACAGCAAGAGCAGAATTAATAAAGTTGTCATAAAACAAACTACCGCCAATGAGCACGTCCAAAGTTCCTGAGCCACTTTGCATATCTGGAGAAAGAAATATACTTGACGGTCCCGTGTGATTGACGACTCCTGTAGGCAACTCTAGCCCAGCCGCTAGGTGGATAGCCAATTTTTCTTTTTGAAAAACTTGGTATTGGGTCACAAGACTTATGTCGCCTAGTCCCAAGCTCGACTCAGATTCTGACACGGTTGTTCTAGACTGAAACAAAAAAGGTATTGTGGCAGACAAGGCCCAGCGTTCATGGAGTAGGTAGTCTGTTTTCAGACTGGCGTTTTGGCCCTGTCGTCTTCTTGGGTCATTAATCAGTCTTTGATTGTTATCTATCAATAGATTGATGCCTTTGTATTCGTAACCAAGTGTAAAAGAGAGTAGTTGGTTGGTGTTGTCTACAGTAATCATATTGCTGAGCGGGGCTCCTGCAGAGCAGCAAGTTTGGCCTATTGACTGGTAGCTATATAGACACAAGCAGAGCAAGGATATGATGGATTTTCTCATTCGTCTTATCAAAGAAGACTGAAGAAAAACAAAAAATCAATGTGATGGTTGGCGTATCTGGGTTATATCAGTACTTATTGTCTTTGCGAATACTTTATGTTAGCTCGATTGTTGACTTAGGCACCTTCGTCTTGGCGCCTACGACCATTGAATGCGAGCAACAGACCAAATACGACGACACAGAGGGAGATGATAATACCTAATGGATTTCTTTTTTTCTTGGATTTTTTTGCGGGTTGATCTACTGTAGAGATAGGTTGAGTGGTTTTGGTTTGTGTCGCTGGCGTACCGCCTAGTTCAAACGGCAACTCTTTTTTAAACTTAAGACCTTTTCTTATTTTTTCAAATTTTGGAAAGTCAAGAGCGGCTTCTCCTTCAAAGGTTAAGGACTGCATTGTCAGATGCCCTTTGCCGTGAAGAAAGAGGTAGCTAAAGTTATTGGCAGGTTCATTGTCTTGTAATAGTTCAAATTTGGTAAGCATATACCTTCCTGGCACCGACATAACGGATTCTGACACCTTTGATGGCATAGGGATTTCAGGATTTGTATAGTCTACGGTAGATGGGATTCCTGACTTGGCTTCGAAAGCTTCAAAATTAATCTTAGGGGTCATTTTGCTCATATCAAATTCCTTGGATTGGAATAAGACAGTAGGCATCCCATTTTTATGGATCAGTCCTGCGATATATCTGACTTTTCTCCCAGAGACCTCTTTGGCATATACAATTCTATCCCCTAGTTCACTGTCAGACATCACTACCCAGTCACTGAAATCTCCGTGCAATGAAAAAATGTGATTGTCTATAATTTGTGCCTTTATATTGAGACATATAAAGAGTCCAAGGAGTACAGTAAGTGTTCTGAGCATAAGTGTCCAATTTGGTGAGCAAGATAAAGAAACTGTCTCGAAGGAGAAGGTCGGTCTCTCTCATAAGTCTTATTTTAGGCCCCAAACACATAGAAAATGAAAAGACCTCTAGTCCACCCTCTCGATAGAAATGCTACCAAAGAAGCCAAACAAATGTCAGAGTTTTATGAAGAGACGCTTGGGTTTACACCTAACAGTCTTTTCACGATGATGCATCGCCCACGTATCTCCACTGCATTTATGGAGCTCAATATGGCCGTTATGGAAAACAAAGGTCGTATCACGAGTCACCTCAAGCGAGAGCTGGCCTATCTCTCTAGTATGACAACTGGATGCAGGTACTGTGAGGCACACGCCATAAGAGCTGCAGAGCGCTACGGCTCTGATAAGACGCGTCTACAACACATATGGGAGTATAAGACACATCCTGCATTTACTGATGGTGAAAGAGCCATATTTGATTTGGCTATTTCTGCTTCTCAAGTGCCAAATGCTGTAACAGATGAGGTTGCAGAAGAAATGAGAAAACATTGGGATGAGGGAGAGATTGTAGAAGTGCTCGGTGTTATTGCGCTCTTCGGCTATCTCAATCGATGGAACGATAGTATGGGTACCCAGCTAGAAGATCCTGCTGCTGATCACGCTGATAAATTGCTGAGCCATAAGGGTTGGTCCCGAGGTAAGCATAAGTATTAATCTGATCAAGATGTACCTAACTTATTCTTCGAAATATAAAAACCGAATCGCCCACTTAGGTAACACTGAAAAGTTTAATCTACGAGAAGTGAAATTTAGCCTCTGGCCTCTTTCATTTTAGGTTATAAAGGCTAGAATTCCGTTAAGAACGGGCTTGTGTTTGAGCCGGAGGCGAGTTTAAGACCGTTTAGGAATTGTAGTTTTTAAAACCGTTAAGAAATGAAATAAGCCTTGAATTTTTTGTTTCGTTTTTGTTTCAAGACAAAAATGAAAGCCCGCCGGCGAGGCAAATAACTAATTGCTTGATAATCATTTGGTTATCAAGCTTATAAGAACAAAAAGAGTGCATCTTAAATGGGAGATTCTATTCTTTATTATTGGTGCAGTTGCTAGAAATATTTGGTATGTCTCAAATAGTGAAAAACCTAGAGGTACAAAGGATATTGACTTTGGCGTATACATTTCAACTGTTAAGCAATACAACAAACTGAGAGCTGAACTCAAAAGAAAATATGGTTACACAGAAAGTTCGATAAATGCTTTTTGTTTACTAACCAAGACGGAAAGCAAATTGACCTACTATCATTTGGTGAGATAGAAAATAAAGGACAGGTAGTAATCGAAGGGAAAGGTCTAACAAAAGTAAATTTAGATGGATTCAAGGAAGCTTATACGTTTGGTGTCAGTGAAATTGAAATAGGTGAAGAGAAATATAAGACCTGTTCTATGCCAGGCATTGTGATATTAAAGTTAATAGCCTACGATGATAGACCAGAGATGAGAACAAAAGATATTGTAGATATAGATTCTATTTGCTTGCATTATCCGTTGTTAGAGTCTGAGTTTATCTGGAGCGACCACTTTGATTTGTATGATGAAACTTTACAGCATAATGAGATAGGTGTTATCGTATTAGGCAGAGAAATGCAAAAGCTAGTCTATACTAATGAAGAATTGAGAAATAGATTGATCCATATTATGGACAAAGCCATATCT